>UQZS01000018.1 GCA_900545625.1 uncultured Oscillospiraceae bacterium | reverse complement strand
GGCAAAGCCCGTACTTGTGCGGTAAAGCGTCTGTTTCGCACGGCAAAGCGGCGGGCGGGAAAGCAACTTTAGCAGGTCTAAAAACGCGTCGGCGTCCTGCGTGCAGAACAGCAGCGAGCGCCCCGTGTGCAGCACGCGCAGCCGCGTTTTGCGCGCGGTAAACAGAAAGATACAGCCGCCGCCGGGCTCGGGCAGCACGTCGATGCGCAGTCTCCCCCTCGCGGGGACGAAGAAGTCGAGCGTGCGCCGCGCACAAAGCAGGATCTCGCGCACAACGCGCGCGGTCTGCGCGCTGTCGGCGGCGAGCTCGTCAAACGAAAGGCGATAGGCGGAAAGCTCCTCACGCGTGAGCGCGGCGAGCAGGACCGCGGCGGATGTTTTATGCAGTTCCATTCGGTAAAGCCCCCTTTGCGCGGCATATCGCCCGAGGGCGCTGCCGCTTTTTGCGAGACCGCGGAAGAGACAGCGGTCACCTAATTCATCCTATTGCAAAGCCCCGGGTTTTGCAATGCAAAATTTATGGAAAACGAGGTGGTTTTTTTGCGTCAGGAAATGCAGAACCCGACAGACGGCCGTCTGTTTACCTCCGAAATGAAGGCGGAGATTCGCACGACGCAAAAGCAGATGCTCGACCGCCTGGTCATGTTGTTCGCGCCGACAGTCATGGCGTGGTATTATTACGGCTCGCGCGCGCTGTGGCTTGTGTGCATCGCGGTGCTGACCGCCGCGGTGTGCGAGGGGCTCGGCATGAAGATTCTGGGACAGCATCCGACGCTGCGCGACCTTTCAGCCGTGGTCACCGGCGCGACCGTGGCGCTTTGTCTGCCTGCCTCCTCGCCCGCGTGGCTTGTGGTGCTCGCCGTTTCGTTTGCTATCCTTGCGGCGAAGCTGCCGTTCGGTACGGCGCGCAGTCTCCTGTTTTCTCCTGCGGCGGCGGGGCTTGCCTTTGTAACGGTCTGTCTGCCGCAGTATGTGTTCGCCTACCCGGCGCTGCCCGCGGCGGGGGAGAGCGCACCGGTATTCGGCAGCTCCGCGTTTACGGAAGGCGTATCGTTGACGCAAATGCTGCAAAACCGCGCGTCTGTGGGCGGCGAGCTTGCAAATTATTTGGATATTCTGCTTGGCGCGCATGCGGGCGCGATGGGCACGGGCTGCATGGTCGCGCTGTTCGGCGCGCTGCTCTATTTGCTGCTGCGCCGCCCGAAGCAGTTTACGGCCGCCGTCGGATTTTTGGCGGCAGCGGCGATATTTGCGCTGCTGTTCCCGCGCACCACAGCCGGGCGCGGACAGTCCGTCGCCATGGAGCTGTGCGGCGGGATGCTGGTGTTCGGGGCGCTGTTCCTTTTGTCGGAGGAGCCGTTTTTGCCGAAGACCTTTTACGGCAGGCTCGTTTACGGGATCTGCGGCGGCGTGTTCTGCATGCTGTTCCGCCGGTTCGGCGCGTTCGAGGAAGGCGTGATGTTCGCCGTGCTGCTCACACAGGCGCTTTCGGGCGTGTTCAACCGGCTGCCCGACGCAGGGTTTGCGCGGCGCTTGCAGGCGCACAGGCGGCGCAAGGATCGTTCCGAGACGGAAACGGCGCTGCCGGATAAGGGAGGTGCTGCGGATGCATGACCGTGGGAAAGAACTGCTCAAAGGGATCCGTGACAGCGCCGTCGTAAAAAACCCTGTTCTGTTTGAAGCGATCGGGCTCGCGCCTGTCGCGGCTATGGCGGTGTCCTTGAAATCCGCGATCATTCTGGCGGTCGTTTCATGTGCGGAGCTGGTCATCATCGAGCTGCTCGCGTGTCTGGCTTTAAAGCACATCAAAAGCTATTTCCGCGTTGCTGCATATGCGGTGCTCGGGGTGCTGATCAATATCCCGATCTTCATGCTCTTTGAGCGTTTTGCGCCCAACGAGACGCAGAATGCAGGCATTTTCCTGCCGCTGCTCGCCGTCAATTCCTTGGTGGCGCTGCACTGCGAGCGGTTCGCGGTGAAAAATCCCTTCGGCAAAACGTTTGTGGACGCGGTCTCCGCGAGTGCGGGCTATGCGCTGGTGGTGCTGCTGGTCGGCACAGTGCGCGAGATTTTGGGCAGCGGGACGATCTATTCCGTCGATTTAAAGCTTCCCGTGCAGCTGCCGGGCTTTTTGTACCCGTTCGGCGGGCTTTTGCTGCTGGGCTTCCTTGCGGCGGGCGTTAAGGCGCTGATCTTGCACCGCCATCCCGATGCACACCCCGAGCAGGCGTTTGATATGCGCGAGATCTCGCAGTCGCACGTCGGAAAGCTGCGCAATTTGCTGGATACGGATTTCAACCCCTATGATGAGGAGGAATCCCCCGTATCCGCCCCGCGCGGCAGGACGGAAAAACGGCGCAAAAAGCAGGATGCGCCTGTTTCGGGGCTGCCTGCACAAGCGCCGGATGCCGCGGTGTCGGAAATGACCGCGCGGAAGACGAAAAAGGCAGAAAAGAAAACGAAAAAGCGGGCGAAGCCCGAAAAAGCGCCGCACGGCAAGGCGGCAAAAGCGGCGCAGGCGCCGTTGGACGCGCCGAAAGCCGGTGCTGCCGAGCAGCCGCCGCAGCGGGCGCGCCGTGCCGAACCGGTGGATTATCTGTCGGAATTCGACGAGATTTTGACGGAGCTCGACGCATACCGCGAAAAATACGAGATGCCCGACAACGCGGATAAGGCGGACAACGCACAAACGCCCGCATCCGGCGGCGCGGAGGATCCGAAAGGCGGGGAAACGTCATGAGTATTTTAGGCAGCCTTTTCTCGGCGGCGCTGTATGCCTGCCTGTTCCAAAACCTGATCTTTTCGGGCGGCTACGGGGCGGATGAAGCGATCCGTATGGCGGCAAAGCCCAAACAGCTTTTCCCGCTGACCATCTTCATTATGTATTTTTCGACGCTCGGATCGCTTATCTGTGTACTTTTAGAGCAAAACGCCGCCGTGCGCAACAGCAATGTGTTCTGGCACGCGCTCCTGTTCGTCGGCGTGCTCGTCGTGCTGTATCTTGTCACACTGTTTGCCGTGCTGCTTTTCTTTCGCGCAAAGCCGCGCACTGTGCGGCGGCTCGGCGTTGCGGCATTCAACACGCTGGTGCTTGCCGTTCCGTTCATCAACTATCGTGCGGCGTTCGGCGTGTTTGAGGCGATCGGTGCAGGGATCGGCGCGGGCTTTGCCTTTGTCATCGCCGTACTGCTTATCAACTTCGGTCTGCGCGCGCTTGACAAAAACGAGCAGATCCCGAAAAGCTTTAAGGGCACGCCTGCCGTGTTTATTTATGTGTCTATTCTCGCGCTCGCGTTTACGGGGCTTACGGGCACGGGCCTCGGCGTTTGAAAGGGAAAGAGCCATGTTCAAAAACCGGGATGTAAAGCCTCGGAAAAAAAGCTATTATCCGTTTTCCAAAAACTATCCGAGCCGGCGCACGGGTACAACCTACGCCATCGGGGAAAGCCGTGCGCGCCGCGAAAAGGAACGGCACGCCAACGTCGCATACGCCGTGGCGCTCGTTGCGGTGTTCGTGGTGGTCTTTGCGGTGACGTTTGTCGCCATCTCGCTGTATGAGCGTCCCATTGACGACGGCAGTGACACGGCGGTCAGCTTCGACGGCGATTACCGCGCGCAGTATATCACCGCCGATGAGCTCGGCGGCGGCATTGCGTTCGATCTGTTTTTCGGGCAGCTTTCGGAAAGCGGTGCAAATGCGGTGCTTTTGGATTACAAAAATGAATCCGGCGAGCTTTGCACTGATACGGGTGCAGACACAGCGGGAGAGCTTGGCGCTTCAGCGGCAAACGCGGCAGCAGCGGACACGGTAGCAAGGCTCAAAGCGCAGGGCTACAGGATCATTGCACGCATCCATTGCTTTAAAGATCCGCTTGCGGCTTCGCAGCTTCCCGAAGCGGCGGTGACCGATGCGGACGGTACGACCGTTTGGCTGGATGACAGCGCCCGCAACGGCGGTCAGCCGTGGCTCAACCCCTATTCCGAGACGGCACAGCTCTATTTGCTCGGCGTGATCAGGAGCGCAGTCGATTTCGGCGCGGATGTAATACTGCTCGACAGTGTGCAGTTCCCGACAGGCGACCTTGCCGCGCGCGCAACGTATCCCGGGGAAACGGAAAGCACTTACAGCCGCAACGCGATCCTGCAAAGCTTCATCGAGCGTGCCAAAGCACAGGTGGGGGATGTGCCTTTGGCGGTCGCCATGCCGCTGTCGGCGGCGCTGTTCGGCGATACGGCTGCTTACGGCGGCGGGATCTTTGATTCTGCGGCGGATATGGCGGCGGTCACGCTCACGCGCACGGGGCTTACAGACGGCGCGATGCTGGGGAGCACAGCCTATTTTGCCGACATGGACGAGGCTTCGTTCCTTTCCGCCGCGGCGGCGGCGCTGGAGGCGCGGCTTTCGGAAAACTACCGCACCGAAGGGTTCCTGCCCGTGCTCGAGGAGGGTACGGATGTATCAAACCTCGAGAATGCGGGTATACATAGATATATATACCTGCGCACGGCAGACACCGATACGCAGTAGGCGGTAAAAAAGGGGGGACGGCATGCAGATCCGGCTTTACAACCGCGCCGAGGGGCTGGCGCGCATTTTCTGCGACGGCGCCGAGGTGGCTTGCGCGCACGGCGCGGACGTTTTGGTCGATATCGGAGAAACGACCGACTGTACGCTGGTATTCTTGGCGCACTCCCCGGTGCCGCAGGCGGTGCTGGAGCGGTGCACGGGCGGCGCCTGGCTCTATCCGAACCACTTCGCGGCGGCGGTCACCTGCACCTATCGTGTGACCGGCTGCACGCCCGAAACCGAACTGGTCGTAAAAAACGAAGGCGTATGGGACAGTCCGCGCGGGCGGCCGGTGTATTACCATGTGTTTACGCTTTTTGCACACGGCGCGACGGCGGAGATCACCCTGTGCCATGTGGAGAACGAAGCGGAATTCATGGAGGCGTGCCGCGCGGTGTATAAAGTACGCAGTTTGTTCTACGCGGCCTCGGGGATCGGCTTGGAGCTGCTGCTCGACGCAGCGGCGGCGGCCGTGTTTATGCTGTTTTGGCCGCTCGAGCGCAAGCGGCTCGAAAAATGCATCGCGCCCGAAACGATCTTGGAATTTATGCGCGCAAACTATAAATATAACGTATTTAAGGAAAAAGAACTGCCCGCGTTCTTTTGAGCAGGGCGGATAAAAATACTTGACAAGTGTTGATTTAGTGGTATAATGAAGGCAGAAAAAAGCCCTCAGAAGGGGAGTAGCTTTCCGGCAAAGGTCTTTGCCTCTTTGCCGAAACCCGCCGGTCAACATCTTGCCGTTTTCGGCTGGCCGGCGAGCCTGGTTTTTGCAGGTAGCAAGACCTTCGGCAACGTTGTGCGTTTGCCTGAAGGTCTTTTTTCATATAACAAATTTCAGGAGGCGACAGTATGCAATCCTATTTGCAGTCCCCGCAGGAGGTCTTTGACGCGGTACAAAGCTCCCAACAGGGCCTTTCACGTGCCGAAGCGGAAAAACGTCTTGCCGAAAACGGTGAGAACAAGCTGCAGGAGGGGAAAAAGAAATCGCTTGCCCGCAGGTTCTTAGAGCAGTTTGCCGACCCGATGATCATCATCCTCATCGCGGCGGCGGTGGTCTCCGGGATCACGGCGGCAATGGAAAGCGAGTTCCCCACAGACGTCATCATCATCCTCGCGGTGGTCATCATCAACGCGGTGTTAGGCGTCTATCAGGAGAGCAAGGCCGAAAAGGCGATCGAGGCGCTGCAGCAAATGGCGGCGGCGACCTCCAAGGTCCTGCGCAACGGCGAGGTCAAGCAGATCCCGAGCGCGGAGCTGGTCGTGGGCGATGTGATCCTGCTTGAAGCGGGCGACGCCGTTCCCGCGGACGCGCGTATTTTTGAATGTGCGAGCCTCAAGATCGAGGAGGCGGCGCTGACGGGCGAGTCCGTGCCGGTCAATAAGGTGATAGGCGCCCTTGGGCTCGGCGACCGGAAGGACGTGCCGCTGGGCGACCGCAAAAACATGATGTACATGGGTTCTTCGGTCGTGTACGGGCGCGGGCGCGCGGTCGTAACCGCCACCGGCATGGACACCGAAATGGGCAAGATCGCGGGCGCGTTGTCAGCGGCGCAGGAATCCCGCACGCCCTTACAGCTGAAGCTTGCCCAGCTCTCCAAGATCCTGAGCTACATCGTTCTCGGCATCTGCGTGTTCATGTTCGTGTTCGACATCGTCCGCCGCTATGTGACGGGCGGGGTGCCGGACTTCGACTTCCTACTGAATTCCTTTATGATCGCCGTGTCGCTGGCGGTCGCCGCCATCCCTGAGGGGCTTGCGGCGGTGGTGACGGTGGTGCTTTCCATCGGCGTGACGAACATGTCGAAGAAGAACGCCATCATCCGCAAACTGACCGCCGTCGAAACGCTCGGCTGTGCGCAGATCATCTGCTCGGATAAGACGGGCACGCTCACGCAGAACAAAATGACCGTGGTCGAGCACTACGGCGATGACGAAAAGCTGCTGGCGCAGTGCATGGCGCTTTGTACCGACGTCAACGTCGACCACGAAGGCAACCTTGTGGGCGAACCGACCGAGGCGGCGCTCGTGGCGTACGCCATGACGCTGGGCATGAATAAGAACGACCTGCTTGCCGCCGCCCCGCGCGTGGGCGAAGCGCCGTTCGATTCTTCGCGCAAAATGATGTCTACCATCCACAAGACCGCCGACGGTGTATTGCAGTTTACCAAAGGCGCGCCCGACGTGGTGCTGGGGCATTGCACGCACATCTTTAAGAACGGCGAATCCGTCCCCATGACTGAAGCAGACCGCGAAGCGGTGCTCGCCGCCAACAAGGCGTTTGCCGACCGTGCGCTGCGCGTGCTTGCCGGGGCGTTCCGGACGCATTCGGCCGTGCCCGAGGATCAAAGCCCCGAGGCGATCGAGCACGACCTGACCTTTGTGGGGCTTACGGGCATGATCGACCCCGTGCGCCCGGAGGTCAAGGCGGCGATCGAGGAATGCCGCAGCGCGGGCATCCGCCCGATCATGATCACCGGCGACCATAAGGACACCGCCGTCGCCATCGCGAAGGAGCTCGGGATCATCGAGGATGCGTCCGAGGCCATCACGGGCGCGGAGCTCAACGATATTTCCGACGAGGAATTCAAGGAAAAGGTCACGCAGTATTCCGTGTACGCGCGCGTGCAGCCCGAGCACAAGGTGCGTATCGTCAACGCCTGGCGCGCACGCGGCATGGTGACCGCCATGACGGGCGACGGCGTGAACGACGCGCCGTCTATCAAGAGCGCGGACATCGGCGTGGGCATGGGCATCACCGGCACGGACGTGACGAAAAACGTCGCGGACATGGTGCTTGCCGATGATAACTTTGCGACGATCGTCTCCGCCGTCGGCGAAGGCCGCCGCATTTACGACAACATCCGCAAATCCATCCAGTTCCTGCTCGCGTCCAACCTAAGCGAGGTGCTGGCGATCTTCTTCGCGAACCTCTTGGGCTTCACGATTCTGCGACCCGTGCACCTGCTGTGGATCAACCTCGTGACCGACTCCTTCCCGGCGCTGGCGCTGAGCATGGAAAAGGGCGAGCGCGACATCATGAAGCGCCCGCCGCGCAAGACCACCGACGGCATTTTCGCAGGCGGCGTGGGCGGCGACATCGCCTATCAGGGCCTTTTGGTTACGCTGCTGACCCTTGCGGCATACTTCGTCGGACATTTCATTGAAGCGGGGAAATGGGAAATTGTAGACAGCCCCGACGGCATGACCATGGCGTTCCTGACGATGTCGCTGTGCGAGATCTTCCACTCTTTGAACATGCGCTCGCAGCGCGGTTCGATCTTCTCCATGGGTGTGCACGGCAGCCACAACAAATATCTGGCGCTCTCGACGCTCGCCTCTTTCGTGACGACCACTGCGGTCATCTATATCCCGTTCTTGAGCGAGGCGTTTGAGTTCGAGCACATCAGCCTGCTCGAATACGTCATCGCTGTGGCACTCGCGTTTGCCATCGTGCCGCTTGTAGAGATCGTCAAGGCGATCGAGCGTGCCGCGATCAAGCGGAAAAAACAGAAAAAATAAAGCCGCAGGCACGCGGCAGTACCCCGCCCGGAATTTTTTAATCCCCGGGCGGGGCGTTCTTTTGCGGGAAAATGCGGGCAGCCGCCGGTTTTGCTGCGGTTTTGCTTGAAATATACGACAAAATTTGCTATACTGTTTCTTAGTTATTTTTTTAACAAGAGGATGAGGACTTGATGAACGACCATGCAAAAATCATCGCTGTCGCGGGCAAAGGCGGCGTGGGCAAAACGTCTGTATCCGCAACCATCGTAAAGCTGCTTACGGAAAACTATCCCGACAAAAAGATCCTGGCGATCGACGCCGACCCGGCCGTCGGCCTTTCCACGGCGCTGGGCATCGATGTGCAGACGACGATCGACGACATCCGCAAGGAGATCGTTTCCACCGTCGAGGACGGCAATACGAAAGCTGCCATCGAGCTGCTCGGCGACGCGCGGTATAAGATCTTTGACGCGCTGGTCGAAACCGACGGTTTTGCCTTTATCGCCGTTGGCCGGCCCGAAAGCGCAGGCTGCTACTGCAAGATCAACTCGTACTTAAAGGAAGTTATCAGCCTGCTTTCCGAGGAATTTGATTATGTGGTGATCGACGGCGAGGCGGGCATCGAGCAGATCAACCGCCGCGTCATGGAAAAAGTGACCCACCTGCTTTTGGTCAGCGATGCGAGCAAAAAGGGCACGCATGTGATCGGGACGATCAAGAGCGTTGCCGACGAGCTGGTCATGTATGAAAAGATCGGGGCGATTATAAACCGCCTGCCGAGCGAGGACGTGATCTCGTACATCGATACCGGCGACATCCCGGTGCTTTCTTATATCCTTTCGGACCCCAACCTTGCCGTGTATGATATCGAGGGCAAAAATATCACGCAGCTTCCGGACGATTCCAACATTGTGAAGGGCGTCGCCGAAGCACTTCGGAAGATGGAGATCATTTAAGCTGCTTATTCAAAGGAGTTCCTATGAAAGATCTGAAATATCTTTACGAGTTTGAAAATCTGCTGCAGGAAGCGAATAACGAGCTTGTCCGGGAGGCAAAGGCGCAGGGAAAGCTCGCACTCGGCTACACCTGTTACCACATCCCGGAGGTGCTGCTCAACTGCCCGGGCTGTTTTTCCGTGCGGCTTCGTGCCCCGCGGACGGGCTCTTTGGACATCGCGACCTATTACATGAGCAACTTCCTCTGCGGGTATTCCAAGGCGCTTTTGGAACGCGCCATCGAGGGCGGCTATAATTTTCTGGACGCGCTTTTGGGCTCGGAGACCTGCTCCGAGATGAACCGCGCCTTGGAGCATTTTGAGCTGCTGCATCTTGTGGAAAACCCGAACTTTTTTGTGAGCTTCATGGATGTCCCCTTTAAGATCGAGCCCCACACCGTCCGGCACTATGTCAAGCAGGCGAGGGATAAGATCATCCGTCCGCTTTCAGAAAAATACAACGTGGACTTTTCGGACGAGGCACTTTTGAAAGCCATTGCCGAACACAACGAGGTATGCCGCCTGATGACGGAGATCGGCAGCTACCGCAAGGAGGAAAACCCGCGTATCACAGGCTATGAATACCACGTTTTGAATTTGGTTACATACTGCTGTCCGAAGTCGCTCATCCTTGACAGGCTGCGCGAGACCGCCGAGGAATTAAAGACCCGAAAGCCGGACGAAAAGAAGAATTACCGCGCGAAGATCGTGGTGGTCGGTTCGGAAATGGACGATCCCGATTTCACGAAGCTGATCGAAGAAAGCGGCGCGCTGGTCGTGGCGGACCGCTACTGCTTCGGTTCTATCCCCGGCAGGGAGGAGATCCACATCGACCCGAACGAGGATATTTTGACGCAGATCTGCAAGCACTATATGGTCACGAGCCAATGCCCGCGCTACATGAGCCACGAAAAGGTGCAGGAACGCCGCGACACCGTAAGACGGCTCGTAAAGGAATACCACGCCGACGGCGTACTGTACGAGCAGATCAAATTCTGCGAATACTGGGGCTATGAGCGCGCGCTCGCGTCGCACATCATGAACGAGGAATACGGCGTGCCGTCCGCGTCCGTGGACCGGCAGTATACGGCTTCCTCCTCCGGGCAGCTTCGCACGCGCGTGCAGGCGTTTGTGGAGAGCCTGGAGATCAAAAAGATCGCAAGGGAAAGGGAGGCGAAGCGCCATGTTCAAGGATAAGCTGAAAAAGCTGAAAGCTATCAAGATCGAGCCCGAAAAGATCAAGGCGTATGCCGTTGATATGTTCGGGAAACCGGAGGGCTTGGGCGACCTGTACCGCGAGCATACCGCCCTGTTGAAGCACAGAGAATGGCGCGGCGCGGGCGACACCATATATGACTACTACCGCTGGCTTGTCAACTGGAAAGACATGATCGTCATGGTCGGCAAAGCCCCCGTGTCGTGCGTGAAGGGCTTGATGCGGTACCGCTGGTTCGCCTCCTATCTTTCTGCGCCCGCCTTTGTGGATCGCCACGTGATGGGGCTTCGCGGGCCGCAGCTGCGGATGGCGCATCTCCACTATAACATGATCATCAAGCACACCACGAAGCTCATCGGCATTTCGATGCGCGCGGATGAACGGTTCCACCCGGGCAACAAGCTGTCCAAAAGGATCGTGCTGATGGATGAGATCGTCCCGAACGAGGTCTTTACGGGCTTCCCGAACCTGATCCCCATCCCGCTGCAAACGCTGCCGATCTTCTTGGCGTCCATGGTGGATCAGCAGATCACGCCGCCGTATCTCGAGGTCACCGAAAGCTACGGCGTGCCGGCGGATGTCTGCCCGCTGCCGAGCGCAGAAGCGGGCGTCGCCATTGAGGATGACTATCCGAAGATCGGCTGCTGCATGATCTCCACCAACATGCCCTGCGACGGCTCCATTATGAACACGTCCTTCCTTGACCGCCGCCTGCAGCTGCCGTCGCACGTTTTCGGCGTGCCGCTGCGCTACAACGACGAGGATGTGCAGGAATACGGCGTGGATGAGATCAAGTCCCTGATCTCGTATATCGAGCAGCAGACCGGTGAAAAATTCGATTGGGACGCTTTTTTCTCCAAAATGCGGGACTACAACGAGCAGCTTGATTACGAGCTCCAGAAATGGGACGTGAACAAGACCGATTACCCGCAGATGACCGGCGCGTGCTTCTGGCTGTACCGCATTTACTATTTCAACCTGTCGGGCGGCTCCAACAAGCGCTTTTTGAAGGTGGACAAAAAAGTCAACAAGATCATGATGCAGGCGTATGAAAAGAAAACGCCCGTCTCCAAAGCGATGCGCCACCGCGCCGTCGTGTGGTCCTGCCCGGCGAACTATTACACGAGCTTCGCCAACTGGCTGGAAAACTGCTGGGGCATCAACGTCGTCATGGATATGGAAACGATGATCTCATACTTAGAGATCAGCGCCGACGACAAAGAACAGGCGCTGCGCGATCTTGCAAAAACCTATCAGCGCTCTATTATGCGCAAGCACACCAAGGGCGGCTACCGCAACGTCGTGGATGAGCTTTGGCGCATCGTCGAGGAATACCGGGTCGATACGGTCATTATGTATGACCAGATCTCCTGCAAGGGCATGGACGGCTTAAACGGCATTTTCGACGATCAGGCGAGAGAACACAACGTCCACTTCATCTGGGTCAAGCAGGATCTGATGGATCCGCGTACGATTTCGCGGCGCGATATGCGCGACCAGGTGAATCAATACATGCAGACCGTTTTGCAGGAAGAGCCCGTCGACCCCACGCTGCTGGACTTTGAAGACGACCTCGCCTGGTGAGTAAGCCGGTTTGTTACGTTGCAATCTATTTGGATAGAAAGGGTATGTGAATCCATATGAAATATTTCGGCGGCTGTGATGTAGGCTCTACATACACAAAATGCGTCATCTTAGACGAAAACGGCAAAATGGTCGCGGCGGTCACGAACCGCAGCAAAATAAATCCCGTCCAGTCCGCGCAGATCGCGCTCGACGATGCAGTCGCGCAGGTCGATGACCTGCACAGCGCAAAGGATCTTGCTTATCTGATCGGCACGGGCTACGGCCGCAATAAGGTCCCGTTTGCCGAGGAGAACATTTCCGAGATCAGCTGTCACGCTATGGGTGTGCATGTGACCAACCCCGAGGTCAAGGCGATCATCGACATCGGCGGGCAGGATGTCAAGGGCATTTCCATCGACACGGACGGCACGGTCAAAAACTTTGCCATGAACGACAAATGCGCCGCAGGCACGGGCAGGTTTTATGAGGCAATGGCGAATGCGTTTGAAATGAGCCTGCCGGAATTCTCCAAGCTCTCGCTGAGCGCCAAAAACACGATCCCCATCACGGCGCAGTGCACCGTGTTCGCCGAAAGCGAGGTCATCTCCCTTGTCGGCGAGGGCAAGCCGATGGACGAGATCGCCGCCGGCATCCAGCTTGCGGTCGCGAAACGCTGCTTTGTCATGGCGAAAAAGGCCGGCGCGACGGACAGCATCACCCTAACGGGCGGCTGCGCCAAAAACGACGGGCTCAAGCAGGCAATCGAAAAGGTGCTCAAGATCAAGGTGGTCGAGCTCTCGACCGACCCGCAGCTCATGGGAGCGCTGGGCGCCGCTGAATACGCACGGCAAAAAGGCATGGCGAAAGCCGGTTGAGGGGAAGGGCGAGTATGAGAAAAGCGATTGCAAAGCTCCTGACCGCTTTGGCGGTGTTTTTCGGGCTCACGTTCACGATCTATTGGTTCAATCTGGACATGAAGCTCGTACACAAAATCTATGTCGCGCTGCAAACGCACTACGACAATATAAAGAGAGATAAAAGGCTGTAATGGATTTCTTTAAGGATCTGATCCGGGACACGACCGACCTGCTGCAAGGGGCTAAGCGCCGCGACTATCCGTATACGCCGGGAAAAGCATGGCGGGACATCGGGCGCAACGAGGTCATTTTGCAGCGGGACACGGCGGTGGAATTAAACGGCGTCGGCTTCAACCTTATCACGTCCGAGCCGGTCGAAAACGGCATCGGCGTCTACGGCGATGAGCTTTATGCTATACACGGCAGCAGGCGCTTTGCAAGGGTCTGCCTGATCGGGCTTGACGACACAAAAGACGAGCAGGAAGCCTATGATTTGATCCGCAAGATCGAGTATACAAAATACCACTGCTTCCCGGAAGGGTATATGATGCGTACCGCCTCGCGCAGCCACAAAGAGGCCGTCCGCGTGGGCAAAACCGCTGTGCAGGGCGGGATCAGCTTTGAAAAGGTCGGGGATCTGCTGATCGGGGCGTATCTCAAGAACCCGGCAGTCAAGGGCGTAAAAATTCTGTTTTTGACCGATGAAACGCTGGACTATGCAAGCCTTGAAAAAATCGCAGTCAAAAATCACGCCGTGACCGAAGCGCTCAATCACATCATGAACAGCGTCAACTTCGATTGCAGCACCTGCAAGCTGAAGCCCGTCTGCGACGAGGTGGAGGGGATGCGCGAGCTGCATTTCAAACGCGCGGGGATGTAAAGCCTGCGGGTAAAAGATAAGAAAAGAGGGCAGCAAGCCGATTTCGGCTTGCTGCCCTTAGAGTGTGTCAAAAAAGGGACTTTGCTCCCCGTGTCAGGGGTGATTCCCCGCAGTGCGGGGAAATGTCGCGAAGCGACAAAGGGGACGGCCGCCGCCAGCGGCTGTCGAGCGAAGTAAGCCTTGGGGTAGTCGAAAACCTTGATATTTCACTGATTCTCTCCCTCCGTCACGCGCAAAGCGCGTGCCACCTCCCTCGTCAGAGGGAGGAAAAAGACTGAATTGACAATCTGAGAGCGGCAAGCCAAAATCAGATTGCCGCTCTACGTTTATTTACCTGCGCGTTACGCGATTTTCTGCATCCACGCGTCATATTTTTTGAACACCTTTTCGAGGATCTTGGCGCTGTCGGCGCTGACGAACAGCACCTTCACGCCGCCGTGTTCCCGCCGAATGCGTGTGCGTACCCGCTCGAAAATGCGTGTGCTCGGGCGGTAGGCGTCCACCGCCGTTTTCAGTAATGCGTCCGTATCATGCAGGTTCATCCGCCTTTTCCTCCCGTTCCAGATATTCTGAAAATAAACCCTTCGCCTTTTGCAGCCGCGTGCGCACGGCAGAAGCCGTCACGCCGAGCATCGTTCCGATCTCTTCGCTTTTAAAGCCGAAGCTTTTCAAAGTCAGCAGCTCGGCACAGTCTTTAGGCAGCGCCGCAAACGCGCGCTGTACCGCCAGGCGTGTCATATCGTCGGGCGCGGCGGAAAAGTCTTGCTGTGCTTCGTCGAGCGGCTGCGTCTCGCGCGAAGCATAAGCACGCCGCAAGAAGTCGTTTTTCAGGTTCACAGCGCAGCGGAATACCCATGCGCGCCAGTTGTCGGGCGTTTTGCCGTCTTGGATCGCGCGCCATACCCGCAGGAAGATCTCCTGCGCGAGGTCTTCCGCCTCCTGCGCGCCGAAGCAGACGTTGAAATAGGCGTACACGTCCGGAAACAGCGCGTCGTAAACCGTGTCAAACGCTTCGTTTTTCTCCTGCGCGTTCATCGTCTCCGAATCTTCGCAACGTCGTGCGCCAAGAGCTGCACCACGTCAAACGTCTCCTTAGTCGCGCGGATCTGCGCAACATCTGCGATCAGACAGACCTTTTCGAGCAGCAGCTCGGCGGTCACGTCCTTTTCAATATAGAGCTTCGCAATGTCCATCAGCACGAGCTTGCCGGGGACATTTTCCAAAAGCGTTTTGGTCACGCGGAATTCGGGCAGATCCTTTTTAAAAAGAATAGCGCCGTCTGTATTCGAGTACACGACTTCGCCCGCGCTTAAAGAAAGCGCGCTTTTCTGCACGCTCGGATGCGCCACGACCAGATTTGCCATTATTTCACCGTGCGCCTCTGCGGGGACCGCCTGCACAAAAACGAGCTTGCCGTAGTAGCGGTTCTTGCCGTCGCCTAAAAAGCGTTCGGCGGGCAGGATCGCCCCTTCCTGCAAAAATTCCACGCCGGCAAGGTCAATGGTATCTACCTTGCCGTTGACGCATAACAGATTGATTTGCCCGCCGTTTCGGCTGCCCTTGTCACAGACCGCTTTGCCGTTGACGATCAACGAAACCTGTTTGTTTTCGGAAAGCGGCAGAATGACGGCGGTGCCGTTGATGATGCAAACGCTGTCGCCGTCGGGCAGGTTGTTGTCGCTCAAAACCGTTTCGCCGTTGAACGTGAGCAAGGTGGTGTCCGCGTCCGCATAGACAGTGGACGCGACGTTTTTCATGTCGATTTTCGCAAGTGCCGCGCGGGTCTGCTCGTCACAGTTTTTCGGCAGGATCACCAGCGCCGCGTTGTGCACCGCCTCGACCGACGAAGCGGCTTCGGGCGTGTTGTAGCTGCGCAGATCGCAGATCGCCACGTTTTGAAATTTCATCGCGATCCCCTTTCAGACTTCAAAAGTCGGTTTCTGTAAAGTAAGACGCACGGCAAACAGAATTTGTCCGTTTTAGACGGCAGAGATTAGATGCTGGGTTTTAGATGCGCGAGGGGGAAGTGAGCGAAAAACCAAAGGTATGTGCGAATCGTAGGGCGGGGGCTCCGCTCAGATGTCAGACGTTAGAAATCAGAAGTCAGAAGTGGAGTAGGTAGGGTTTAGGTGAGGCTACGGCTGCGCTGAAACGGTAAATCTTGCAGCCGTAGGGTCGGGGCTTAAGCGCCCGCCCGCGAACAGAGTTCAGAATACAGATGCCAGAGGTCAGAAACAGCATGGGAAAGTTACATGAAAGCCGAATGTTGATACAGCCTTTCGGCTACGAAAACAATGAAAAATCTGCACAGTCTCGTAGGGGCGGGGCTAACTTTCGGTCGCGCAGAAAACCCGCCCGCACCATGTCTAATATCTAACGTCTAACATCTAACATCTACTTATGGTATTTCCCGCCGTTTTGGATTTGGAACGCGCGGTAGATCTGCTCTAAGAGCATCACGCGCGCGAGTCTGTGCGGAAAGGTCATTTCGGACATCGAAAGCCTAAAATCCGCCCGCCGCTTGACCTCGTCGGACAGCCCGTAAGAGCTGCCGAGCACAAAAACAAGCTCGCTTTTGCCGTCCAAAGCGAGCACAGACATTTTTTGACTAAACGCTTCGCTGGAAAGCGTTTTGCCCTCAATGCACAGCGCAAATACATAAGCGCTTTTCGGGATTTTCGCGAGAATCTGCGCGCCCTCGCGTTCCAGCGCTTTTTGGATCTGCGCTTCCGAGGGGCTTTCGGGCAGCGGTTCGGGAGTAAGCTCGACCGTCCGCAGGCGGCAAAATGCCGAGAGCCGTTTTTCGTATTCGGCGCAAAAGTCGCGCATATACCGCTCTTTGCATTTGCCGAGCGCCAAAATCGTTACCGCGAGCACAGCTGCACCGCCTTTTGTGCCCAAACGGGGCTTGCCACCGTGAGGGTGAAATCCACATCCGCTTGCGCGCCGCGCGCCTGAAGCGCGTCCGACGTCACGCGGTACGCGAGCGCGGGGAGGTTATTTTGCTCGCTTAAATGCCCTAAAAACAGATGCTGCGTCCCGCTTTCCACCAGCGTGCAGGCAGCTTCGGCGCACGCTTCGTTGCACAGGTGCCCATGCGTACCGAGAATGCGGTTTTTGAGCGGATACGGGTACTGCGGGTTGCTTTGCAGCATCCGCACATCGTGGTTGGATTCGAGCAGCACGGTCTCACAGCCGCGGATCGCCGAAAGCACCGTGTCGGTCATCTCCCCGAGGTCTGTCGCAACGGCAACGCGCGAACCGTCCTCCGCCGTGAGTACATAGCCGCAGCTCTCGCGGCTGTCGTGCGGGGTGCAAAACGACTGCACGAACAGCGCGCCGCAGTCCGTGCCCGCTTCACCCAAGACGAACGCGTCAAAGCGCCCGTCTAAAACACGCATATCGTCGAGAGCCTCCAGGGTACCCGGCGTCGCATAAACGGGCGTATCGTATTTTGCGGCAAATACGCGCAGCCCCGCGACATGGTCGGTATGCTCATGCGTAACGAATACCGCGCGGATGCTGTCGGGTGCAACGCCGATGTTGTGCAGCGCCGCTTCCGTTTGGCGGCAGGAACGCCCGACGTCCACAAGCACGCCGCCGCCCTCTGCGCCGATGTAAATAGAATTGCCTTTGCTGGAAGAAAACAGGGGACAAAATGTAGTCATAAATTATCTATTCTCCGCGGTCGAGACTTTTTCCCGCGCCGCAGCGCAGGGCAAAATGGAGTTGGTCGTGACATAGTGCACGCCTGCATCCATCATCTTTTCCAGAAGTTCTTTGGAGTCTACCGTCCAGCACGCGGCGGTAAGGCCCGCGTCGTGGATCTTCCCGATCGCCTCGGGGCGCGGGGAATTGTACTGCGCGCAAAACGCCACGCCGGCGTTGATCTCTTTGGCGGCGGCGATCTTCCTGTCGGTGATGTATTCCACAAGATACCACATTTCAAGGGCTTGGTCGATCTCACGAAGCTTACGCAGCACCGAGATGTGGAACGAAATGATGATGCAGCTTTTGAGGATGTCGTTTTGCACGAGCAGGTCGTAAAGCGACTGCATTTTTTCGATACGCCGGTCCTTGACCTCGATCATCGGGCGGCAGCCGTAGGCCTTGCAGATGTCGATGTACTCCTGCAAGGTGCAGATGCGCGCGTCGGGGTAATTTTCGATGTTCGCGCCGTTGACCATTTTCTTTTCGAGCATTTCGGGGTAGGAATAGCTTTTTACGTCGCCCGTGCCGTCAAACATGGTCTTGATCTGCCCGTCGTGCAGCACCACCCACACGCCGTCCGTCGTGCAGTGCGTGTCGCACTCGATCGCGTAAAAGCCCGCTTTGCCCGCCGCGGTGAACGCTTCGGCGGTGTTTTCGGGAAAGATGGCGGAAAGCCCGCGGTGCGCGGTCAAATGCAGCTCGCGCGTGTCGTCGGGGCGCAGCTCGTCAAATGCCTTTAAGGGCTTTGGCTTGATCTTCTGGTAACGCATGCGGCGGTAAATGACCCCGCCGAGCGCACTGGACGCGACGGCAGCCATACCCGCCATGGCAAGCTTCTTCCATGCCGAACTCATAACAAGACCTCCCGATGCCGGCCGCCCGCAGACGGCACAGCGTATTTGCTGCATACTACTATACTACATTTTTCGGGAAAAGTAAATCAAAGATTGCGCGGATGAAATCCCGCTGCGCAAAGCGGTTCGGGGTTTGCATTTGTGCATTTGAAAGTGTATAATGAAACCGGAACGGAACAAGGGGTTTTCGTGTTGCATCCGTTCGGTATGAAAAAAGCAAACGGCAAAAGAAAGCGGCGTTGCAAAGCAATGCAGATTGCCTAAGCGAGGGGAGAAACTATGAACGAAGCAGACAAGATCAAGCGTGCAAGAACCTATGTAGAACACTTAGCAAACGGCATCAACCCCTTGACGGGGCAGGCCGTCCCGGAGACTGAGGTTATCAACGATGTGCGAATATCCCGCTGCCTATTCTATGTTGCGGATGTTTTAAGGCAACTCGATGAAAACGGCAGAGAACGCAAAAAGCAGACCAAGAAGGCGCCGTTTCAACTCAGCCAAGAATCACGGGAGAAGTTTCGGTTTTCAGAAACACCTATATCTGTCAGCGAAATAACGCGACGTATCAATGCACTGATCGACGAGACGGCCATGCAAAAATTGAGCTATAAGGATCTTTTGGCCTGGATGATTGAACTCGGTGCGCTTTCAACGGCTGTTCGTTCAGACGGGAAAACCGTGCGCCATCCAACGCCCGACGGCGCGCGGCTCGGCATTACGGAGGAGCGAAGAGAGGGGAAAAGCGGAATCTATACGGGGATTTTTTATAGTCGAGCGGCACAGCAGTTCGTTTTGGATAATCTGGATGCCGTAGTAGCGCAAAAGCAGCAAAAATCGAGCCAAGCGGGAGATGCGGGGCAGGAAGCATGATTTTATGCTTCCCACACGGTAAGGGATGATCCCTGTTTTGGCAGGGGCTTTTAGGTATCCCAAAAAGCGCGTCCTTATAAAGATGCGGATTGCTATAAGGATTGGTTTTCCCTACACTTATCAGTAAAAGTTCCTATTATCATTTATTGACAAACCGGGAAAAATTCGGTATGATGAAAGGCGGAAAAAGCCAAGCCCGTGGGTCGCGTTTACAAAGATGCGCAGAGGGCACGCAAAGCTTTAGAACATCGGAAAGGAGCGCGCCGCAGGGCGCGAATAATACTATGGCTTCGATCGATGCATTTGATTACAAGGAACCCGCCTGCCCGCTTTGCTCGGGCAAGGATTTTTATTACCCGGACCCGGAAGCGCCCGACGGGCACATCCCCGTCGCCAATATCACGGAAAAACTGGACAGCCTGCTTGCCCGTGAGGACTACGACGGCGCGAAGCGGCTGCTGAAATATTGGATAGACGAGGCTGCGGCGCTCAAGGATAAACGCGGCGAGCTTTCGGTGCAAAGCGAGATCATGGGGCTTGCGCGCAAGACGAATGACCGCGGCTGGGGGATGGCTGCCGTGGAGCGCGGGCTGGAGCTTATCGACACGCTCGGGCTCGGGCAGCTGGTGTCCGCCGCAACGATCCTTTTGAACGCGGCGACGACCTGCAAGGCGTTCGGCGACCCCGAACGCGCGCTGACGCTGTATGCGCGCGCCGAAGCGGTGTATGAGAAGGAGCTGCCCGAAAATGATTTGCAGCTTGCGGGGCTTTACAACAACAAGGCGACCGCGCTTGCGGAACTGGAACGTTTTGACGAAGCCGAAGCACTGTATGAGCGCGCGTATGCGATTTTGGAGCATAACGGGCATACCGAGCCCGACCGCGCCGTGACGAAGATCAATTTAGCCGATCTGTACGCCGCCGCAGCGCGGGACGAGGCGCAGGTGGAAGCTCTGCTTTTCGAGGCGCTCGCACTGCTCGACGATGAGCACACCGTGCGCGACGGCTACTATGCCTTTGTCTGCCGCAAAGCGGCACAGGCGTTCGGCTACTATGGATTTTTCAAGGTCCGCAAGGACCTCGACGAAAGGGCGGACCGCATCTATGCAGGGGCTTGAGCTTTCGCGCCGCTATTTTGAAGCCTACGGCATCCCGCTTTTGGAAAACGACTTTGCCGCAGAGAAAACCCGTGTGGCGGCAGGGCTTGCGGGGTTGGGTTCGGAGTGCTTCGGCTATGACGACGATCTCTCGCACGACCACGATTTTGAGGCGGGCTTTTGCTTTTGGCTGACCGACGAAGCGGATGCCGATTTCGGCTTTCGCTTAATGCGCGCCTATAATAAATTGCCGCGGGAATTTCTCGGCGTCAAAATGCAGCAGCACAGCATCTACGGCAACAGCCGCGTCGGGGTGTTCCGCATTTCGGATTTTTACCGCACGCTTACAGGTATTCCGCGCGCGCCCGAAACGAATGAGGAATGGCTCTACACACCCGAATACGCGCTGGCGAATGCCTCCAACGGCGCGGTGTTTTACGACGGCGAGGGCGCGTTTTCCGCGATCCGTGCAACGCTTTTGCAGGGCTACCCGGAGGATGTGCGGCGCAAAAAGATCGCCGCCGCCCTGAGCTTGGCGGCGCAAAGCGGACAGTATAATTTCAGCCGCTGCCTGCGCCACGGCGAGCCGGGCGCGGCGGCGCTCGCACGCAACGAATTTGTGACGCACGCGCTGCACCTGCTCTTTCTGCTTGCGCGGCGGTACAGCCCGTTTTATAAGTGGCAGTTCCGCGCCGCACGCGAGACGGGGATGTTGCCGCAAGTCCCCGAACGGCTGCTTTCACTCTTGCAGTCGCCGGCGGATGAAAATGCGGCGGAAGTAATGGAGCAGATCGCATCGCAGATCATCGGGGAGCTCGTTCGTCAGGGGCTTTGCGCCCGGAAAGCGGGGGAAAACTATTTGGAGCCCTACGCCTTCGCGGTGCAGGATTCGATCAGCGACCGCAAACTTCGCGCCATGCATGTGATGGAAGGGGTTTAGTTCTTAGATTTTAGACGTTAGATGCCGAATATGGGGTGGCAAAATTTTAAGAAAGCCGAAAATTTCTCGGTGTAGGGCGGGGGCTTGCTCCCGCCGCCCAATGTTGGACGTTGGATGTGCTACGGGCAGGCTTCAGAAGGCTGTACAAACGCGTAGTGGCGGGGTTCCACCCCCGCCAAAGGGCGGTCGGGAAACGGAACAACTTTCCACTGCCCTGAAAACTTCCTGCTCGATTCCTCGGAAAACGGAATCAAAAATCTGTACTTTTTTCCGGCAGGCATGGAAGCCTGCCACTACGCGTGAAGCGTTTTAACGCTCAGGGCTGCCGAAAGCAAGCAAAAAACGAAACGGCCAGCCAAGCGGACAGCCGCAAGGGCTGTCCCTACGGCTTGTACCGTTTTTAGCGGTGCAGGTGTGAAAGCTATGTCACCACGAGGTTTGTGCAAGCTTTCGGCTTTTCCTAAAACCTGTGCACCCCACATCCAGCGTCCAGCTTCCAGTATCTAACATCTAACATGCAACCTGCGGTTGCGGGAATTTTTGCACTGCAACCCGAAGTAGGTGGCGTAAATTTGCAAAACGGTCTACTTTAGGAACAGAAGCGGCAAAAGCCGCCAGGAAAGGAGACCTTAAAATGGGCTATCTCGATAGGATCAAGCTGGCAAGCTATTCGCGGGGTGAGGACTGGCTCAATTCCATTTCCCACATGGTCGGGGGCGGGCTTTCCGTAATCGCGCTGATTTTGTGTTTGGTGCGCGCGATCCTCGCGCGGCGGTGGGATTATGCACTTTTGGGCCTTGTGTACGGGCTTACGATGATTGCGATGTATTCCTGCTCGTCCGTGTACCACGCCCTGCGCCCGAACCGTGGCAAGCGCGCCATGCGGCTGGTGGATCACGCCATGATCTATCCGATGATCGCAGGCACGATCACGCCGTTCGCGGTGCTGGTGATCGCGCCCGTGCGTCCCGTGCTCGGCTGGGTGATCTTCGGCGTGGCATGGGCGGTTGTTGCGGCGGCGGTGCCTATCACGCTGACGCTGTTCAATAAGACCAAGGTTGTGCAGATGATCTTATACCTTGCGCTCGGCTGGATGATCATTGTTGCGATCAAGACGCTTTGGGAGCATTTTGACCGCACGGGCACGTATTTGATGATCGCGGGCGGCGTTGCCTACACGGTCGGGGCGATCATCTACGGCATCGGCGCGAAGCACAAATATTTCCACAGTGTGTTCCACTTTTTTGTGCTGGCGGGTTCCGTGCTGCATTTCCTTGCGCTGTACTTATATGTATTTGTAAATTAACAGGCTCCCGATCCCGCGCAAAACGCAAAAAAAGGTTGACAGAAAGCGCGGACTTTGGTAAAATACCATGTGCCGCATAGGAAAGGTGCGCCTTTTCGGCGCAGTAAGCAGCTTTGCACCTTTCATAGCGAGACTGATCGAAAGCAGGGAAAAACTATGTACGCAGTAATCGAAACCGGCGGTAAGCAGTACAAGGTCCAGCCCGGCGACGTGCTTTACGTCGAAAAGCTGGCTGTGGAAGCAGACGCCGAAGTCACCTTTGACAAGGTGATCGCAGTCGCCACGGACGACGGCTTAAAGGTCGGCAAGCCCTATGTCGAGGGCGCGGGCGTGACCGCCAAGGTTCTCAAGAACGGCAAGGCAAAGAAGGTCACGGTCTTCACCTACAAGCCCAAGAAGAACGAGAAACGCAAGAAAGGCCATCGTCAGCCGTATACGAAGGTCGAGATCACAGCCGTCAACGCGTAAGGCATGATCCGCATCCGTTTTACGCAAAACCGTAACGGGCAGCTTTCGGGCTTTTGCGTGCGCGGGCACGCACAGTTTGCCGAAAGCGGGCGGGATATCGTCTGTGCGGCGGTCTCCTCCGCCGTTTACATGGCGGCGAACACCGTCACCGAGGTGCTGGGGCTTTCTCCCGCACTTTCGGAGCGCGACGGATGTTTGGAGCTTTCGCTTTCCGAAAAGGAGGCGCCGGCGGCGCAGACGGTACTCAAAGGCCTGCGGCTGCATTTGCAGGCGCTATACACGCAGTATCCCGACTACATTACCATGGAATGAAAGAGGTGCTTTGTAATGCTTAAAGTCAACATTCAGCTTTTTGCGCATAAAAAAGGTATGGGCTCGACCAAGAACGGCCGTGACTCCGAATCCAAACGCCTTGGCGTCAAGCGCGCCGACGGGCAGTATGTGCTTGCGGGGAATATCCTCGTTCGCCAGCGCGGTACGCACATCCACCCCGGCGAGAACGTCGGCAAGGGCTCGGACGACACCCTGTTCGCAAAGGTGGACGGCACTGTCCGTTTTGAGCGCATGGGCAAGGACCGCAAAAAGGTCAGCGTTTACGCGCTTGAGCAGTGAGCGCAAAACAAATCGGAATAAAAACGGAACGGCGATGTCACAAAACGGGCACATGCCGTTCCGTTTTTGCTTTTGAAGCACACAGGGGGAGACGAGATGACGATCTTTCTGCTGCTGGTTGCGGCGCTTTGCTTTTATAAACTGCGCCTGCCGCGGCCGGTGCTTACCGGGCTCAACGAACATTATTTAGACTTTGACCGCACCACGGCGATGAAGGGCATTTTTATTTTGCTTGTATTTTTGACCCATGTGGTCGGCTATATTCCCGTGTACCCGGGCCCCGCGCTGCTGCACGAACCGTATTTTTGGGTGCAGGAGAAAATGGAACAGGGCGTTGTCGTGATGTTCCTGTTTTATTCGGGCTACGGGGTCATGGAGTCCATAAAAAAGAAGGGCACCGCTTATGTGCGTGCCATGCCGAAAAACCGTGTGCTGCGCACCTTGCTGCACTTCGACCTTGCCGTGCTGCTGTATATCGCGCTCGACGCTGCGCTCGGTACTTTGCAGGAGTACAGCCTGCGCGAGATCCTGCTCTCGTTTACGGGCTGGGAGGCAGTCGGCAACAGCAACTGGTATATTTTTGCCGTTCTGATCCTGTATCTTGCCACGGTTCTTTCTTTCGCCGTCTTCGGCAGCCGCGGGAAATATATCCCCGCCGCCTGCGCGGTCACGGCGCTTGCGGGCGTCTATATCGCCGTTCTGTTTGACATTAAAGGCGCATGGTGGTATGACACCGTGCTGCTGTACCCTTTGGGCATGTGGTTTTCACTTGCGCGCCCGGCGCTGGACCGCGCCCTGCAAAAGCACAAGTGGCTTTGGTATGTCCTGTTCGTTTTGTGCACCGCGATCTTCCTGTATGTACATTACCGCAGGCGGGATGCATTTGCCTTCTATGTGCTGAAATATCTGTTTATGGGGCTTGTGGTGGTGTTCGCTACCATGAAGCTGGATGTGTGCAACGCGATCCTCATATTCTTCGGAAAGCACCTGTTTGAGATGTATATCCTGATGCGCATCCCGATGATGCTGTTGCAGCGGTTCGGTGTGACGAACGTCTATGCATTCGTCATCCTCAGCTTTGCGGCGACGGTGCTGCTTGCCGTCGGGTTCAAGAAGCTGACCGGGGCGATCGACAAGCCTCTGTTTGCCGCGAAGCCCGCCGAGCGCCCGCCCGCCGCACCATAAAACCGCCGTATACGCCGCCGCCGAGCCCGCCTCAGCGGCGGCTTTGTCGTATGGGGCAAACGCCGGATCTGCCAAAATTGTCCGTTTTATGCAAATCCAACAAACCGACAGAAAAAACAACATTTGGCTTGATTTTTTTACAGCCTGCCTTTATACTTAGGGAAGATTCGACGGCTTTCGCGGCTCTGCCCCGCGCATAAGGGCGGGCTGCGAAGCGAGCGGCAGAAGAAACGGAGGTGTGCGCTATGGATTTGGAGTTTGCCGCGCCGTGCCTGTTCGGCTTAGAAAGTCTGGTCAGCAAAGAGCTCAAAGCGCTCGGCGCAGAAAACGTCGCCGCTGAAAACGGGCGTGTGCGCTTTGCGGGCGACGAATATGTGCTGGCGCGCGCGAACCTCGGCGTGCGGTATGCCGAACGCATCTTCGTCGTACTCGGCAGCTTCACGGCGCACACCTTCGAAGAACTGTTCCAAGGCGTGCGCGCCCTGCCGCTGGAAAACTGGATCGGACGGTACGACGCATTCCCCGTTGCGGGGCACACGCTGAATTCCGATCTGTTCAGCGTGCGCGACTGTCAGTCCATCATCAAAAAGGCGGCGGTCGAACGATTGAAAGAAAAGTACGGTATTTCGTGGTTTGAGGAAACGGGCGCGCGGCGGCAGCTTCGCTTTTCCATCCTCAAAAACCGCGTTGATCTGTATCTGGACACCTCGGGCGAGCCGCTGTACAAGCGCGGCTACCGCACCGAGGCGAACGAAGCGCCCATCCGAGAAACGCTTGCGGCGGCGATGTGCACGCTGTCACATCTGCGCGGGTACCACACGCTGTATGACCCGATGTGCGGATCGGGGACGATCCTGATCGAAGGCGCAATGCTCGCGCAGAATATTGCGCCGGGGCTGCGGCGCCGGTTTGCCGCCGAGCGTTTTGAACAGATCCCCGAAACGGTCTGGAAAGAAGAACGCGCCCGCGCGCTGGCCGAGATCCGCCCCGCGCCGGATTTCGCGGCGTTCGGCTCGGATATCGACGGCGCTGCTTTGGAGATCGCACGTGAGAATGCGCGGCGGGCGGGCGTCTCGGAAGTCTTGCGCCTATCGCACGCCGATGTGCGGGATTTCGCGCCTGCAACACAGCACGGCACGGTCGTGACGAACCCGCCTTACGGCGAGCGGATGCAGACAAAGCGCGAAGCCGCGGAGCTTGTGCGCACGCTCGGGCGGGTGTTCCCGCAGCGGCACGGCTTCAGCTACAGCGTCATCAGCCCTGAACCCGATTTTGAAGCGCTGTTCGGACGCCGCGCGGACAAAAGCCGGAAGCTCTATAACGGTATGCTCAAATGCCGATTGTATATGTATTATAAATAAGAAAACCGAATTCTGCATATTGTGCATAAGGAAGGTGTAATCCATGCAGCATATTTTCATCGTGAACCCTGCCGCGGGAAAAGGCAAAGCCAAGGCGCGCATCGTCCCGGAGATCGAGGCGTATTTTGCCGCCCACCCGCAGCTTTCCTATGAAATTTATGTGACTGCCGAGTCCGGCGACGGGCAGCGGTTCGTTGCCGAGCGCGCGCAGACGGGCGAACCGCTGCGGTTTTACGCCTGCGGCGGCGACGGCACGCTGTATGAGGTCATCAACGGCGCATACAAATTCCCCAATGCCGAGGTCGCCATTATACCGCTCGGCTCCGGCAATGATTTTGCACGCATTTTGGGCAAGAGCGAGAAGCTCTATGATATCGGCGCACAGGTCGAGGGCGAAATGCGCTGCTTTGATCTGATCCAGGCGGGCGAGCAGGTCGCCATCAACCAGTGCTCGATGGGCCTTGACGCCGAGGTCTGCGCCAAGCAGACCTATTTCAAGCATCTGCCGGGCGTTTCGGGCGAGCTTGCCTATACGCTCTCGCTCGTGTACTGCCTGTTCCGGCGGCTCAACAGCGAGTTCCGCATCACGATCGACGACAAGCAGGTCTATGAGGGCAAAATGCTCTTCGCCCTTTGCGCGAACGCCCGCTGGTACGGCGGCGGCTACAAGGGGGCGCCCAAGGCCGTGCCTGACGACGGGCTTTTGGATTTTGTGATGGTACGCAAGGATTTCGGCAGGCTCAAGCTCGCAAGCCTGGTGGGGAAATACAAGCGCGGGGAGCACCTCGGCTGGGACTTCACCACATTTGTGCGCGGCAAAAAGATGGTGATCGAAAGCAAAAAACCCGCCGCGGTCAATGTAGACGGCGAGTGCGAGTATGTGCGGGAGAGCACGTTTACCCTGCTGCCGGGCGCCATACGCATCGTCGTGCCGGATGTGCAGGCATACGAGCAGATCGTAGGCGCCGACCGCGACCCGCAGCCCACTGCAGCTCGTTAAAATGCTGTAAAGCAAATGTAAAATTTGTGTAAAATGTGCATTGCATGTTATACAAACGTAATTTATAATTATACATTGAGCGGAAAAGAGTGTCCGAGCGGCACTCTTTTCCATTTCCTGCCGAAGCACGGCTTCGGAGAAGCGAGGCATACATGAAAAAATACATGAAAAGGTCTGAGGTCTGGACCTACGGCATCGGGCTGTTCGGCATCGCGCTTTTAACGGGCTGGATGCCGGATTATTCCTACACGTTCTTCAATGACTTTGCCTTTAAGGGCACGGACATCGACTCGGCGCGCATCATGAATATCCTGCCTTACGTCACGGGCGTGGCAGGTATCGTGGGCGCGGCGTGCGAGCTGGTCATCGGCATTCTTGTAGACCGCACCCGCACCAGGTGGGGCAAGATCCGCCCGTGGATCGGGTTCGGCATCCTCCCGCTGGCGGTCGTTGCGATGCTCGTATTCATCGCGCCGAACACCAACAGCTACCTCGGCGCCGTTGTTTGGATGTTTGTGATCTATTCGCTGTATACGGCGGTCAGCTGCGCGGTCGAAAGCCCCGCCAACTGCTTCGGCGCGTGCTGCACGCCGAATCCGGCGGAGCGCAGCGACGCAATCTCCATCGCGAGCATCTTCCGCTCCGTCGGGCAGTCCGGCGGGCTGGTGGTGCTGCCGGTCGTGGGCTTTATCATGAAAGCCGCCATGGGTGAGCAGCAGTTCAAGACTGCGGAAGGGCAGGGCCTTGACCTTATGCTCTCAACGGCAGTCTGCGTGCTGGGGCTTGTGCTGTTCGGTATGATCTTCTTCACGAACAACCGCGAGCGCGTGCCCTATACGGCTGAAAAGGTCAGCCTGTGGGAAAGCCTGAAGTTCGTGTTCACGAACAAAAACCTGCTGATGGTCTCGCTTACGAAATTCACGGGCTTCGGCCGCGGCGTTTACAGCACGGTGAGCATTTACATAGCCGTTTACATGCTGGGCTCGAAGGATCTCAAGCTCGGGCTGCTTTTGCCGATGGGCATCGGCACGGCGGTCGGGATGCTGATCGTCAAAAAGCTTCTCAAAATGTGGGATACGCGCAAGGTGTATATCGTCTGCTGCCTGTACGGTTCGGCGAGCCTTGCGATCCTGTATGTCGTTTCCCGCGTCATCGGCTTCAACCCCGACGTGCTGATGATCCCGTTTTTGATCATCAATTTCTTCGTCGGCCTCCAGCACGGCAACACCAATCTGACGCCGAACGTCATGATCGCCGACTGCGTGGACGAGATCGAATGGAAGACCGGCAAACGCCAGGAGGGACTTTGCTACGCGGGCTACGGCTTTTTCTCAAAGGTCGCGGCGGCGTTGACCAAGTCCTTCGGGCCGGCACTGGTCATCTGGTCTGGCTATGTGCAGTCGCAGGATATGAACATCGCGTATGCAACGCAAACGGATGACACGCTCAACAAGCTGCTGCTCATCTATACGCTCATTCCCGCGATCTTCGTGATCGGGCAGATGCTGCCGATCCTGTTCTATGACCTGACAGGCAAGAAGAAAGAAAAGATCACCAAAGAGCTTGCCGAGCGCCGTGCGCTTGCCGCAGCGAACGGGGAGGAGGCGTAAGGATGGCGAAGAAAGCAAAAAAACCGGCGGAAGAGATCGTCGAAAAGGACATGACCACCGCGCGCTTTGACAAAGGCTATATGGCTGTGGCGATCCTCCTGATCGTCGCGTTTCTCGTCACGGTGAGCGCGACCTATTTCCGTTCGCGGTACATCATGTTCTATCCCGAGCGCGTCGCCGAGCAGTATTGCACTTCGGCGGTCGTGGGCAAGGACGATTTCAACTCGCTGAAATACACAACGCTTATTCAAAACCTGTATCTCGGCAATTATTTCCGCGACAATTACATCAAGCCCGTCCTGCCTGAGGGCGAAAGCACGACGGAGCGCACGCCCGAAGAACTCGGGGCGCTCGAACATCAGATGTCCGACGTGATGGACGCGTATTATGCCGACATCATCGCGAGCAACACCGACAAAACACTGGATACGGTGCTGACGCTGTATGTGGCGAAATATGTCGAGACTTATGAACAGGTGTTCGGCGAGCCGGCGCTGAGCGCGGTGGAGGATGACCTTGTCACCTGCTTTGAAGCGAGCGTGGCCGTCTACAGCGCCGCAAACGGCGTGGACGCCGAGCAGACTTCGGTGGAAGTGACGCGCGAATACTCCGATGCGGAGACCGTCGCCTATCGCGAGGCGCTCTCCGGCGAGGCACGCGCGACCTACGAGCGGTTCGGCCTTTCGCCGGACGCGGTCGAGGATGTGTGCGAGGTCACTTACAGCTATACAGCGAACGGCGAGGCGTATGACTACACCTGTACGCTTGTGAAGATCGGTATGCAGTGGTACGTGGACATCACGACGCTGTAAGCGGTTGATGAAATACCATATGCACATAGTAAAGGACGGTTTGTGCCAGAGACGACACAAACCGTCCTTTTTTAGATTTCAGAGGTCAGAAGTGGTACGGAAAGGATGCATTAAATCCGAAAGTTTGCGCAACCTGTCGGCTGCGAAAACAATTAAAATTCTGCTGAACCCCGTTGGGGTGGGCATGGAAACCCGCCACTGCAACTGCAAACAAATTGTTTCGGCGAAGCCGTGGCTTTGCTGAAGACCTGTCCGCACCGCCTCTGATTTCTGACATCCGACCAGCGCCCGCGCTTTTCACACGCGCAACACGGTCATTCGCCCCGCATCCCTTGCAAGCGGCGCCGCGCGGTGCTAAAATGCAAAACAGTACCTTGGGAAATTCAGGAAAACGTGCACAAGGGCGCGCCGTAAACCGCCCGCCTGCGCGGAAAGAAGCCGATTGCCGTTTTAATGCCCCGGCGGGTCGGGATGCTTCTTTTGGAATTCGTGCCCCGTGATCAGATAGTGAATGGACACGTTGAAGTATTCCGACATACGGATAAGCATTTTCTGGCCCGGTTCCCGTTTGCCGTTTTCGTACTGCGAGAGCGCCTCTCGCGTGATGTGCAGATCCATGGCGACCTTTTGTTGATTTAAGCCCCGCTGTTTACGGATTTCTTTTAACCCAACCAAACGCATCACCTTGACTTTATTGTAACGATTTGTTACAATAAAAATGTAACATTTCGTTACATACGTTATCCCCTTCGGCAACGGGCGAAACCGCCCGATACCGAACACAGGCCGGCGGCAAGCTCGTCCACCCCCTGCGGCGCGCGCTGCCGGTTTGTGTGTATAAAATACAAGACACCTGAACGAATTGTGAAAAAATCTCATCGAACTTTGTGCAAATTGCGCAGTTGGAAACGACAAACCGCGAAAAATAAGTGTTTTTTTCCGATAAATTTTTAATATTTTATTGACAAATTGTTTCCGCAGACGGTATAATAATACATCCCTAATTATAGGGTTATTGTCGCAATTTTCTATTTTCACCGAATTCGGAGGTATTCAACTTGGCAGAACCCCTGTTGTTTCATGCAGATTATTCGGGCGCGGGCGAGGCGCGCGGGACGTATAACAATTCTTCCGCAAACTTTACCGTTTCCTATATCAAGCGCAAGGATATGAAGACGCTGTACCCGTCGGGCGGGTTCAACGTCCGCGGGCAGATCGGCGCGGGACGCGAGCAGCTCGGTACGCTTTCGTCGGGCGGCGAGGGCGAGGAGGTCGTTTACAGCGTCGCGAAGCTCGCGCACAAGCGCGTGGCGGGCTATGTACCCGTCGGCGGCGACGATTATATCGCCGTCATGCGCGATACGCTGCTTTTGTGGATCTTGCTCGCGCTGCTGGCGCTGGCGCTCATCGCAGGGCTTGCGTTCGGCATCCGCGCGGCGGTCGAAGCAAGCGCGGAGCCGGAGACCACCACCGCGCCGCTTGGCGTGGTCGACCCGAACGCGCAGCTCGGCGAAGGGGAATTGGACGTCCCCGAGCATATCGACACCGCCGGCGCGAACATCCAGTTCACGGGCATTACGGAAATGCACTTTGTTGCAGGGCAGCTCGAGCAGAATTACATATTCTCCAATCCCGAGGTCAACCCCTGCTACTTCCGGATCACGATCACCCTGGCCGACACGAACGAAACGATCTATACATCGGATCTGCTGCCGCCGGGCTATTCGATCTCCCGCTTCACGCTGGACCGTGCACTGGACGCGGGCGAATATGACGTCGTGGTGCATTTCGACACCTTCAGCTTTGACAGCGAGCAGCGCCCCTTGAACAAAATGGACTTCAAGACGGTGATCATCGCGGAAGAAGCGGAGTAAGGCGGGGCAAGCCCGAAGTCTTTCCTCCCTCTGATGAGGGAGGTGGCAAAACGGCGAATACGCCGTTTTGACGGAGGGAGAGACATAAGGGACAGAAAAGAATGGAGTATTCTATGTTACCGTACGATAAAAAATTGATTGTACGAGCAAAAGAGCTCCGGGAAAATATGACGCCTTGGGAAATCAAATTGTGGACGCGCTTTTTGCGTGGATATCCGGTTCGATTTCAAAGGCAAAAAGTCATCGACCAATATATAGTGGATTTTTACTGTGCGAAAGCACGCTTGGTTATTGAGCTTGACGGTGGCGGGCACTATACAGAAACGCAGAAAGCATATGATGCACAGCGGGAAGAAAGGTTGAAAAAGCACCATTTGAAAGTTTTGCGGTTCTGTAATTTAGATATAGACAATAACTTTTATGAAGTTTGTACTTGTATAGATCGTGCGGTAAAACAAGCGATGCCGCCGTAAAACGCCGCGAACTGTCAACCGTTCCTCCCTCTGATGAGGGAGGTGGCAAAACGGCGAATGCGCCGTTTTGACGGAGGGAGAGACAAAGAGAAACAAAACGAATCTCTCCCCCAGCCGCCTTGCGGCGGCAGCCCCCTCGTCAGAGGGGGCAAGGAGAAAGGCCGAAAGTCTGCACAAACCGTTCCTCCCTCTGATGAGGGAGGTGGCAAAACGGCGAATGCGCCGTTTTGA
>UQZS01000017.1 GCA_900545625.1 uncultured Oscillospiraceae bacterium | reverse complement strand
GTCACGGTGATGGGGTTGCCCGCCTTGATCTGATCGATCCACAGCGGCACGACCGATCCGCGCGAGCACAGCACGTTGCCGTAGCGCGTGCAGCAGATCTTGGTCTTTTCGGGACTGACGGTGCGGGACTTTGCGACGATGACCTTTTCCATCATCGCCTTGGAGGTGCCCATGGCGTTGACCGGGTATGCGGCCTTGTCGGTGGACAGGCAGATGATGTTGCGCACGCCCGCGGCGATCGCGGCATTCAGCACATTTTCCGTGCCGAGCACATTGGTTTTCACCGCTTCAATGGGGAAGAACTCACAGGAGGGTACCTGCTTGAGCGCCGCAGCGTGGAAAATGTAATCCACCCCGTGCATCGCGTTGCGCACGGAATCGATGTCGCGCACGTCGCCGATATAAAATTTCAGCTTGCCGCTCGCCTCGGGATATCGCGCCTGAAACGCATGACGCATATCGTCCTGCTTTTTTTCATCCCGCGAGAAAATACGGATCTCCCCGATGTCCGACGTGATGAAGCGATTGAGCACCGCATTCCCGAAGGAACCCGTGCCGCCCGTGATCAATAAGGTTTTGTTTTGGAAAACAGACATTGTATATATCTCCTTGTCCGAGGTTTTATTCGTTATCCGCAAGGCCCGCACGTACCGCATCCAAAAGTGAGAGCATACGCTCGGTCTCGCGCGGGGTCTCGTTTTCATACACCGAATTGTATGTGGTAACGCTCAAATCAATATACAGCGCCGCCTGCACCTGTTCGACGGGAAGCCACCTTCCGAAGTAATCGAACAGCAGGGAAAGCCGCGCAGCCGTACCGAATTTCGCGTTGCGCAGCACATCGTTCCGAATGAAGCGCGATGTCTCAAACGCCAGCGGCGCGCGGAAACCGATTGGATCGACCGCCACATAGCCGTTTGCCCCTTTGAGGATGTTGTATTCATGGAGATCGCCGTGGAGCAGATACAGGGGTTCTTTTGCAAAACAGCGTTCGTAAAGCGCGGCGGCAAATTGCAGGTGTTCTGCGATCGGCCCGCTGCAATACGGCAGTTTTTCGGCGCTTTGCAGACGCGCATACAGCCCCGCGCGGTAATCCTCGCCCCGGTTCTCGTCTGCAAGCGCGGCACCGGCGAAAACGCTGTCCCAAAAACGTGTCAGCAGCAAATTGTCCTCAAAGCGCGCATAATCGCCGGGCTTTACCTGCTCGAGCAGCAAGGCGTTCGCGGCATCGTCACAGTCGCAGAGCCTGCACATAAATGTGTTGGACAGGGCAAGATAGCAGCTTTTTTCATTGGCATAGCGCTCGACAAACGGCGGGATCAGCTTGATGATCACGTCGCCGAACCGCACGCTTTGCGCAAGCAGCACCAGCCCGTAGCGGCTGGTCTGGTTGGCGATGAAGGAAGTGATCTCCCATTTTTCGGCAAGCCGGGGGTAGTTTTCGGCCACGTGCATCAGCCACTCATTTGTCTCACGGGCGCGTGTGCGCAAAAGATAGGTTTGCAACCCCTTTGTGATGAACGCCTCTTTCTCATACACCTTCACGCTGCGCCGGTAGCGCTCGCGGAAATAGGCGATCATGTGTTCCGCATACTTCAACTCAAAATCATAAGTGATCTTAAGATTGTTTTTAAATTCAAAATTCAGATAGCGCTTGGTGTTCGCCGGCAGTTGGTTTGCAAGCTCGGACGACGGGAATTCCGGGTCGAAATGCCGCATCAACAAGCTGAAGCGGAACGCCTCGGGCGACTGGCTGATATAGTAATCGCTGCGGTTCAAAATCGCATAGTCGTAATTGCCGAGCTCCCCCGTGATCTTTTGGCAGGTGATCACGCAGTCATATTCCGTCAGGCGGGCAAAGTATTCGTCGATCAGTTCCGGGTACACAAACGGCGCGACCGCGTCGAGAATACAGACGTTGTCGCAGTTGTAATGCTCTTGAATAAATTCCAGCCCGTTTTGCAGGGAATAGCACCGCTCGCTGCCGTTCGGCGCGATCTCAATGTCGTCGGCAGACAGCTCGGCGCTGAACTGCACGCACTGCGGGTCGCAGACGACCACGATTTTATCCACCGTTTTTGCCTCGCGGCACGCATCGATGACATAATCGATGACCGGCCGGCCGTGGATCAGATTGTATTGCTTGGGCAGCAGCGTGCCGAACCGTTTCCCGACACCGCCGCTCATGATCATGGCGATATTCATGCGACTCCCCTATTCCCTTTACAGTCCGTTTATTTTAACGCAGGTATTGCTCGATGTAATCCGCCACGCGGGCAGTGGCGTTCCCATCCGTATAAGCGTGCACACGGTCACGGATCGCGCTGCGCTCTGCCCGCAGGCTGTCCTCGCCCTTTGCCACGCTTTCCACAAACCCGCACAGATCTTGCGCTGTATAGAGCTTGACGCCGCCGGCAAGGATGTCCTGCGGATCCAAAAGAAAGCCCTCACGCGCGCTGTATTCGGCAAAATCATCCCAGCAAAGCCCGATGGGACGGTCGGTCAAAAGATAGTCGTAATAGACCGACGAGTAGTCCGACAGCAGCGCGTCCGCACTGCGCAGCAGCGCGTAGTTGGAAATACCGTTTTGCTCTAAAAACGCATTGTCGATGAACCGCAGGTGGCTGAGCTCCATTGTTTTGAGTTTGGAGACGTCCTGCGCAAAATGCGGCTTGACAATCAGCATCACGCCGTTTTTCGCCGCGCAGGCGTTGATCTCGCGGGCGATCGCTTCGGTATACAGGATGGGCATAGAGATGTCGGAGTGCACCGAGCCGTTTTTGTGCTGGCGATAGGTCGGCAGCCAATAAATCGCCTTTTCAAAGTCCGAATTCGGAAACAGATCCCGCAAAGGCAGCCGTTCGCCGAACAGCTCGTCATTGCGCGGGTAGCCGAGCGGCAGCATTTTTTCCGCCGGATAGCCGAGATTCTGCGCGTCATATGTGCCGAGATATTCGGACAAGGTAAGCGCACAATCAATGCTTTCGGGCAAATCATATTTGCCGCGGACATCCTTCAGCGCACAGCCGTGCGCCAAATACATGGTGAACTGGCGACTCGTGCGCTTGGCAAGCACCTCGTTGCACATCAGCTGCACGCGCGCCTGAAAGGTCAGCGTCTTGAACTGTGCGTCGTCCGAGCGCGGTACAAAGCGAACGTTCGGAACGCGGACATCCGCGAACTGCTCCGCGGGTTCACAGGTGATCCACACAAACTCGTAGGTCTTGTTCCAGCCGCGGCGAACCAGCTCGTCAAACACGGCTTTGGTGTTGTCGGTCAGCGTTGGGGTGCTTTCAAACAGAATGATCTTTTTAGTCGGCAGCGGCAGCTTTTGCAGTGCGCCGCGCACGACTTCCTTCAGAGCGCTCATGCGGCGTCCCCCTTTCGGATTTTAGAGGTCACACGAGAAACCGTACCGCGCACCAAGTCTTTTTCGCTGCGATTCATGGAGATCAGCCAAATGCTTACGATATACACGGCGGCATATACGGCGATCCAGAACGCCAGCGTAAAGTAGGACTGCATGGTGGCATACCTTGCAATGAAGAAGCCGCAGACGCCGGGCACAAGGAGCCCGAGACTCTCGCGCAGGATATTTTTCCAAAACAGCCACACATTGATGCCGGTTTTTTTGTAGTAAAACCAGTTGAGCAAAAACAGATCGCACAGCACCGCCGCGATACCCGTGGCAGCGGACGCGCCGACCGCCCCCCAGCGCTGGCACATATAGATCGTCAAGCCCAAATTGATCAAAGCCATGATGACCATGGAATAGGCGCGGTACTGGTGCACGTTTTTGGCGCGTTGGATCTCGATGCCCGCATTTTGAATGAGCGCCACGGTCGCGGGCACCATGCGGAACAGGGCGACCCAGTAAGAGTCCTCATACCCCTCACCTGCCCACAGCGCAATAAATGCGCGCCCGAACACGATAAAGCCCGAACAGACAAGCGCAAGCACCAAAAACTGGATGCGGCCGACTTTGATAAAGATCTCCGTAAGCTGACGGTTCTGCTCAAGCTTATCCTGCACGGAATTGACGATTTTATGGATGCGCGGAATGAAAACGGTAGAGATCGAGGTGGAAAAGATCGTATAGTACCCGCAGAAGGTCGCGCCGATAGAATACACAGCCACCTCCGCCGTACCGCAGAAACGACCGAGCAGGACGCTGTCCAAGCTGTTGTTGACCTGATCGACGATCACATTGATCGCAATGAGGCTTGAGAACAGGAACAGGCTTTTAAACAGCCCCGGCTCCCAATTTCCGAGCTTGATACGGAACCGCAGCTTTTTGACGGAGTAAATGACCTCCGCCACATTTACAAACATGTTGAACGCGAAAATGACCGCCGTCATGCCCACCGCGCCGAAGCCCATAAGCAGCAGCGGGATCTGCACAAAGGGGCTGCAAACGGTCTTGATGATATTCAGCCCGTAAATATAGGCGAAACGCTCGTGCGCGTTGATATAGGAGGTAAAGGTGCTCATGGGGAAGGATATGCCGAGATTCAGCGCCAAAAGGATCATCATGATCTTGGCTTTTTCAAGCTCGTCGGCAGTTAAGCCCTCGTCAAACACCAGCCGCAGATTGAACGCAAGGTACAGCCCGCACAAGAAGCCGATGGTCCCGATGATGCAATACACCAGCAAAAACAATCCGTTGAGGCGTTCAATCTTTTCTTTTTCCTCATTGATCTTGTAGCGCGCATAAAAGCGGATATAGGCGTTGGAAAAGCCGAGACTCAACACGCTCAGCATGCTGATCGTGGACGAGATCGTATTGTAAAGCCCGTACTCATTTTGCCCGAGGATGCGCAGCATCACGGGCGTATACAGCAATGCAACTAAAATTTGCGCGCCGGTCTGCACATAAGACAGAACCGCCCCGACCTTTAGCTCATTGATATTTTTTGTTCGCATAAGCTTTGTTCCCTGCGCTTTCGCCGAAACTTTTGAAGGCGCTTTTCCGGCGCTTTACTGCCGCAATACGCATCAAATACCTATATTTTACCAAATCTCAAAGGAAAAATCAAATCGCTGCCGAAATGCGCCGCTTTCCGAAACTGAAATCGCCCTTACAGATTTTCGTCGAGATCGCTGTCTGTATAATGCTTCATGATCCATTCTTTCGCCAAAAGCAAATCCACATGATGATGGATATCTATGGATTCATCAATTATATAGGGTACAATATTGTCGCCCATAAAGCTCCACGGCTGCTGACCTTCTTTCCCCGAAAGAAGATACTCCACACTGAGCACCCAAAAGTTATGGGAAAGGAAATAGCACGGTGGCAGATCCTGACGATTGGTGGAAACAGGGCCTGTCACCCCTTTTTCATACATGGCAAGCCTGCCGTCTTCCCGCAACGTTTTTGCACGAAGCGGATGATGATCGTTGTCCTCATAAACCGGGACGACGGCGGTCACCGAAGGATCCTCCTTCATGAGCCGAACACAATCGTCTACCCATTCGGAACGAATCGTTACATTGTTGGCTAAAACAACAACCAGTATATCCGGGTGTTCGCCGCGTTCTTGCATCACCTTAAGTCCGTGCCTGATGCAGTCAATATGCTGTGCGGTCGGCAAAGCAAGTTCCGCCGGTCTGACGATTCGCTGATAGCCTTCCTTTTCTGCCGCAGCCAGTATTTTTTCATCGTCACTGCTGCAATACCAGCCTTCGATCTCCTTCGCGCAACGCACCGCATGTGCCGGATAATACAGAACCGGATGTCCCAATATATCCAAAACGTTTTTGTCCTGCAAGGAGTTATTGCCTCGACCGGTAAGTAATGCGATTGCTTTCATAATAAACCCATCCTTTCGCCGTATATAAGCTGTATTTCCTGTATGGAATTGCTTTTTATAAATCCGAATAAACGCAGAAGGCTTCTAAGACCGATAGACAGTCTATTACCGGTGCCCCGTGCATATTAAAACAGCGTATCAAAATCCACTCTTTCAAAAGCATCTAATTTCCCGCCGCGCGTTGCGTTCAAAATTTTTATTCCGTTTGCGTCCGCGTATTTTCGAGCCGCCTGATAGGATAGCGTAGACTTAAAAAGTTGCGGCGTGCTTGCCGTAACATCTTCACTGGAAAAATGGTCTTGTATGTTTTTGTTTTCCAAAAGTTCTCCGTTGGGCAGCAGCGTTACACTGTAATTATGGTCTATGCCCAACAGATAAATCTCCTGAAAGCCCATATACACGGCAAGCTGAAGGCACATATAAGAAACCGTATAGCCTTCGTATACCCCTTTTGAAATATCCGAAGAAAATTTCGGCAACTGCGGATAAAACTCTTCTTCGATCAAATGGACATAATTTACATGCTTTAACGGCTCATAATGCCTGTCCGGCACAACCGCAATAAACTTTTCCGCCAAGTCCATTTGATTGATTTCGTCGATGGACTCGTTCACCAGTTTGCTGTCCTGCGCACAGTAATAATCGGGACGCCATTGCGTTTCTCCGAAAATTTTATAGATGCGATGTGAACCAAAGCATATTTCATGCTCCAGCTTTTGCAGGTCTTCCACGCGCAGGCTCGGGCCGTTGCCGACAATAAAACACCGCTTTCCCTCGTGCAGCTTATGAAATGTCTTCAGTTTCTCCGAACTTTTTTTCAGGCAAAGCCTGTTGACATGCTGATTGTGCTGTCTTTGCACATATCGCGAAATACGCCTTGCCGCTTTTTTGATCATGATTTTCCTCCCCTTCTGATTTTGCTCATCACAAAGTTTCTGTCCTGCTTGTTCAAAACAATAAATCCACCAATAACGACGGAAATCAGCACCATTGTCCCCGCAAGCAAAAACAACCGAATCCACCCTGTGAACGGAAATACATATTTGATTAAAAAGCCTATCGCGCTGCACGCAAAGACAAAGAGTACAGGTCTGAAAACATCCGGATAGAAAACGTACCATTTTTGCTTCAGGCAATGCGCCGCGTACGGCACGATCACAAATATGTTTTTCAAAATTGCGATTGCGGAGCTGACCCCCGCAACGGCATACAGACCCAGATCAGTCGTTTTTAACAGGATAAAAACGAGTGCTGTGCTGATAATACCGGAAACGCAGACCGCGATGGAATTTACGCGAAGTTTGTTGACCACGGTGAAGATATTAAAGATACAGTTGATCCCACCGCTGAAAATCAGGCCAAAGCAGGTTAAAATTGACAATATCTGCAGTTGTGATGCATCCTGCGTCGGCTGCCACAATTCAAAGAAGTAATCTCCGCATACGATCAAAACAATGATCGGCAGGTTCGCAATAATGCCCATGATCTTCATAGACTGCTTTACACTGGCGATCAGCTCGTCCGTCTTTTTTTCTGCGTACAAAATCGTAAAATCGGGAGAGAAAACGCTGACCATGCTGCCGACAATGCCGGAAATGGCATTTGGAACCGTCTTAGCCAAAGAAAGAACACCCATAGAAACGGTATCGATAAATATATTTGTAATCAGCAAATCCAGGCCGTCAAGCAGAAGCTGTCCGAGCCGCGTGAGGAGATTCCACACCCCGGAGGACAAAACCTCCCGAATGGCGCCAATGTCAAAATGCTTTCGCCTTATATGTATATCCGGCAGAAGTTTTCTCGTGTAATAAATATTGAACACGAAGACATAGATCCCTGCGGCAAGAGAGGAAATGCCGATATAACTGACCTTCGGCGAAAACAAGAAAAACAAAAGCAGGATGATGGCGACTCTGACCGCGTTAGATTCGATTTTCCGTATGGAATCCAAATACAATTTGTTTGTGGCAAAGGTTGCCACCGTAAAAATGGCGCCGATCGTGCTTAACAGACAGTTAACAAACAACACCGCAAACAATATTTTTACATCCCAAAAGATGTTCTGCGGAATGTTGATCAGGTGCTCCAAATATATCCAAATTGCCGCCAACACTATGCCGATGACCGCAGAGAGGATGCTGCTGGCCATAAAGATGGAGGAAAAATACTTGTTTGCGCCGTTCATATCCTTTTCATAGATCTTAACGGTCACAAACCTGCCTTCGACAGAAGTCAACGCAACGGTGATCAAAGTGGCATAGCTTATAAAATTATTTGCAAGCCCTACGAAGCCGTACGCATCTACTCCGATACTTCTGACGATATACGGCGAAAGAAAAAAGCTGATGCCCAAATTCACGGCGTACGCAATAAAATTGGCAGACAGGTTAACGGCGAGTTGTTTGCTTTTTGTCATATCCTTGTTCATTTTCGTTGACCTCCACACCGAATTCGACACATCAATGAGACCCTCTGTGGAGTATGTAAAAGAGTTTTGGGGAGATAAGATATATCACACTTCCCGCAAAATTTTTTCCGAAGCCTTGCGTTTTACGCAGGATGCTCTTTTTAATATCCTTTTTAAACTGTTTTATCCACTTTTTTCGCTCAGCCGGGTCTATGGGATTTTCAAACAGCTTCACGGTTAACGTTTTGATACAAACCACTTTTGTGCGCTCATTTTGAATGAGCAAATGAGACAACTGGTTTTCTGCAAAGAAGCGTTCCCGCTGCCGATACACTTCATATTCGTCTATCCTGTTCAACGAGAATTTCTGATTCATGATGCTGTCGCCGCGCTGGAAATAGCTGTAAAGATCGCGGTCGGAAAAATACACCCGCTTCGCGGCAAACAGCAGCTTATAGGTCGTCAGGCCATCCTCATGCAGCTTGCCGACGGGATAGCGTATGGTCTCGAACAGTTCTTTTTTATATAGTTTATTACAGGCAATGTTGACATAAATGGAAATGTCCGCATACAAATATGTCATTGCCTGCTCGCCCGTGTACAGCCCTTCGGGCGCGGAGGGCGCGGGCTCGTCGCGCTCCGGGAAGCTCTTATGGAAATTGACGACCGAGATGTCGGCGTCGTTTTGCACGGCGTTTTCATATAAGACCTTCAGAAAATCATCATCCACCCAGTCGTCGCTGTCCACAAAGGCAAGGTATGCGCCGGAAGCAGCATCGATACCGGCGTTGCGCGCGTCGGAAAGCCCGCCGTTTTGCTTGTGTATGGTGCGCACGCGTTCCTCACGCGCGGCGTAAGCATCGCAGAGCGCAGGGGAACCGTCCGTTGCGCCGTCGTCCACCAAAATGATCTCATAATCGGTAAAGGACTGGTGCAGCAGACTGTCCACACAGCGGGGCAGGTAGGCTTCCACGTTATAAATCGGAACAATGACGCTGATCTCCACCGAAATGCCTCCCGTCAAATTTTCATCCGCGTGCGTCAAGCATCGCGCCGAGCGCCGTTACGAACGCCTCATCCAGCTCTGCGATGCGGCGGCGGCTGTCATAAGGCTCGGTCACATCGACCCTGCAAATCGCTTCGGCGACCGCCTGCGGTGTGTTTTCATCGTAAAAATACAGCAGATCGCCGACTTCGGAGCGTTCGAGCACCGGGATGCGGACGGAAACCACCCGCATCCCGTTCGCAAGGTACGAAAGCACCTTGGACGGGAACGAGGTATCGTTGAACTGCGCGTCGGCATTTTGCGTGCTCAAGCCGATTTGGCAGCTTTGCAGAAAACGGATATAATCCTCGCCCGACAAGCAGCCGTCATAGGTCAGAAGACCGGCGCAGCGCTCGGCGGCTTCCCGCACGGCATTTTGCAGGTTTTGCGTATCCTGCCGGTTGCCGAAGCCGATGATATGCATATGATACTTTTCGGGCAAAAACGCGGCGGCTGCGACCGCTGTTTGTGCGCCGCCCTTGCGCGGGTCAAATGTGCCCGCGTAGACCGCGTGAATGTGATCGTCGCCGAAAGAGCATTGCCTGTCAGGCTGCACCTCGTAGGTACCGCACACGATCGCATACGGCCGCTCTTGCACATTCAGCTTTTCGTTGAGCAGCTCGGTCGGGAAAATATATGCGTCCGCACAACGGAACAGAGCGTGTTCCAATGCCCTTTCTTTCTCACGCCTGCTCACATCGGCGTAGATCTCCTCGACCTCCAGCACCAGCCGAAAGCCCTTGCGCTTTTTGAGCCAACGCACGGTGCGCGCGTAGGCGAGGGAATGGTACACCACGAGCGTATCGTCTTTCCCGACATGCCGCCGCAGGTACCGAAATACCTGCCATGCGCCGTACAGGGTGCTGCATATGCGGCGCAGCTTATTGCCCCACGGCAGCGTCTTAAACAGATGCAGACGGCTCTTTTCCCCGACGGGGACGGTTTTTGCTTCGTATTTTTGCGGGTTATGCGTTTGCGACGCGGAAACAAGTTCCACACAAAAGCCCGCGCGCTCCAGCGCCGAGACGATATAGGTCATTTTATTGCTGGCGGCAAGCACATAATTGCGGTTTTCGCTTTTGTTCGCATCGGTATCGTAATAGCCGAGGTAATAAATCGTTTTATCCATAAGCCCGTTCCCCTTGCCATGCCCTTCGGCAAATTCGGCGGCTCGTTTTCAATCACCGCAGCATATAGCTGAGAATGTTTCCGTTTTGCGCGATAAAGTAATATCCTGTCAGCGCCAGCGATACGCCGGCGGTCTTAAAGCGGGTCATGGAGCGCTCCTCTGTGTAGCAGGAGCACGCGTCCGCGATCATCAAAAGGTCGAACATCGAGAAATACATGGAAATGCGGAAAAACTCCGCAAGCTGCACCGTCGCAAGGATGCGCAGGAAAAAGGCGAGCAGCGACAGGTTGCAAAGGCGCTCATCTCGCCGATTGGAACGGTTGGAGTACAGAATACACACGCAGAACAGCCAAATACTTCCGGAGATCAGCACACCCGTCAGGTTGAGTCCGCTGCTTTCCTCCAAATAAGCCGTATACAGATCGTCCATACCCGTCAGCCGCAAATAGAGGTTGGTGAGCGGCGCTGCATTAAACAACACCACAATGCCCGCAGCCGCCAGGATCAGGATATTGCGCAGACGCAGGCGCAGGCGGTACACGGGGTATGCCAGCAGGAAGATCAGCGCGGTGCTGTGGAACAGCGAGGCGGTCACCACGATCAGCGCGAAGCGGAAGAACCGCTTTTCCTTCAAAAAAGGATACGAGAAAAACAAAATGCCGATCGCCAAGGTCTGCCGCAGACCGCTTAAAGAAAAGCCGAACAGATCCAGCGCCAAGAACACGACCAGGCTCAGCGCCGGGTCGGCGGAATGATACATCAAAAGCCGGTAAAGCCCCAAAACGAACACAAGGGAGATCAGCGCTTTCCATGCGTAAAAATCAAAGCCGATCTTGCTGAGCAGCAGCCCCAAAAGATGGTAGACCGGGTCTTTGTATTCGTCTATCCCGCGCACAAACGATCGGACGCTGATGTGCTGCAATTCATTAAAGCGGTCGGCATAGAGTATCAGGTCACCGTTGGAATGCAGGTCTTGCAGGGCATAGACCAGAAACAGGAACAGGCAAACGGACATGAGCGCCAACCGTTCCTTCGTAAGAAAAGGCTTTTTCCCGGGGAGCCGCCGCTGCCGCGGCCGCACGACGGCTATAGCTGCCGCGCATAAAACCAAAAGCCCGATCAAATAAAACAGCATGAAATCCTTTTCACCTCAATGCATGGCGCACAGCGCTTCAAACAACTGCAAATACTGCCGCATATTCTCCTCCAAGCGGAAATTTTGCAGCGCGAATGCGCGGCAGCGTTCGGCAGATGCCGCTTTGCCCGCCGCCAAGACGGACTGAACACAGCCTGCCAGCGCGTTCACATCACCCGCCGGCGCCACCGCGCCGCAGCCCTCGCCGATAAGCTCGGGGTTTGCCGTGGAATCAAAGCAGACCACCGGCGTGCCGCAGGAGAGCGCCTCCGCCGTGACCTTGCCGAACGTTTCCTCCAAAGACGGCTGCACGAACACATCCGCCATGCAGTAGTACGCCGCAAGTTCCTCCGTATTGTTCGTCGCGGGAACGTGCAGAATATGGGGATCGGTCAAACATTCTTCCGGCGCATTGCCGATTAAAAGCAGGACTTGATCGTCTGCCAGACCTCCGGCAAGCTGCATAACGGTATCCAAGCCCTTCTCTTGCGTCCATCGGCTTGCCACACACAGCACGATCTGTTTGTTTTGCAAGCCCATTTGTGCACGCAGCGCAGAAGCGTCCTGCGGGGCAAAGCGATCGGTATCCACCCAATTGTAAATTCGTTGGATGATCTTGGCATTTCGGAATACCGGCGCACGCTTCGCCTCATCGGTCAGCCAGTCGGAGACGCCGACCACGCCCAACCGCGGTATCGCGCCGAACAGCGCTTTTTTGTCCGCGAGCATGTCGGCGGTCTTATCAAAAAACCAGCTTGTGTTGTATTTTTTCAGCGCGGGGCAAGCCCCGCACCGTTCCTGCCATTTATAACAGCCCGCTGCGGTGTAGTGGCAGCACTTACCCGTATAGAACCAGCAGTCGTGCAGCACAGCCACCGTCGGGATATCCTTTTTTGCAAGATAGCCGAGCAGCAGTGGCAAATGGATGTAATTTGCGTGCAGATTGTGCAGCACGACCACATCCGGCGCAAATTCATCTGTAAAGCTCAGCAGCTTGCGTGTCGCGGGTTTAGAGAAATACCCCTGTTTGCCCGAAACACGCGACAAAAGCCCGTGCAGCTTCGCATCCGGCGCGGAGCCGATGCGAAATTCCGATTCGGGGTGAACAGACGGCCCAACGGAATAGGCAACGGCACAAGTGTGCCCCTCCTTTTGCAGAAATGCTGCCATTTCCGAGACGTTTCTGCCCGTGCTCGCAATTTGATTGACCGCGTTGATCTGCAGAATCTTCAAGCCTGCCCCTCCTTTGCAACACGGTTCAGATCCGCTTCCAGCATTTGCTGCATCACAGCTTTATCGTGATGCGCCCGGCCGCAGGCATACGCCTTTTCTGACAAGTCGTTGAGCTTGCCGGGGTCTGCCAGCACGGCTTCGAGCGCCGTTTCTATCTCCCCGACCGTTTCGGCAACCAGCGCACAATCGTTTTCGAGCAAATGCGCCACAGACGCCACTTCGCGTGGGCCGACCGCCAAGATCGGTCGTGCCGCCTTAAAGTAATCCACAAGCTTTGTGGAAAAGGACTGCCGCACCGCAAGGCGGTTTTTGCTGTCGAATGCCTCAACGTGTACAAGCATGTCCGCATCCGATTGGATGTGCGGGATCTCGCTTGCAGGGACGGCGCCCATCAAAAAGGAAGAGCCGTCGATATCGAGCGCCGCCCGCATGTTTTCCGTCAAGGGCGTTGCCGTATAAATGCGCAGCTGCGCACGCACGCCGTCACGATTAACGGTTTGCAGTGCACGGGCGATCATGGCAAGGCTCTTCCAGCGGTTCGTGCTGATGTTGCCCGTAAAGACGATCTGCAAAGGCGTGTTGTAGGCGGCTTTCACGGGCGGGTCGCCCGAAAAATCCGCCGATTTTGTGAGCACCTTGCAAGGCATGCCAAAGGCCTTTTCATAATCGCGCTTTTGCACGTCGGAGATCACATACATCTGCGCGGCTTTTTTCACCGTTGCGCGCATATAGATACGGCTGATATGCCGATTCAGACGGTACAGCGGCGAAACCGCGCCCATTTTTAACGTATAATTGTTATCCCACGCATAAATCACAAGCGGCTTTTGCAAATATGCCTGAATATGGCAGATCAATCTGTTCAGCGGCACGGAATCCGAAAGAACTGTAAACAGGATGTCCGGCTTACATTCGTCCAAAAAGGCGTGTAGCGCGTCCGACTTCCAGTACGGCAGCGCCCACAAAAGCGCCTGTCCCCAAAAGAAAACCGTGTACCGTTTTTTTCGGGCGAACGTTACGAGCTTATCCGGGTGCGCATCTGTCTGCACGCCGCGTTCCTCGACCCGTCTGCCGGCCGTATCCGTTTTGTGCAGCAGCTTTTTGACCAGCATTTTTTCGCTGATTTGAAATGCGTTTTGAACACGGGCGTCCGGCGCGCCGCCTTTGGTATATACGCTGGAAAATTCCGCATCCGGGAACCCCTCCAGCACGTTCAAAAACGTATTGCCGATGCTAACGCCTTTATGGATCGGCGACATGGAAATAAAAAGAATTTTCAAAAGCTGTTCCCTCTTTCCAAATCCGCAAAAGCTGCGCCGCGCTTATTGCTGACCGCTTTTATATGTCGAGCGGGATCATATCCCCCAGTTTTTTCTCCCAAGTCTCCGGAGACATGATGGTATAGCCGCCGCCCGGGAAAAAGGTGAACTCGCCAAAATAGATCTGCCCGTTTACATCATATAAATCAACGCGAACAAAAGGCATATCTTTGGAAACGGCTTCACAAATCTCAAGCATTTTTTCAAAGGTTGCAGGTTTTGGCGGCAGCACGTCAAGCTCTGCAAAATCGGCCCTTGTAAAAGGGGCTTTTTTCCAGTCCAGCGTCAGATAATTGATCCGCGCCGTGTCATGATTCGCCAAGCCCTCCGACAAATAGAGGAACTGCGGTTTTCCGCCAAAGCAGAAAAATTTGTAGTCTTTCAGCTCCGCCGCATTGTCCGCGTCCTTCATAAGCTGTTCTGCCATGATGCAGGGCGTAACATTTTTATAGGGATACTCGCGGCTGTCATAAAACGGATTTCTTTTGAGCCTGCCTTCAAAGAAACGCCGCATCGCTTTATGATCCATTTTTGATTTGTCCCGAATGATTTTCACGCTGCCTGAATCATGATTGCATTTAAGCACAAATTCATTCGGCAGCGCATCGAAGTCGATTTGGTCAAAAGACTCCCATGCGCCGTACAGCGGGAACAGGTATTCTTCGCCTAAAACACGGGCTATATACGCTCTGACCTGCAGCTTGTCCACCAGCTGCGTGTATTCGGGATGTATATCGTGCAGCTTTAACCAGTTGAGTTTTTCGTTAAAGCCGACCGGGCGCTCCAAATTCAGTTTCCGCCCCGTTTTGATCCGATAAACCATTTTAAGATACGGTTTGTCGGGGATCCAGGAAAGCATGGAGATCAGCTTCAGTCGAAGCTCTCTGTTTTTGATGATTTTCCTATAATCTATCATAAATCACAGATTCTCCTTATACCATTCGATGGCAAGCCGGATGCCGTCTTGGAAGCTGTAATCGGGATCGTAGCCGAGAAGCTTACGCGCTTTTGAGATGTCGGCGTTCGAGTGCTTGATGTCGCCCTTGCGGTCGGGGCCGAAGTTGGGTTCCACCTCGACGCCCAGTGCTTTTGTAAGCCCGTAATAAATGTCGATGAGGTATTCGCGCCCGCCGTAGGCGATGTTGAACGCTTCGCCCGCCGCCTCGTGCGAAGCAAGGCAGGCTTTGAGGTTCGCCTCAATGACATTGTCGATATACGTGAAGTCGCGGCTCTGCCTGCCGTCGCCGTTGATGGTCGGGGTCTCGCCGCGCATAAGCTGTTTTAAGAATTTCGGGATGACCGCGGCATACGCGCCGTCCGGATCCTGCCGGCGGCCGAACACGTTGAAATAGCGCATGCCGTAGGTGTCCAAGCCGTAGAGCTTGGTATACAGCTTTGCCCACTCTTCGTCGCAGCGCTTGGTCAGCGCATAAGGCGAAAGCAGGTTGCCCTCGCGTCCCTCGGTCTTAGGCAGATTCGGTTCATCGCCGTACACGGACGAGGAGGACGCATACACGAATTTTTTCACGCCTTGCTGCCGTGCGGCTTCGAGCATATTGAGCGTGCCCTCGATGTTGTTCCGACAGTAAAACAGCGGCATTTCGATGGAGCGCGGCACGCTGCCCCAAGCCGCCTGATGCAGGACATAATCCACGCCCTCGCACGCGGCGACGCAGGTATCGAGATCTTTGATGTCGCCCTTGAGGAAGGTATAATTCGGGTCGTCCGCAAACAGATCCACATTTTGCTGCTTGCCGGTGGAAAGGTCGTCAAGGGCTTTTACCTTGCAGCCCTTTTCCAAGATCGCCTCGCACAGGTTCGAGCCGATAAAGCCCGCCGCGCCTGTGACGAGAAAGGTCGTCCCGCTCGGAAACTCAAGTTCTCGATACCCCATGCTTACAGCCTCCAGTATTTATAGCCTGCCGCTTCGTACTGCTTGCGGTCCAAAAGGCCTTTGATGTCCACGAGCACCTTTTTGCCGTTGTCGCCTACCTTGAACATCTTGTCAAAGTCCGCCTGTGAAAGCGCCTTAAACGCCTCGTGCGCCACGGCAAGCACCACCGCGTCGCAGTCGCGGATCGTATCCATATCGGTAAATTCCACGCCGTACAGACGCTTTGCCTCGTCCGCGTCCGCCGTCGGGTCGGCGATCATCGCCGTGATGCCGTATTCCTGCAGCTCTTTGTAGATGTCGATGATCTTTGTGTTGCGCGTATCGGGGCAGTTCTCCTTAAAGGTGAAGCCCAAAATCGCGACCTTGGCATTCTTAATGGAAACATCCGCCGCGATCAGCTTTTTCACGACATTTTCGGCAACGTATTTGCCCATGTCGTCGTTGATGCGCCGTCCCGACAGAATGATCTGGCTGTGGTAGCCGAGTTCTTCCGCCTTATAGGTCAGGTAATAGGGATCGACGCCGATGCAGTGGCCGCCCACAAGACCGGGATAAAACTTGAGAAAATTCCATTTCGTCCCCGCCGCCTTTAAAACGGACTGTGTGTCGATGCCCATTTTGTTGAAAATGATAGACAGCTCATTCATAAACGCGATGTTGATGTCGCGCTGGCTGTTCTCAATGACCTTGGCGGCTTCGGCGACCTTGATGCTCTCGGCACGGTGCACGCCCGCTTCGACCACCAGCTCGTAGACCTTTGCCACGGTATCCAGCGTTTCTTCGTCCATACCGCTGACGATCTTGGTGATCGTCTCCAAGCGGTGTACCTTATCGCCGGGGTTGATGCGTTCGGGAGAATAACCGACCTTAAAATCCACACCACACTTTAAGCCAGATTCGCGTTCGAGGATCTGTACGCAGACGTCCTCGGTCACGCCGGGGTATACGGTGGATTCATATACGACGATCGAGCCCTTTGTAAGATTGCGTCCGACGATCTCGGACGCGCCCTCGACCGGCGTAAGGTCGGGCGTGTGATCGTCGTTTACGGGCGTGGGCACGGCAACGATATGGAATTTCGCCTCGCGCAGCTTCGTTTCATCCGCCGTGAATTCCACGCTGCACGCCTTGACCGCTTCGCCGCCGACCTCGTTGGTCGGGTCTATGCCGTTTTTATACAGCTCGATCTTGGCGGCGTTCAAATCGTATCCGACCACCTTGACCTTTTTCGAGAAGGCGACCGCGATCGGCATGCCGACATAGCCGAGCCCCACCAAGGATATTTTTTCCTCGCCGTTGATGATTTTTTCATACAGAGACATATTGCTCCACTCCCTTAGGCTGAATATCCATAATATCCATAATATCCGCATTGACCTTGTTTACATCAAACACGTCCTCTGCGATCGTGCGGCTTTGCGCACCGAACGCAGCGCACAAAGCGGGATCACGCAAAAGCGCAAGCGCCTTTTCGGCGACTGCCGCCGCATCCTTGACGGGTACCAAATACCCGTTGACGCCGTCGCGCACCGTTTCACGGCAGCCCGGCGCGTCGGTCGTTACGATCGCGCGACCGCACGACATTGCCTCCAGCACGCTTTTCGGCGTACCCTCGTGGTAAGAGGGCAATACAAACACGGAGGCTTTTTCGAGGAACGGCAGGACATCCGCCTGCTCGCCGCAGTATTCCACCGTGCCGTCAGACGTATAGGCTTCCAGCTCCGCAGGCTGCATGGCGGAGGGGTTCGTGTCGAACGGCCCGACCAGCATGCAGCGCGCTTCGGGATACGCCGCTTTTACGATACGGCAGGCGTCGAGATACTCCACAATGCCCTTATCTTTGATCAGCCGCCCGACGAACAGCATCGTCGGTGTTTCAGGCAGCGGCGTGACACCAAACCGTTCCACGTCCACGCCGGAGCCGTGGATCAGGCGCGCCTTTTCGGGATCCAGAACGCCGAGACGCACAAGCTCGTCACGGTCATCCGGGTTTTGCAGGATCACCGCAGGTGCATAGCGGCATGCCGCCTTATACTGCACCGAAAGTATCCTGCGCAGCAAACGCGCCTTCGTCCCTTCGCCGCGAAAAATGGAACCCAGCCCCGCGATCAGCGGATAGAACCCGGAAATACCGCACCGTTTCGCCGCCACTGCACCGTAGGCGATGGGCTTTGCCTGAAAGGCAAAGATCTTGTCCGGCTGTATCTCGCGAAGCAGCCGTTCGAGTGCGCGCAAAAGCTTCAGGTCGGCAAGCGGATTCGTCCCGTTGCGGCTGACGGGAATTTGACGGTAAACAATACCCCGCGGCAAAAATTCGGAAGCCCATTCGGATTCGGGCGCATCCCCGGCGGCATATACCGTGTATCCCGCAGCTTGAAACGCCTGCATCATGGGCATGCGGAACCAAAACAGAGATTCCGTTTTTGCACAAAGCACCAATATTTTCACGAGCGCACCTCCTCGCTTTTCGCAGGCTCCGGCGTCGCCGCGCCCTCCACGACGCCCTCGCGCCGCAGGACGCTGCGGATCGTGCCGAAAAAGCATTTGAGGTCGAAACGCAGGCTGAAATTTTGGCAGTATTCGCCGTCCAACCGCGCTTTCACATCGATGGGCAGCTCGTCGCGGCCGTTGATCTGCGCCCAGCCCGTAAGCCCCGGACGCACGGCGTTCGCGCCGTATTTTTCGCGTTCGGCGATGAGATCCTCTTGATTCCAAAGCGCCGGGCGCGGACCGATAACGGACATCTGCCCGACGAAGATATTGAAGATCTGCGGCAGCTCATCCAAGCTGGTTTTTCGCAAAAACCGCCCCACACCGGTGATGTATCGATTGGGGTCGGCAAGCAAATGTGTCGGACAATCCTTGGGTGCGTCCGTGCGCATGGTGCGGAATTTCCAGATGAGAAAGTTGCGCTTATCCTTACCGATGCGCCGCTGCTTAAACAGCACGGGCCCCTTAGAGGTAGCTTTGATCAAAATCGACAGAACGAGCATCAGAGGAGACAGCAGAACGATCGCCGCCGCTGACGCACAAATATCCAAAAAACGCTTGATATAAGAATACAAAACGAAAGACCCCCCTGTTCGGTGCGCAGACGGACAGAGCCCCCCGCAGACCGAAAGTCGTAACAATGTATTCGATTTATTGTACTATTCCTACTGTCAAAAGTCAATGGTTTTCCCTGATTTGCCCGTATCAGCGTTGGAAATTCGTGTCTATTTTCGGCATTTTTCACAAAATCGGTATAAAATGCATTGCCCCGGAAAATACAAAACCGGCGGAGAGACCGCAGTCTCCCCGCCGGCTGTCGGAAGCCTTATTCGGTTGTCGTATCGGCTTGCGCGGCAGCGGCGCCGGCAGACGAATCCGCCGGGGAATCCGTGCTCGCAGCCGCTGTGCTTTGCGAGCCCTTTTTGAGCTGCTTGACGACCTGTTCCCCGTAGACGGCGACACCCGTGACCAAAACACCCTGCACCGCCGCGTCGGCAGAAAAGCCGAGCACCGCGAAAGCGCCCAGGATCCCGAAACCGAGCAGGATAAGCGGGATGAATTTATCGGGAACTTTTTCCGTTTTTTTGAAGATCAGGCCGAGTACATTGAGCACGGGAATTAAAATCAGTGCGTGCTCCATGATAAAATCCAGAAATTCCATTTTTCTCTCCTTTCAGCGAACCGCGAGCCAAAGCGCCGTGCCGAAGCCCGTGCCCGCCGCCGCAAGCACGGCAAGGATCAGCTTATCCCACAGCCGTGCCGGGCGCTCGCGCACCGTTTTAATGCTCTCTTTCAGCTCTCCGAGCGTAACGAGCACATTGTCGAGCTTGGCGTTCATTTCAGCGCTGGCGACCGCGAATCCGTTTGTTTTAGAATACAGATGCTTGACGTCTTCTTCAAGTTGTGCGATCCTGTGCGCATACAAATCCTGCTCCGCCAAAGCGGTCACCTCAAGTCCGCTTTGTTGACATACCCCGTTACATTTTCACCGATCGGGGTCTTGCCTGCGCGCTCGGGTGAATTCGTAATGCGATAGCGGCCGCTGATTTCCTTGCCGTCATACAGGTAAAACGTGCCGGATTTATACGCCGCCGGCGTTTTTGCCGTGGCGGACGCATACAGCGGCGTATTGTCGAGCGTCACCATCATGCGTGCGGTAAAGCTGTTGCCGCCCGAGCCGGACGCACCCTCGCGGGCAAACCCGTTGAGGCCGTTGACACGCATGATATTCGGGTAGTTCTTGTAAGCGTAGTCAAGGTCGACCCTGCCCGAAATGCCGTTCACACTGCCGTCGGACGTGTACTGCCACATCCCGTAGCTGCGCGAAAAGCTTGTGCTATTTGTCCAATGCGCAAGCCAAATGTCGTATTTTTTGAAGATTTCGTCGGTAAGCTTCGAGTTGAGCCACGACAGGTTCATATACACACAGACGTAGTACCCCGCCGCTTCCATTTCGGAGCAGAAGGCGTCTACGATCGCGCTGATCTCGTCTTTGGAAAGCGCCGCCTGCCCGTCGTCCTCCACGTCGTAGGCGATCGGGAACGCAAAGGACTTGCCGGCGATCAGCTTTTTGCAGTAAGCCGCCTCCGCCTTCGCCTGTTCCACGGTTTTCGCATAGCTGTAGTGGTAAGCGCCGACGGAGAGCCCCGCCGCCGTCGCGTTTTTGTAATTCTCTTCAAAGCATTCGTCCGCCTGACCCTCATAGCGGCCGTAGCCCGCGCGCAGCATGGCAAACTGCACGCCCGCATTTTTGACTTTATTCCAATCGATCGTGCCCTGCCATTTGGACACGTCAATGCCTTTGTATAAAATATCCATAATTTACCTCCCGTTATATCTTATTCTCCAGTGTCCGAAGCCTTGCCTCAAAATCGTTGACGACCGCCGACAGATCTGCGCTGTACGCGATTTCGACGCAAATCGACGCCGGTTCGACGATGTATGACCGTGTGTCCGTCGGCAAAACGAGCGTCTGCGGCTCGGCAAGCGTTTCGGTGCGTTCCGCCGCCGCATACAGCACCTCAAGGGCGTTATCCGTAAGTGACGCCGCAAGCGACTCGGGCGGCGTTTCGCTCACCACGCACACGCCTTCGCCGCCGAACCAAACGCCCTCGGTCTGCCCGGTCTGCTCGATGTACTGCGCATATGCCGCATCGTCGGCGATATCCGCCTCCATAGTCGGGAACAGACTGCAAAGCCCCGACGCACAGCCTTCCGCCTTTTTTGCGGCGCTCTCCGGCAGCGTGAACACATACCGATAGGCGATTTTTTCGCCCGCCGTGAGCGGCACGACTTGTGTGTCGGACAGCATATCCGCCGTCAGGTGCAGTTTTTCGGTTCTGCGGCAAAGGGCGCCGCTTACAAAGTCATAGGCGTCCGCATATTGGGCGTCTACCCTGTATATGGGCGTTGAAAAGGCGGTTTGCAGCACGAGCGACTTTTCTTTTTCATAAATGCCCAGCCCCAGCCAGTCGCCTGTAAGCACGGAGGCATAGGCCTGCTGTGAAAAATGGACATACGTTGCCGTAAGCGTACACACGCCGCTTTGAGGCGTGGTAAAGGTGAAATATGCCAGATTGTTGCTGACATAATCCTTATGACAGAACCAGTACTGCTGCCCGCCGACCGTCAAATAGGCGTAAGTCTGTACGGCAGGCGCGCTGCTTGCTTTGACGAACACATATTCCGTATCGGGCTTGAGGGTCAGTTCCACCGAAGAATATATCCCCGACGCCACGATAAAACGGGTATACTGCGCGCTGTCCAACAGCCACGCGATCTCGTTTTGCCCGAACGCGGCCATCACGCTCGACACTCCCTCAAGCGCCGCCGACTGTGGGGACGCGGCAAGGCTTTGCACCGCCGCGTGCTCTGCCGCGCCCGTGAGGTTGCCGCTGCCGCCCAGCGTCTCCTGCTTTTGCAACGGCAGGCCGTAGAACGCCTCATCCACATGTGAAGCGATCTCGGTCTTATCCGCGTCGGTCAGGATATACGCGTCGCCCTTGTCGCCTTTATCCCCCTTGAACGTGTCGTTCTCTATGGCGGCAAGCAGGCTGTTGATCGTAAATTCGTAATCGGCGCACAGGCTTTTTTCCGTATTTTCGAGCGGCGAAAAATGCAGCCGCACGGTCTGCGCACAAATCAGCTGTTCGGTCACGCCGTCGGCGGACACCTGCACGATATTGAGCACGCACAGCGCAGTCATCTGCGACGTGACCGCCTGCGGGACAGAAAACAGGATCTCACCCGCCTCGCTCGGCGTGAGGTATTCGGTGCGGGACACGCCGGAAACGGTCACAAACTCCAGATAGTACTGATAGTCCGCCGAAACAAGCGCTTCGTCGAGCACAAATTTCAACGCCGTGGCGTTGTGCTCATACATATTGCCCACAGAAATATCCTGCGCGGGTTCGGGCAGCGACGCGGGAACTTCAATGGTCACGATATTTTGCTGCATGCGGCACCTCCGTACTGTTTAACAAGCTCCGAGACAGACTTTTGGGGCTTCGCAAGGCTGAAATCCAGCAGGAACGGGTATTTTAAATACATTTTGAGCTTCTGTTCCGCAGACTGCGAGAGCGTATAGACCCGCCCGCGCGAAAGCGAGCAGCGGCGCGCCGTGCCGATCACGCTTTCGCCCTCGATGAACAGCAGCCTTGCCACAGCCCGCTCATCCTCGGAAAGCTCGCGCTCAAGTACACACTGTACGGTCTGGCGCAGCACCTCTTGCCGGCTGCGCACCACAAAGCGCGCCGCAGCGCCGTTTTGCACATCGCTTCCGGTGAGTGGTTCGAGCGCCTCGGTCAAATACAGGTATTCGCCCTCGGCGAGCACGAGGGGTTCGGTCTCATAGGAAATGGGCATTGGATTCTCCTTTCTTTCCGGCAAAGGTGTCGATCCCTTGCCTTAGCCGAAACGAAAACAACACCTATACGCATAACGCGCAAGGTGTTGCATTTCGTTTACGAACATTTGTTCGCTTTGCATATTCTATTATAAGGAGAATCCCCGGTTTGTCAAGGGGTCATCCCGCATTTTTTTCGGACGGCCCGGCAGGATCGGTCGACGCCGTCTTTTCGGGCGATGCGCCGTCCTCTGTGAACACAAAGCCGTCGTCTGCAACGCGGCAGGTGTAGCTGTGCTGTGCTTTCACATCCCCGCGCAGCATGGCTTCGGAAAGCGTATCCTCGATCCTGCTTTGGATGGCACGTTTCAGAGGACGTGCGCCGTAGACCTCGTCGAAGCCCGCGTCCGCGATCTTTTCGACCGCTTCGTCCGCGAACGAGACCTGAATGTCCATCGTGGCAATGCGCTTTTGCAGGTTTCCGAGCAGGCGCGTGGCGATCTCTTTGATCTGGGGCTTCGTCAGGCGGTGGAACACAATGATGTCATCCACACGGTTGAGGAACTCCGGACGGAAGGTATTGCGAAGCTCGCCCATGACCGCTTCTTTGATCTTCGCGTCGTTGCGCTCGCCCGTCTCGCTGCTGTCGGCAAAGCCGAACGCCGTCTGCTTATCCGTGATGAGCCGTGCGCCGACGTTAGAGGTCATGATGATCACGCAGTTCTTGAAGTCCACGCGCCGGCCTTGGGAGTCGGTCAGGATACCGTCGTCGAGGATCTGCAGCAGCATATTGAACACATCGGGATGCGCCTTTTCGATCTCATCGAACAGAATGACCGAATACGGCTTTCTGCGCACCTTTTCCGTCAGCTGGCCGCCTTCCTCATACCCGACATAGCCGGGCGGCGAACCGACCAGGCGCGAGACGGTGTGCTTCTCCATATATTCGGACATATCCAGCCGGATCATGGCGTTTTCGTCGCCGAACATCGCGGCGGCAAGCGCTTTGCAAAGCTCGGTCTTACCGACGCCCGTAGGCCCTAAGAAGATGAACGAACCGACCGGTTTCTTCGGATCCTTTAAGCCAACTCTGCCGCGGCGGATCGCGCGCGAGACTGCCTTGACGGCTTCATCCTGCCCGACGATGCGGCGGTGCAGTTCATCCTCCAAATGCAAAAGGCGTTCGCTTTCCTCGGTGGTCAGCTGGGTAATGGGGATACCCGTCCAGGACGCCACGATCTGCGCGACCTCGGCCTCACCGACCTCGTCGCGGCTCTTGCCCGTCTGCTTCTTCCATGCTGCCTGTTTTTCTTCCAATTCTGCGGAGATCTGCTTCTCACGGTCGCGAAGCTCTGCGGCGCGCTCGAATTCCTGCGCATTGACGGCGGACTGCTTTTCCGCTTCGATCTCTTTTTTCTGTTCTTCGAGCGTTTTCAACTCGGGCGGGGCTGTAAAGGTTTGCAATTTTACACGCGACGCCGCTTCGTCGATCAGGTCGATCGCCTTATCCGGCAGATAACGGTCGCCGATGTAGCGCGAAGAGAGTTTCACCGCGGCGTTGATGGCCTCGTCCGTGATCTTTACCTTGTGGTGCGCCTCGTATTTATCGCGAAGCCCTTTGAGGATCTCGATTGCCTCTTCTTCGCTCGGTTCGCCGACGATGATGGGCTGGAACCGGCGTTCCAGCGCGGCATCCTTTTCGATATTCTTGCGGTATTCTTCGAGCGTCGTGGCACCGATGACCTGCAGCTCACCGCGTGCAAGCGAAGGCTTTAAGATATTGGCGGCATCCACCGCACCCTCTGCACTGCCCGCGCCGACAAGCGTGTGCACCTCGTCGATAAACAGGATGATGTCATCTGCCGCTTTGACTTCATCGATGACCTTCTTGATGCGTTCTTCAAAGTCGCCGCGGTACTTTGTACCCGCGACCATGCCGGTCAGGTCAAGCGAGATGATCCGCTTATTTTTGAGCATCTCGGGGACTTCGCCCGATACGATCTTAAGCGCCAGACCCTCGGCGATAGCGGTCTTGCCGACGCCGGGTTCGCCGATCAAACAGGGGTTGTTTTTCGTGCGGCGGCTCAAAATTTGAATAACCCGCTCGATCTCCTTCTGTCTGCCGATAACGGGGTCGATCTTCCCCTCTTTGGCAAGCTTCGTCAGATCTCTGCCGAACTGTGACAGGGTCGTGCCGTCCGACGCTTCCTCGCCGTTTTTGACAGGTGCGGCTGTGCCGCCCATAACGCTTTTGGAAACGTCGTTCACGATCTCCTGCAAAGACACGCCCGACTGTGCGAGCATCTGTGCCGCCATGCAGTCTGGTTCGCGCACGATGGCGAGCAGCACGTGTTCGGTACCGACAAGCGCCTGCCCCATGCCGCGCGCGAGCTGCACCGCCGTTTCGATGATGCGCTTGCTGCGCGGGGTGAAATCGTCGGGGACAAGCTCAGTGGGCACGCCCACGCCGACCGCCTGCTTGATATAATTTTCGATATTGTCATATTGGATATGGCGTGCGGCAAGCACGGCGCCTGCCACCGTGGTCTTGTCAGACAGCAGCCCCAAAAGCAGATGCTCGCTGCCGATGTAGGTGTGACCCATGCTTTCTGCCGCCTGCACCGCCTTGTTTAAAGCGCGGTTGGCTTTTTCCGTAAAGCCCGTGAATTTAAACATATGTCATCCGTCCTTTCCCGTGATCGGGAAAGCCGTTTTACAGACTTTCCCGCACCAGTTTTGCGCGCTGCTCATCGCGTTCACGCGCATCGAGATTTTTGCCCGCGCGTGCATTGAGGTTCGCGGGCTGCATGGCGATCATCAGCTCGTTCGCGACCTTGGCGTCTACTGGCAGAAGTCCGCTGACTGCGCCAAGCCGCACGCGGGAGATAAGCTCCATAAATTCTTTTGTATTGAGTATTCTTGCCGATTTGAGGATGCCGTATGCCCGAAAGACCGAATCCTGTGCTTCGGGCGTTTTCAGCATCTCCTCGCGCACCGCACGTTCCTGTGCGGCGATTTGCAGCACGATGGTCTTTAGGTTCGTGATCGCCGCCTTTTCGGAGATGCCCAGCGTCACCTGGTTGCTGACCTGATACAAGTCGCCCATGGGCGCCGAACCCTCGCCGTATGCGCCGCGGATGGTGAGCCCCAGCTTCGAGATGGTCGAGCCGAGCGCACCGATGCGGTTTGCAGCTGTGAGCGCGGGCAGGTGCAGCATCACCGACGCGCGCAGCCCTGTACCGATATTGGTCGGGCACTGCGTCAGGTAGCCGAGCCGTTCATCAAAGGCAAATTCAACCTGCTCATTGATCGCGGTATCCAGCTTGTCGGCGGTATCATAGGCGTTTTCCAGCGCGAGCCCCGGCAGCATGACCTGCAAGCGGATGTGGTCCTCTTCGTTGAGCATGATGCTGATCTCTTCATCCTCGGACAGCAGCAGCGCGCGGCCGTCCGCAGAGGAGGCGAATTCGGGGCTGATGATGTGCTTTTCCGCAAGCGAGACGATCTGCGCTTGGGTAAGCGTTTTCATTTCGATGTATTGCAGCTTTGCCGCAGCGGGTATCGCCTTTCGGATCACCTCATTGACCGCAAGACGGCTTTTGGTATCCAGCCGTGCGGGGAACGGGTACTGTTTGAGGTTTCTTGCCAAGCGGATGCGTGTGCTGATGACCACATCGCTTTGTTCGCCTTCGCCGAGATACCATTTAGCCATTCTTCTTATCCTCCTCTTCGAGTGCCTTAATCTCGTCCCGCAGTTTTGCGGCGGTTTCGTAATCCTGCAAGTTGACAGCTGCTTGCAGCTGTTCTTTCAGTTCCTCAAGCTTGGTGTTTTTTTTCTGCACGGGCGAGCCGTTTGCGATCTTGCCCTCGTGGCGGGTGCGCCCGTGGATGCGCTCGATTGAGGGCATCAGCTTGTCGTAAAACGTTTCATAACAGTCGGCACAGCCGATCTTGCCGCTTTTTACGATGTCGTTGAACGAGCAGCCGCATTTTTCACAGCGCAGCACGCTGTTGCTCAGCGCCCCGATGCCGACCGGCTCAAAGAACGAGCTGAGCATATCGGAAAAGCCGAACCCGAAGTCGGAAAAGGCGTTTTGATAGCCGAGACTCTTGGCACAATCGGCGCACAGGTGCGCTTCGGTTGCAGCACCGTTGACGATGCGCTTAATATGGGTAGTCGCTTCATGTTTTCCGCAATTTTGACACAGCATAATAAAACACTCCTTTGTAACACGGTAACCAAAAGCTATTGCATAGTCACCAAAAGCATTTGCTTGAATATGGCCGCGCGCAGCTTCCCGCGCAGCTCTTTGGGGACGTCGCGGTAGACGTGGTCGCGCAGCGCGGAGAAGATCAGGCGCGCTTCCTTTCGTGTGAGCACCCCGCTGTTGCAGAGGTTCTCGAGGTTGGCGCGGCAGGTCTTTTCGTCGATCTCGTCGCCGATGGTATTGACGAGGTGCATTTTCAGCGTCTCGTAATTGTATGAAGCGCGGGTGATCTTGATGTATCCCCCGCCGCCGCGGCGGCTTTCGACGATGTAGCCGTGCTCGGGCGTAAAGCGCGAGGACAGCACATAGTTGATCTGGCTCGGCACACAGCCGAGCTGTTCTGCCAAATCGTTGCGCCGGATCTCCACCGTGCCGTTCTCACCCAGCATCTGCAATAGCAGATCGGCGATCTCTTTACTTAAGTTCATCGAAATCCGTCACCTTCTTTCCTGTTTCGTTTTGTTTCTTCCGTTTTTGACTTTGACTATCTTTGACTTTCAAGTAGGATTATACGGGTTTTCATTGGAAAGTCAAAGGTCAAATAAGGTCAAATTTATTGAAAATCCCCTGATTTTCCGTGAAAACCCGATAAAATCTTGTTTTTTCTAATTGTTTTAATTTTTTTGAAAAATCTTTTGGTCAAGATTTTCGCACCATCATTCCACCCCGTCAACCTGCGAAAACGCCATTCGGCTGCGAAGCACACATTCCGCAAAGCGGCATAGGATGTATTGAAAGCGCAAGGCAACGCGCGCTTTTAGCCCCCTAAGAAAGGAGGAGCATCGATGAACTTCTGCGGGTGTGGCAACAACGGTCTTCTGATCCTTGTAATCCTCATCATCCTGTTCTCGGGCAACGGTTACGGCTGCGGCAGCACCTTCTCGAACGATAACAACTGCGGCTGTGGCTGCGGCTGCTGACAAGGCAGGCTTTGCCGCGGCCCTGCGCGGGCGCGGCGCATACGGCTGAATGTTTGAAAGCCAAAAGAAGCCGGAGGGAAAATTCCCTCCGGCTTCGGTCTGTATATATCTGTTTTTTTATCCTGCCGCCGCAGTTTTCTGCCCATCTGCAAGCGTGAGCAGGTGGATCGCCCCCACGGGGCACTCCGAAACACACTTGCCACAGGCGATGCATTTGTCGTAATCGACGTGCGCCGTGTTGTTCTCGACCCGGATCGCGTCGCTTTCGCACACCTTTGTGCATTTCATGCAGCCGATGCAGCCCACTTTACATTCCTTGCGCGTAAACGCGCCCTTGTTGTGGTTTTTGCAAAGCACGGCGGCTTTTGTCTCATACAGCGGCAAAAGCTCAATAAGCCCCTTGGGACATGCGGAAATACACTTTTTGCACGCGCGGCAGGCAAGCGGATTAACTCGTGCCACGCCGTCGCAGATCGAGATCGCATCGTATTCGCAGGCGTTCACGCAGTCGCCGTAGCCGAGGCAGCCGTACACGCACGCTTTCTGCCCGCCGAAGAGCTGCGCTGCCATCACACAGCTTTGCACGCCCTGATATTGAAGCTTTTTCGCGGAATTTTCCGTCGTACCGTTGCAGTGGACGACCGCCGCCATGGGCTTGATGCTGCCCGCTTCCACGCCCAAAACCGCCGCTACGGCTTTTGCCGTCTCATTGCCGCCGGGCGCGCAAAGGTTCGTTTCTTTCGTTTCCCCGCTTGAGAGCGCCGCCGCATAGCCGTCGCAGCCCGAAAAGCCGCACGCGCCGCAGTTCGCACCGGGCAAGCACTCGCGAATGGCGTCTGCCGTCTCGTCGGTCGGCACCGCCATCACAACGGACGCGACGGAAAGCCCGACGCCCGCGATCAAGCCGATGCCCGCAACGAGGAGTACAGCCAATAAAATCGAATTCACAGCGCTACCCCCTTCTTATACAAACATGTTTTCCACAAGCCCGGTGAATCCCAAAAACGAAAGGGAAACAAGGCTCGCAGCAATCAGCGTGATCGGAAGACCCTGCAAAAACTTCGGGATGTCGCACGATTCCATGCGCGAGCGCACGCCCGCAAACATCACCATGGCGACGAGGAACCCGACACCGGAACCGAATGAGTTGACCATGGACTCCGCAAAGGTATAGCCGCTGTCGATGTTCAAAATCGTTACGCCGAGCACCGCACAGTTCGTAGTGATCAGCGGCAGGTAGATCCCCAGCGAATTATACAGCGCCGGAATGTATTTGCGCAGCACAATCTCCACAAGCTGCACAAGTGCGGCGATCACGAGGATAAACACGATCGTCTGCAAATAGCCGAGCCCGTGGTTGTCTAAGAATGTGTTAAGCGGATAGGTCACGGCGCTCGAGAGCACCATGACGAAAATCACCGCAAGGCTCATGCCCACCGCCGTGTTGAGCTTTTTGGAAACGCCGAGGAACGGGCAGATACCAAGGAATTTGGAAAGGATGTAGTTATTCGTTAAGATCGCGGTCAGGAGGATCGCAACATAGACTTTCACTGTTTATCCCCCTCCCCGTTCGGTTTATCGCAGGCTTCTTTCTGCGCGGCAGTACACTGCTTTGCCATTGGGCAGCCCGCGCAGCCGAGTTCCGCTTTCGGCTTGCCCTTGCGCTCGGCAAGGCGGTTGGCACACGCCATCAGCAGCCCGAACACGAAGAAGCCGCCGGGCGCGAGGATGAAGATCGTCATCGGGGGGATGCTTTCAGGCAAAATCTGGAAGCCGAGGAGCGTCCCCGACCCCAAAAGCTCGCGCACGCCGCCCATGACCGTGAGCGCCGCCGTAAAGCCGACGCCCATGCCGAGGCCGTCGAGCGCGGAGGCAAGCACAGGATTTTTGCCCGCGAATGCTTCGGCACGCCCTAAAATGATGCAGTTGACGACGATCAGCGGCAGATACACGCCGAGCTGTTCATCGAGCGCAGGCAGGAACGCCTGCACGAGCATTTGGACGATCGTAACGAAGCCCGCGATCACGACGATATAGCAGGGGATGCGCACTTTCTGCGGGATGACCTTGCGCAGTGCGGAAATGACAATATTCGAGCACACAAGCACGATTGCCGCCGAAATACCCATGCCAATGGCGCTTTCCAGCGATGTGGTGGTCGCAAGCGTCGGACAGGTGCCCAAAACCAGCCGCAGCACGGGGTTTTCCCTTAAAATGCCTTTGGTAAACTCATGCCTGAGGGATTTTTTGTCAGCCATTCACGCCACCTCCCAGCTGTTCGCAAACGAAAAGCGCTTGATTTACCCCGTCCGCCATGGCTTCCGAGGTGATCGTTGCGCCTGTCAGCGCCTGGATCTCCGTATCGGACGAACCGTTTTTCTGCACGCCGATCGTTCCGCTTTTTCCAAGGAACTGTTCAAGGAACTCCGGATTTTCGGCGTTCATGCCAAGGCCCGCCGTCTCATTGATGGAAAGTATGCTCACGCCCTGCACTGTACCGTCCACACCGACGCCGACCATTAAGGAGATGTCACCGCCGTAACCTTTGGACACGGTCTCCACAACATAGCCCATGACGCTGCTGTCAGCAGCAAGCCCTTTGTAATACGTATAAGTCGTACCGTTCAGCTGCGCCTGTTCGGCGTCCCCGAACGAAGCCGCGTCGGCAAGCACCTCTTTTTTGGCAGCCTCCTGCGTTTCCACAGCCAGTTCTTCGATTTTCGGGGCGGTCACGGCGTTTGTAAGTCCCAAAAGCGCCGTAACGACAATGCAGATGATGAACAGCGACAGCGCGGGGATGACGATCTCTTTGATCTTGCTCTGCTTCATGCCGCCGCCTCCTTTTTGCGCTTTTTCTCTTTTCGCGTGCCGAACGGCTTGGGTGTCGTAAGACGATCCAAATGCGGCACAAGGATATTCATCAGCAAAATCGAGAACGAAACGCCTTCGGGCAGGGAGGCGAAGATGCGGATGAGCGCGGTAATAAGCCCGCAGCCGAACGCATACAGCAGCTTGCCCTTAAAATTAACGGGTGAAGTGGTGTAGTCCGTTGCCATGAAGATCGCACCGAGCAAAAGCCCGCCGGAAAGGAGCTGGTAAGCGACAAATTCAAAATTGCCCTTGCCTGCGATCAACATAATGACGGCGACCGTGCCGACGTACATAAGCGGGATGGTCGGTGAGATCACGCGGCGAATGAGCAGATATATAAAGCCCAGCAGGAGCGCCACGGCGCATGTTTCGCCCAGGCACCCGCCGCGCACGCCGAAGAGCATATCCAGAAGCGAGGGAAGCCCCGCCGCATCCATGGCGCTTTGCAAATTCTCCGCACCATAGATATCCGAAAACTGCGCGAGCGGCGTGGCAGAAGTCACAGCTGCCACCTCCGGCATGCGCCAGGCAAACGGCGCGGGGTAATCGGACATTTGCACGGGGAACGAAGCCATAAGCACGATACGTCCGACAAGCGCGGGATTCACAAAGTTCTGCCCGATGCCGCCGAAGAACTGCTTGACGACGATGATGGCGACTGCGTCGCCGATGACGACCATCCAAAGCGGAATGGTCGAAGGCAGGTTGAACGCAAGCAGAATGCCCGTCACAACGGCGCTTAAGTCGCCGATGGTCATGCTGCGTTTCATGACTTTTCGTGCAAGGAATTCAAACAGCACGCACGCCGCAACGCTCACGACGGTCACAAGCAGCGCCCGAGGCCCGAACAGCACGACGGAAAGGATCAGCGCCGGGATCAGCGCCAAAATAACGTCCAGCATGATGCCGCGCGTCGTATCCGCTGTGCGTTTGTGCGGCGACGCGCTGACGGTCAGCCGTCCCTTAATGGATGTATCGCTCATTTTTTGCCCTCCTCCTCTTTCAAAACTGCCTTAGCATGGCGCATATACTGCACCAGCGGCTTGCCCGCCGGGCACGAATACGCACACGAGCCGCACTCCATGCAGACCATGGCGCCCGCACGCGAAAGGCGCGAAGCGTCGCGCTGTACGGCGTAGCGGTGGATGAGCGTCGGCATCAAGGAAAGCGGGCACGCTCTTGCGCAGCGGCCGCAGTGGATGCAGTCGGTTTCTTCTTTCACGCTCAGGTCATCCGCTGTAAAGGCGAGCAGCGCGTTGTTGCTTTTGAGGATGGGGTGGTGCGTATCGACGATCGCCTGCCCCATCATCGGACCGCCGCCGACGATCTTGACGGGTTCTTCGCGGAAGCCCCCGCAGGCTTTGAATATGTAGTCGATCTCGGTGCCGATGGGCACGCGCACATTCTGCGGCGCGACCACGGCGGAGCCGTCTACCGTAAGCGAGCGGCTGACGAGCGGCTTGCCTGTCTTACAGTAGCGCGCTAAAAACGCGGCGGATGCGACATTCATCACTACGCACCCGACGTCAATGGGAAGCCCCCCGGGCGGCACCTTTCGCCCCGTGGCGGAAAGCACCATCATCTTTTCCGCGCCCTGCGGGTACCGTGCGCGCAGCGGCATGATGCGGATGCGGTTTTTTTCATCGTCCTTTTCCGCAATGCGCTCGAGGACCTTGATCGCCTCGGGCTTGTTGTCCTCCACGGCAATCACGACGCGTTCGGGCTTAAGCTGTTCTAAAAGCAGGTGCACGCCGCCCAAAACGTCCCAGGAGTTGTCAAGGCACTCGCGGTAGTCCACCGTGATGTACGGTTCGCATTCGGCGGCGTTGATGATCAGCGTATCGACGTGTTTGCCGTCGGGGATACGCAGCTTCGCGTGCGTCGGGAAGCCCGCGCCGCCGAGCCCCACCAGCCCCGAAGCGCGCACCGCCTGCAAAAAGTCCTCCGTCGAGTCGATTTTCGGCGGGGTGAACTCCGCCATCGTATTCTCGCCGTCGTTTTCGATCACAACCGCCTGCGACACCAGCCCCGATGCGAGCTTGACCTCTTTAACGGCAGTCACCTTGCCCGAAACGGAGGCGTGCACCGGTGCGCTGACCGGCGCATCCGAATCGCCCACGATCTGACCGATCTTTACCGTATCGCCGACCTTGACTGTCGGCACACACGGCGCGCCGATGTGCTGGCGCATGGGCAGCGTCACGGCCTCAGGCGCGGGGATACGCTTTGCGGGCATATCCCTCGTATGCTTTTCGTCCGAAACGTGTACCCCGCCGCGCAGCTTTTTTTTCGGCTTCATTCTTTCAGGATGCATGCGCTGTTCCTCCCTTATTCCTTTACATATAAATCTCTATTTTTTTCGAAACGACGCGGTCGCCCTGCGAAGCGCAGGGAGCACCGCACGGCAGACAAGTCCCGTAAGCGTCCCCGCCACCGCGCCGAACAGCAGAAGTGCCGGCAGATAAGCGAGCACGGAAAGGTTGCCGACCAGCGCCGCCGCCACGCAAAGCTGCCCGAGGTTGTGGCAGACGGCGCTTATGACACCGATGCCCACAAAACCCAGCCTGCGGTCTTTTTTGAACAGCAGCAGCATGATTGCCGTGCTGAAGATTCCGCCGCAAAGGCTCATGAGCCCTGCCGTGCCGCCGCGCGTGAGCGCGGCAAAGCCCGCTTTGAGTAAAGCAATACCG
>UQZS01000016.1 GCA_900545625.1 uncultured Oscillospiraceae bacterium | reverse complement strand
CTGCATCACCAGCCGTGACACCGTATACATATTTGTTCTCGGTGTCAATCACGCCTGTCGTGCCTTCAATTACAGCAAGCTCAGGTTCGGCGGCCGTCCCGACCGTAACCGTCGTGTTGTTCAGGATAAATGTCTGCCCGGTAGCGGTGACCGCCGAGGTGACATCTTCGGATGCATACGAACCGCAATACAGCAGTCCGCCGATGTGGCTTTCCGTTTTTTGATCCTCCGCACGCAACCCGATCTCGGAAGTCCCTTCGGCCTTCGCAGTCAGCTGAAAGGTCAAAAGCGTTCCGGACAGATGGCGCGACACGGCGCCGTATGAGTCAAGCGGTACAATGACCACATTCAAAAGTCCTGCCGGTTCTGCCGCGTTGTCGATCACAGAGGTCGCGCCGCCGGTGCCGAAGACCTCGACAGCTTGCAGCGAGCCCGCCACATAGTCAAAAACTTCCGCATCATAGTAGATCGGCACGCCGGTCGCCGCGGCATAATAATCCGTCGTGACCGCAACGGTGACCGTGATCGTGTCGCCGACTTCTATCTGCGTTTCCGAAGCCGAAACGGTGAACCCGGCCGTTTGATCCGCCGCCAAGGCGGAAAAGGCAAACACGCCGATGACCATAGCAACCGTCAAAGCCAAGCAAAGCGCTTTTTGGGCTTTCGTCATGCTCTGTCCTCCTAACTTTCACATCCGTGTAAAACTATACTCGTTTCCTGTGATTTTGTCAACAAAAATATTTCTTTCTATTTCTCTTTTTTGCGCCGTGATTTGGGTATATGCGCCAAAGTTGTGCGTACTTCGATCAAAAAGATGCGCTATCCAAAAATAAATTTTTTTGCAAAAGGGCCGATACACCGTGCCTCGGGCAAAGCGCAGGTAAAATTTGCGCCTTTTGCGTTTGCTTTGCCTACACACTTGTTTGCAGAATACGCGCGCTTCTATTCGGTAGTCGCATGAAAATCAAAATATGACAAAAAAACTGGTTTGCTCAGCGGAAAAGTCAGTAATTTCTCGTAGTCGGCGGTTTGCGTTATTCATAAATCTACATATACTCGTGCGGGTGTGGTTCTCTCTGATGAGGATGCCGCCGGACGGCGGCAGGGGGGGCAACTCCCCGTTTGCATTTTCTCTCCCTCCGTCAAACGGCGAATGCGCCGCTTGACACCTCCCTCATCAGAGGGAGGAAAGGGTTTGTGTAGGCTTTCGGTTTTGTACAAGCCTCCCCTCCCCACGTCTAACATCTAATTTCTAACCTCTGAAATCTAAAACGGACAGCCGCAAGGGCTGTTCCTACGATTTGTGCGGATTTTCGGCTGTGTAAAAACCTGCCCATCCCACATCTAGCATCCAGCATCTAATATCTAACATCTGTATTCTGTTCTCTGTTCGCGGACGTGGAATTTTCTCTGAAAACGGGCACCCTTTTGTCCGCTGCGCGGACATTTCCCCTTGCAGGGGAATCACACGCATCAGCGAGAGGAAAGGGTTCTGTAAATCTTCGGCTGCCTTTTGCCCCCTCTGACGAGGGGGCTGGCTTGGCGACGTGCCGCCGCCAAGACCGGGGGAGAGACAAAGTCTGTGTTCATTTTTCTCTCCCTCCGTCACACGCTTCGCGCGTGCCACCTCCCTCATCAGAGGGAGGAAAAACAACTTTATCGACAGTCTGAGGCATGGTTTTGCATAAAACCATGCCTTTTTAATATTTCGCAAACATTTTGTAAGCAAATCCCAAACAAAGCGGCGATAGAATACAGTCAACAGATGCGAGAAAGCGCTGTGCGAAACCAATTTTGCTGGGAGGCAACCAAAATGAAAAAGAAAAACTTTATTGCGCTGATCTTAGGTACGCTCGGCGGCCTGCTGTTCGCCTTGGGGCTGTGCATGTGCCTGCTGCCGGAATGGAACGCCTTTACGCCCGGTGTCGTGGTGGCGGTTATCGGTGCGGTGATCCTCATCATCATGGGCATTTTGCTGCGCAAGGCAAGCGGCAAGCCCGCGATCAAGATTAACGCACGCGCGGTGGGCATCCTCATCTTCGGCATCCTTTCCGCGCTCATCCTCGGCGTCGGCATAAATATCTCGTCCGAAAAGAGCGGGCGCGGCTTACGCAAGAAATCCTACAGCTGACAGATGAGCTGCTGCGATAAACAGAACGAGGGCGTACGCTGCCGTACGTCCTCGTTTATTCCATATCGCCACGGGGTCAGTCCGTTTCGGGACAGCGGTAACGCGGTTTGCCGACGCTGTTTGTGCCGTATTCGATCGCGATCTTCGGGCACAGGCAGATACACGCCATACAGTGCGTGCAGGCCTTGCCCCACACAGGTTTTCCGTTTTGAAGCGAGATATTTTCGAGCGGGCACACGTTTGCACAATTCCCGCAGCCGACGCACGCATCTGTCACGCGAAACGCCTTGGCGCTGACCACAAATTTGTAGAACACGGGATTGACGGCCGTGCTGTAGATCCGATCCATAAGCCCGATCTTTTGCGGCGGAAGCGGCTCGCCTGCGGCGATCTGCCGGCCGAGCTCGTCAATTTCAGGCACAGCCTTTTTGACAATGGCTTTCGCCTGTTGTGCTTCGGGCGCATCAAACATGGCGATGTAATTTTCGGGCATCACCACGCACCGAAGCCCCATAAACCGAAGCCCCTTGCGCGCGCAGAGCTTTTGGGCGTACTTTGCCGCATTGCCCGCGCTGTCGCCGCAGGTCAATATAAAGTAAGCCTCCGCAGAGTGCGGCAGTGCCGTTTTTTCGATCCATGCCTCCACCACGCGCGGCAGCCGCCACGCATAGGTCGGCGTAACAAAAATCAATCGCGTTTCGTTTTCGATCGCCGTCTCGTCATGGCAGCGAATACGCTCGTTGAGCGATACCATCGGATCGCCCGTTACAGCAGCGATCCGTTCGGCGGCAAAGCGGCTGTTGCCCGTACCCGAAAAATATAAAATCATATTGTGTTCTCCTTGCGCGTGTCGTGCTGAAACCCGACTTTTTCAAGACTATTGTACCCCGCAGACGGCATGAAGTCAATCCGCATAAAAATCCGGTAAAATCCGCGTATCACACTTGACAAACGCGGGAAAGCGTGTTACCGTGGTGTTGGTTAGCTGTTGCTAACCGATGCAGACAAAACACTTCTCTACAAATCAGGAGGTCGCTATGGTCAAAATCACATTGGATATAGACGGTATGGCTTGCGGGATGTGCGAAGCGCACGTCAACGACGCGGTACGGCAGCAATTTGCAGTCAAAAAAGTCACCTCATCGCACAAAACCGGCAAGACGGAGATCCTCGCGGAAAGCGCGCCGGATACAGAAAAATTACGCGCCGCCATCGAAGCGACGGGCTACCGTGTGACGCACATCCAATCCGAACCCTATGAAAAGAAAGGCTTTTCGCTGTTTCACAAATAAAGCGATCCCCCTGCTGCGTGCAGGGGGATCCTTTTTCTTAAAATTCCTTGCCGATCGTGACGGTGCTCTGCCCACGGTGGCGGATCAGCCGCTGCTGGGTGAAGGTACCGTCCTCTTTGATGTTGATGAGGTTCCCGCCGCGGAACGGCACCACATAGATGTTGTGGTCGCACGAAAGCCCGTAAGAAAGGCGGATGCCTTGGTATTCCACGGAATAGTTGTTCATGTGGTCGTGTCCGACGAATACGCCCCTGGTGCTGCCGAGTTCCACCATAGTCTCGAACATTTCGTCATCCACATTTGAGCAGCCCGAACCCTCAAAGCGCCTGCCTGCAAGCAGTTTGTCCGTACCCTTTGCCTCGTCATAGGCAGTGACGAATTCGCGCATCGGGATGTGGAAGAACGCAAGCGACGGCACGACCTTCGCTTCGTCGCCGTTGACCTCGCGCGCAATGGATTTCACGGTGTTTTCATACCATGCGATCTGATTTTCGTGGAAGCAGTCATACCCGCCCACGGATTCGTCCGGATAATACGAATTGCTGTCCATCATAATGAGCGACATAAGCACCTTGCCGTTTTCGTCGGTAACGTTGTAATAATAGTTGCCCATGCCGTCTGCATTTTCGTCGCCGCGTTCATAAATGCAGTATTCCAAAGAGCTCAGATAATCGTTGAGCGTCTGCTTGTCGGCGATCTTTTCAGGGTCGAGCACCTCACCGGGTTCATATGCAATATTCAGTCCCTCGTGGTTGCCGTAGACAAACGCCCACGGGATCTGCAGCGACTCCATAAAGCTGCCGAACGTCTTGAACGCCGTGAAATTCTCTTTTTCGCTGGTGATATCGCCCGTAACGACGATCATGTCGGGCGCAGTCGCCTCGACCATGGCGGTGATGGTCTTGAACGCCTTGGCGTCTTTTTTCTCATTATTAAGGATGTGTACGTCCGTGATCTGTAAAACCGTAAACGCCGTATCCGCCGCGCGCACATAGGTTTTGCTGTAAAAGGTCACAACAGACGCCGCGATGCCGCCGAGAATCGCACAAACCAGCAAAATGCTTAAAAACACTTTCCATCCCTTTTTCATTTTGCAGGTTCCTCCACAGTCACGTTTGTACCGATTTGTAAATGGTCGGACAGATTGCGGCGCAAAACCGTAATGGGCCGGTCACAGGACACCGCCGTTACCTTGCCGTCGCGCCAGGAAAAGCTAAGCTTCGCGCCGCACACCAAAAGATCTTTCACCTGCCCGCTTGCAGCAAAGCTTTCGGGCAATGCGGGGAGAAGCGTCAGCATACCCGCTTCTTCCTGCAAAAGCAGCTCGTGTATTCCCGCCACAAAGCCGAGGTTGCCGTCGATCTGGAACAAAAACGGCGGATGCACACAAAACAGATTGCGAAATACCGCATGGCACAGCAGATCGCGCATCATTTTTTGCGCGGTCTTGCCGTCGCGCAGCCTGCCGCTCAGACAGATCGCCCAAGCCGCCGACCAGCCGATGTGCTGTCCGGAGTTTGCAAGCCGATACCGGAACAGCTTTTCCACCCAAGCCCGCTGTTCGGGATCGGCATCATAGCCGATGCTGTTGCCGGGATAAAACGCATACAGCGGCGAAAAATGCCGATGTCCGGGCTCCGGTGTTTCATAATCCGTATGCCATTCGCAAATGCCGTTTTCCCCTTCGCAAAACGGGTACAGCTTCGGCTCTTTTTCCATAATCTCGCGTAAAAGCGGCGTATCCTCGCCCGCGAACAGCTCACGGTAGTTTTGAAAACTCTGGCGCACAAGCCCCATATCAAACGCAGAGGCGTAGTCGAGCTGACAGCGCACGCCGTCCTTTCGGAACGCGTTTTCGGGCGAGGACGATGGGCAGGTCACATAACAGCCGTCATGCAAAACAAGGAAGTCCGATGCAAACTGTGCCGCCGAGGCCGTGATGGTTTTCACCTTGTCCGCGCCATCCTGCAAAGCGCCGTTGCGGTAATGGGCGTACACTTCGTTCGCAAGCCACACGCCGCAGAGGGGTGCGAACATATAGCTGGGATCGCGCTGTACAGGCGGTGTTTTGCGCCACAGGTCTACATTGTGGTTGCACGCGAACCCGCGGCAGCCATAGTTGACCTGCGCGGTTTTTTTGCCGTTCTGCACCGTTTCATATACGAGCTGCAAAAGCGGCTCCACACATTCGGAAAGTCCCGCGCGCGACGCGCCCCAATAATTCATCTGCGTGTTGATGTTGACCGTGTAGTTGCTGCTCCACGGCGGGCGCACCGATTCATTCCAAATGCCCTGTAAATTCAGCGCCTGCCCGCCCTTGCGCGAACCGCTGACGATCATGTACTTGCCGAAATTATAGAACAGCTCGCAAAGCGCGGCGAGTGCGCGCGCGTCCGTGCTTTTTTGCACGGCTTTCAGCAGTTTATCGGTCGGAAGCTCACTTTCAGCGCCAAGGGAGACCCGCGCACCGGTATACAGCGCGCCGAAATCCGCCGTGTGGCGCGCATAAAGCGCTTTGTAGTCGCGCGGCACTTCCGCCAAATGCGCCTTACACGCAGCGGCGGCGTTTGCGCGGGAGGTGTCGGGCATTTTGTCAAAGCCTAAGAAGCCCGTTGCCGTCGCGAAGAACAGCGTTACCGTTTTCGCCCCGCGCACGTTCAGCTTACCGCGCTTACAGGACACGGTTCCGTCGGTTTCCACCTCGGTGCGCAGACAGAACGCCATGCCTTTGTTTTCGTCATACCGGATCGGATGCCGCTTCGTGCGCAGATAGTTCGGCGCGGCGTAGTCGGGCGCGTTGCCCGTGAGCACCAGCGCATTTTCTTCGCTTTCACACGTAAAATGCAGCTTGCTGTCCGCCGTCACGGTCAGAGAAAACGGCTTGTCGGCGGTGATGCGGTACACGGCGACACGGTCGGGATTCGAGCAAAACGCCTCGCGGCGGACGCCTGCGGTCTGCACCGTGCAAAGGCCTTCCGCGAGCGACAATTCCCGCCTGTAGCCGCGCGCCGACACCCCGTGCAAGTGCAGATACACATTCCCAAGCGGCATAAACGCCTCGCTGTAATTCCCGCACATCTCCGTTTCGCAGAGGGCGTCGGCTTCGCTGTTTTTGCCCTGAAAGATCAGCTCGCGCACCTGTCCGAGCGCTTTTGCGCTTTTTTCGCTGTTGTAATCCTTCGGATAGCCCGACCAAAGCGTACCGTCGTTAAAACAGAGCTTCTCTGTCCGCTTGCCGCCGAAGACCATCAGCCCCATAAAGCCGTTGCCCAAGGGCAGCGCCTCGCGCCAGCGGCGGGCGGGCGTTTTGTACCAAAGTTTATCCATCTTTTTCGCCTCCGAAATCTGCTACGATAAAGTCAAACTGCTCGGGCACGGTGATCTGCGCATCCGTCTCGTGATACAGGGCTTTGCGTATCCCGCGGTAAAGCGTATCCAGCATGCGGTCACCCTCACGGTAATCCCGAAGCTGCAAGCCGCCGTCGGAAAGCAGAATCTCTTCGGCACGCCGGGCGTCGCCCGCGCCAAGATAAGCACCCGCCAGATACATGCAAAGGCGGGCGTTCCCCTGCAAATCCCCGGAAAGCTGTGGGAAGCTTTCGATCAGCGACACATAGTCTTCGGCGTGCAGCAGGAGAGAAAACAAACTCTCGCAAAGCCCGTAGTCGTTCGGCTTTTGCAGCAGAGCTTTGCGCACAAAATAGGAGAAATGCGCACTCCTAAGCTGATACAGAACAAAGGCATACAAATGCAGGTTCTTCGGGTTGCTGTCGAGCAGCAAACTCTTTTCGCACCAAGCCTTCGCTTTTTCAAATGCACGGCGGTCATAGCACAAAAGCCCGAGCTGATACGGCACGCTCCATTCGCAAAAATCGGCGTTTTCTAAAAGCAACGCCTCCTGCCGCGCGCCGTAAGCAAAGGACAGCGGCGCGGACAAAGGCTTTTTGGAAAGCAGCTCCATCCACGGGGTCACGTCATCGTCCGCGCAGAACTCCAAATGCGCGGGGGCTATCCCGCCGAGCGTCGGCAGGAATTCCGCATACAGAAACTCATTTTCCAGCACGGCAACAGGTACGTCGCGTTCCGCTTCGTCGGTGTAATCGTTTTGCTGGGTATACGGGTACGAGGTCTCCCGGTACCCGTAGTCGATAAACAGCCCCTCGTAATCTGCAATAGTCGATTTGACGCGGTGCGGCTGCCTTTCCGCCGAAAGCGCGGGGAAGTCGCAGGAACGCCCAAAGGCACTGCAGCGATAGCGTTTGGTTTCCAATCTCGGCATAGGAACTCTCCTTTACAACAGGGAAGATAAACAGTCAGTCTTCTAAGCGCACATGCGTGCATCGGACGGTTTTTAAGGGCTTGCCGCACAGGAAGCGGTTGCCGGTAACTTGCAGGTTATCCGTAGACTTTGCCGTGATGCAAAAGCCTTTATACCGCTCAAATCGATTTCTTACAATATGGATATTTTTATGCACCGGCCCCGCGTGCACCGCGTTTTCAGGCAGGATCCGTATAGGCGTCTGCCCGCAATAGGCAAAGGTATTGCCGCGCACGGTCACGTTACAGCACATGCCGCTTTCATACCAGCTTTTCGCGTCATCCGAAAGCAGGATACCGCTCATAGTCGTACTCACGAACCGATTGTTTTCCACAAGCACTTTCCCGCGCGTGGTCAAAAGCAGCCCGCGGGTAATGATGCGGTTGAGTGTATTGCTCGCAAAGACCACATTCGGGCAGGCGTCCACATCTTCGATCACACAGCCGACCTCGGCTTTGGATGCATCCGAAACGGTCAGCTCGATCTCATATTCATTCAAAAGCCGTGCGGCTTCAATGGATGTCCTTCCCGTTTCGAGCAGCGTTTTCGGGGAGATGAACGCGACCGTATCCCCCACGCGCAGCGGCAAAAAGCCGTGCGTCTGGGGATGCTTAAAGCGCACTGTCAGCCGGTCGCCTGCCTTTTCGGTCACGGCAAAGTGGATGCCGTGGACGTTCAAGCAGTCGTCGCCCGCACCGTCAAATACACTGTTCGTGATGGAAACATCGCCGCGGCACATACAAATTTGGATAAAATCCGCGACCGACGCCATGCGGCGCGCATCCGTTGCCTCGGGTGCGAATTCCAGATGATCGGCTTCTATGTTTGCGCAATCCTGCGCGACGAGCGCCAGCGAATAATTGAACCGCTGTTTGATGTTTTCAAGCCGTACATTTGCACAGCGGTCGAGGAAGATCCCCGCAAATTGGCGGCGCACATCGAAAATATAATACAGATCGCCCTTTTTAAACCGCCACGTATTCGGGAAATATGCACGGAAGCGCCGTTCGCCGAGCCTTTTGGTGCGCACAGCAGCACACAGCGGATGCTGTACGCGTGCAAGGCGGTCGGGTGTGCATGCACGGATATGCCCGATCCAACCCGATGTTGCCGCGTTTCGTGCGACGGGGTAGTCGTAATCGCGCCCGCGGAAATACGGCGTATCGCCCTTAAAATACAAATCGGTGTCGCGGTCGGCTTCAAAATCCACGGAGACCGGCGTGACGCGCGTCACGCGAAGCTCGTGCATATCGGGCCGGCTGTGGCGGATCGTCAGATTTTTTACCGTTAAATTGCGACAGCCGACAGCGGCAAAATTCGTTACCTTGCCGTCGATAACAAATACCGCCGAGCCGAAGTCCAACGTCAGGTCTTCAATGTTTTCCAGATAAAACGGCACGGCGTTTTCATGCGGCGTTTCCTCCGGCGAAAACTCCTTATCACCGACCGTATTGGTGATGACAAGCCTGCGCTTTTCGCAAAGGTCACTGCGCAAGTGGTATGTTCCCGCTGCAAAGCGGACGGTTTTCTCCCCGGGGATATCGGTAAGTGCCGCGCAAAGGGCAGAGACCTCGCGCGTGACATCTTTTCCCGGCAGAACGCCGAAATCGGCGGCTTTGATCTCCTGCATATCGTTTCCTCCGTCAGTCAAGCATATGGGGGATATTCGGACAAGACACAAGTGTTTCAAACCCGTAAAACACCTGTGCGTTTTGATAAAGGAACCGCGCTTTTTCTTCGTCGGACAGCGCGTCGGATTTCAGGATGAAATCGTAGCTCATTTTATAGGTGATCTCTACCATGGTGCGCGGATAGTCGCTGCCCCACATCAGCTTTTCCATGCCGCAAAGCTCTGCCGCCTCGCGAACGGCGCGCACCGCCGACGGGTAAGGGTAAAACTCACGGTTGAAAAGCCAGGTGATGCCGCCGCTTTCGATGTAAATATTCCGATGCCGCGCGAGCTTGATCTGCTCGTGCCAGCCGTCGCGCGTGACCATGCCGAAATGCCCGACGGCAATACGCAGCATCGGGTACTGCGCGGCGAGCTCTTTGAGCGCGCCCGTTTGGCGGTCGCCGTCGGCAAGATCGATGGAGATAAACTTTCCCGCGCACTCGGCCGCTTCAAACACGGCGGCATGCTTCGTAAGATCTTGTGTTTTCAATCTGCCGGCACATAATTTTACACCGTCGAAGCCCTCGAGGCGGAAGGGCTTGCCCTCCTCATACAGGCTGCAGATCTTCAGCCGCTCGGGGTACTTTTGCTTTGCCAGCAGCAGATAATCATCCTGGTTGCCGTCGATCTCCTCCTGCGTGATGACCGCCGCCGAAACGCGGGCATAATCCATGTTTGCGATCAGGCGCTCCGCGGTATTTGCGCCGTCGGTCATGTAGGGCGGCATCATCTGCCGGGTTTCCCCGCCGAAATCGCTTTTGCCGTTTTCTAAAGGTATAACGGGTCTGCCGTCCACGCGCCCGTTTTGCCGTGCCCATAAATGCGCGTGCGCATCCACTACCGTCATAAGGTCACCCCGTCTTTCATAATGGCAATTTCCCGAAAGCCGTTCTGCTCCGATTTGGTCATCGCACCGTTCGCTGTTTCCAAAACCAGAGAGAAAAGCGCATCTGCCGTGCCCGCCGAATCCGTCAGCGCAGGCTGCGCGTCAAAATCCACCCAATGCGGCTTCTGCTGTGCCAACGCCGTGTTTGTGGCGATCTTAACGGTCGGTACGGGCGCGCCCAAGGGCGTGCCGCGCCCGGTGGTAAACAGGATCATATGGCAGCCCGCCGCCGTGAGATTTGTGACCGCAACCATGTCGTTTCCGGGGCCTTCCAGCAAGTTAAGCCCCGCCGCGGCCGCCGTATCGCCGATCTCAAGCACCGCCGTGACGGGCGACGTGCCGCCCTTCTGCACACAGCCCAGGGATTTTTCTTCCAGCGTCGTGATGCCGCCCGCCTTGTTCCCCGGCGACGGGTTTTCGCTCACCTTTTCCCCGTGCGCAAGGAAATACGCCTTTTGCCGGTTGATGAGCCGCACGGTCTGTTCAAACACCTCGGCGCTTTGGCAGCGGTTCATCAAAAGCTGCTCCGCGCCGAACATCTCCGGTACCTCGGTGAGCACCGCCGTGCCGCCCATAGCGCAAAGGCGGTCGCAGACGCGGCCGACCGTGGGGTTTGCGGTCAAGCCCGAAAGCCCGTCGCTGCCGCCGCATTTCAAGCCGATCTTTAAGCGGGAGACCGGGACACGCACACGGCGGTTCTTCGCGGCTCGGCTTTGCAGTTCAAGGACAAGCCGCGCGCCCTCTCGGACCTCATCGCCGCAGTCCTGCACATTCAAAAAACGCACGCAGTCGCGGTCGTACGCCCCCAGCACCTTTTGAAGCTCACCGATGTTGTTGTTCTCGCACCCAAGCCCCAGCACCAGCACGCCGCCCGCATTGGGATGGCGGATGAGCCCGCAAAGGATCTGCTGCGTGCGCAGAAGATCGCCGCCGAGCTGGCTGCACCCGTATGGATGCGGAAAACAGAACGCGCCTGTTTTTTCCGCGATCACCTGCGCGGTCTTGTTGACACAGCCGACGGTGTTGATGATCCAAATGTCGTTGCGGATACCGATCTCGCCGTTCGGACGCTCATAAGCGGAGATTTCCTCAGGCGGTACGGCTGGGAGCGCGCAGGATTTCGGCGCATAGGTGTATTCCCGCACGCCGCCGAGCGCGGTTTTCAGGTTGTGGCTGTGCACATGTGCGCCCGCCGCGATGTCCTGCGTCGCCACGCCTATGGGAAAGCCGTATTTGATGACCGCTTCGCCCGCCCGAATGGAGCGCCGCGCGTATTTATGTCCGTTTTCTAAAGAAACCTGCACGTTGTCGGCAGGGTGAATTACGACAAAGCCCATGTAATCGCCTCACGCATCCCCTGTTTCTCTATGATCTCCATGCCTTTTGAGACTTCAGGAACAAGCTCGGTCAAGTCTGCGCCCCAAAGCGCGGTATCCCTAAGGATCTCGGGCAGCGTCCGCTCTTTGATGCAGGTGATCGCCGCCGCGTCGTCCTGCGGCGCGTCGGTTTTGTAAAAATGCAAAAGCGCGGCGAGAGACAGTGTGAGCGGGCGCGGGAATACACCATCCTTTTCGCGGCAGTCGAGCATGGTGGGCAGCACGCGCACCGAAAATTTGCTGACGGAATTGAGCGCGATGGAACGCAGCTGATGCTGAATATACGGGTTGCGAAAGCGTTCCAGCACGTCATACGCAAACGCGCGGTTGTCCTCGGTGTCGCCGAGCGCAGGCAAGATATAGGAAAACAGGGCTTTGTTTAAAAATGCGCCGATTTGTTCATCCCGGAGGGCTTCGCCCACGGTCTTAAGTCCGCACAAAAGCGCGGGGAACACCATGGCGGTGTGCGCACCGTTGAGCACACGCACCTTGCGCTTTTTATAGGGGCTTACGTCGTTTGTCCAAGCCACGTTGACGCCCGCTTGCCGCAAAGGCAGCTCCGCTTCGTGATCGCCCTCGATCACCCACAAATGGTAGGGCTCCGCCGTGTCCAAAAGGCGGTCTTCCCAGCCGAGTTCTTGGCAAAGCGCAGCCGCTTCCGCTTTCGGGTAGCCCGTCACGATGCGGTCCACGAGCGTGCTGCAAAATTGGTTCTCATGAATGACCCATTCATAAAAGGCCTCGCCCAATTTCCACTGCTGTGCGTACCGCAGCACACAGGACTGCAGTGCCTTGCCGTTGTTGTCGATCAGCTCGCACGCGAGCATCACAAAGCCCGGCAGCCCCGCCTGAAAGCGCGCATACAAAAGCTGTGTGAGCTTGCCCGGAAACGAGCTTGCGGGTCTGTCGGACACCGCGCATGACGGATCATAGGCAATGCCCGCCTCGGTGGTGTTGGAAATGACGAAGCGGAAATCCGGATCTTTTGCAAGCGCCAAAAAGCCCTCAAAATCCGCATACGGGTTTACGGCGCGGGAAATCGAGGTGACGCGCGTATGCCCACACACCGCTTCGCCGTTTTGAAGCCCGCGCAAATACAGGTTATAAACGCCCTTTTGTTCATTCAGCACGTCGCAAAGCCCGGTTTTAATGGGCTGCACTACCACAACCTTGCCGTCATACAACCCCTGCTCGTTCAGCTTGTGGATGAACAGATCCGCAAAGCCGCGCAGAAAATTCCCCTCGCCGAATTGGATAATGGTTTCTTTCATATTATGCCTCCGCATCCGCAAAGCGCAGCAGCACCTTGGCAAGCGAGCCGTCGTTGTGTGTAAGCGCCTCAAACGCCGCTGCCGCATCCTCTTTTTCATAAACGGCGCTGACCATTTTTAAAACATCCGCCCCGCCCGCGGCGACCAGATCGATCAGGGTCTCAAAATCCGCGGTGCGCGCGTTGCGGCTGCCAAACACATTCAGTTCTTTTTTCAGCAGAACAGAGTGCACGAAGGTCGTCTCGCGCTTGCCGTTGCCGATCAGAATGATGTTCGCCCCGTGCGCCGCCTCCTCAATACAGGAAAGGAAGGTCTCCGGCGCGCCGCACGCTTCGACGCACACATCGTATCCGTTGCCCTCGGTAAAGGCAAGGCTTTTCTCGTGCAGATCGGCAGTTTTGACCGGGATCACACAGTCCGCGCCGTAGCTTTCGGCAAGCTTCAGCCGGCTTTCGAGCAGATCCGCCACGGCAACGCGCGCGCCGAGCGATTTTGCCCGCAGCAGCGCGAACAGCCCGATGGGGCCTGCGCCCATAATGAGCACACGGTCGCCTTCGCGGACCGCCGCGCGGGAAAGCGCATGGCAGCTGATGGAAAACGGTTCGATGAGCGCGAGCGCCTTTGGTGAAAGCCCGCGCCCCGGGATAATGCGTTCGACGGGCATAGTGATATATTCCTGAAACGCGCCGTCGCGCTGGACACCCATGGTTTGGTTGTCCACGCAGGCGTTTACGATCCCTCGCGCGCACGCATAGCAGTGCCCGCAGTTGAAATACGGGTTGGCCGTGACCACGTCGCCGACGCGAAGCCCCCTGTCATTTTCACCGATCTCCATGATCTGCGCACTGAATTCGTGTCCCGGCGTGCGCGGATAGGTCGTAAACGGCTGGTTGCCCGTATACGAAGCGACATCCGCACCGCAGATGCCGCAGTACAACACCTTCAGCAGCGCCTCGCCCACCTTTGGGGTCGGTGTTTCGCGGGACACCAGACGGATCTCGCCGGGTTTTGTGATCTCAATAGCTTGCATATTATCGGTTCATCTCCAAGTATTGTTCGTTCCAGACGACCGCTGTTTTCAGCGGCGCGCCCTTGCAGTAGATTTTTGTTTCATAGGCTTTTGCGGGGTCGGCAATAAATTCCGCTTTGTCCAAAAGCTGTACGAGCGTGTCGAATCGGCTGTCGCACAGGATTTCGATCGCCTTATTCATGTGCTTCTGCGTAAAATTGATGGACGCGAGGATCACATGGTTTTGGAAGCCGAACGGCATGGTGTCAAAAGCGATCTTCGGGCCCAGAGAGAAGCTGTTATAAATGCCGTTGCAGCCCAAAACGCCGTGTTCGAACGCGATGCGGTGCTCTGTTTCATTCCCGGAAGTGCCCACGAACACCGTCGCCCTGCCGCCCAAGCGTTCCGTGATCGCGGCGGCGGTCTGCGTTTCCGAAAGTCCTTCCGTCGAAAGGTAATCCGCGCCGAGCTCTTGCGTTGCGAACCGCGCTTTTGCGCTCTCAGCCTCGCTGCGCGCAACGAACAGGATTTGCGCTTTCGGGTGGTTGCGGCGGATCTGGTCGCCGATGAACAGACCCGTCGTACCGAGCCCGAAGATCACCGCGCGGCAAAACGTCGCTTCTTTAGCAGCAGCACGCGCTTCGCGTTCCGAGCAGCCGCGTTTCGCCATCTCCACGCGGAACAGCTGGGCTTCGCCGATGTCGCACATGCGCTCGTGCTGGAACACCGCACAGGCGTATGGATCGGAGAACACCAGCCGCTTCGCAAGCGACAAAGGCAATTTTATAAGTCCCTCGTATTGCGCGGGCAGGTGCAGCAGCATATCGGGGTTGAAATACCCCTTATCGCAGAAAATCCCGTCCGCGCCGTCGCAGCCGTATTCAAAATAGGTCTCGTCCTCGGTAAAACGCGTGGGGTCGAAGCTGTCGCCGCCGCGGATAAGCACGATCGCAAAGCGGTTCTCCGAAGGCACCCACACCACACCCTCGTGCCCGTTGATAAGCCTTTTCTGCCCTGCGGGGAACTTGGCGTCGAGCGCGCAGGCTTTCCCCATGCGGTACAGCTCCATGTCCGTGCCGCAGAACCCGCAGAATACGGGGTACGCTTCCACGCCCGGCTTTTCCGGCTCGCCGCGCCTGCGGCGGCGCGGCGGGTTGATGAGCTCCACCTCGCCGTAGCAAAGCGGGTGTTCCGCACTGTTTTGAAAATAGGTTCCGAATGTTTTCAAAGCAAAACTTCTTTCCGTATGGTTTTCTTAGAAAGGTACGATCTCCGTCGTCACGTGGTTGTCCGCATCAAGCGTCAATACCGTGCCGCCGAGCGCGTCAAAATCGAAATAGCAGTTATAAGAGCTCTTCGTCATATAGCCGAGCGTGACGCCCTCATACTCGGTGATAAAATTATTGTTGTGGTCGTGGCCCGCGAACATGTGCGTACCGCCGTTGGCTTTGAACACCTCGAAAAAGCCGTCGTTGACCACGGCTGTGGACGTGCCCTCACGGCGGTCGCCCATAGTAAAGCCGCTTTCAATCGTTGCATATACAAAATCCCCCTTTGCAAACAGGTCGGTATACAGCGTCAGCCCCGCGTGGCTGTTGTCGAGCGCACGCGCCGCCGAAAAGCTCTGCATCGCTTTTTCGTGTTCCCCAAGCCCGAGCTGCCCGAGCCCGCGCATAAACAGGCAGTGCACGCGGTTCTGCAAATTCAAGTCCGCGTCAAAAACCAGAAAATCGGGCAGGGACACGGCGAAATAGTCGATCTGCACCTCGTCGTTCTCGTGTGCGTCGGCGAAATCCGTAAGGCTTTGGAAACGTGTGCACGCGTCCGTCTCTGCCCCGAGCCGCCGCAGCGCAAGTCCCTGGCAGAAAATGCTTTCGGGCGGTTGGTCATTGTAGTACACGGCGCTTTGCGGGACGCTCAAGCCTGCCGACGCCTTTTTATAATAGCTCTCGGCTTTCGCTTTTTCACCAAGCAGGCGGTATGCCTCGCCCAACAGATAGTTTTGCAGGTTCTCCTGCGCGCCGTAGAGCTTCCCTTCGCCTAAGTTTTCGGGATAGGTAAAGGTGTGCTCTAAACATTCGATTGCCGCTTTCGCGTCGCCTGCTTTAAGGCTTTCGGCCGCCTTGCGGCAAAGGGCTGCGACATACTGCGCAGGCGCCTTGCCTTCGCCGCCCTCCCACGGGTGGAAGCGATGGGTCAGCAAGCACTCCAGCGCATCGTCGCATCTGCCGGTTTGGTTGAGCAGCGTGATATACGCCGTATACAGATCGTCGCGATCCTGCACAAGCGGCAGGTGCTGTTCCAAAAAGTGCAGCCGTGCTTGCGGGGTCTCTCCGATTTTCTGATACAGGCAGTCGAGCTCAAACAGTACGCGCGCGTCGCTTGTGTCAAGCGCAAACGCCTTTTCCAGCGCCGCACGGGCGGCAGACGCGTCGGCACGCTTGTTGTAACAGGCAAGCGCCAGATTGCGGTACGCAGTGGGAAATTCGGGGCACAGCCGCGTGCAGTCCTCAAAAGCCGCCACTGCCTCGTCATACCGTTTTTTGTCGTAATACAGGCAGCCGAGATAGTACGCCGCCATGCCGTCCGCAGGATTTTTCTCCCGCGCCGCTTCAAGCGCGAGCATATCCTCCAAACGGTGCGGAAAGCAAAGATAGCTGTCCGCATTTTGTGCCGCAAGCAGCGCCTGTGCCTGTTTTTCGGTCTGCCCCAACGCCCCGTAGATGCGTGCCAAATGGTACTGCACCATCGGGTGCCCGCTTTTGTCCGCGCAAAGCACCGCAGCGGCATCTGCATAGAATCCGCCTGCCGCGTATTCGAGCGCAACTTCGATGCAGGTATCCGTGCGCATGGCGGGTGCTTCACCCAAAATGCGGCGGCTGAAAAAGTCCAGCGGATCGATCTGCACGGTCTCGGCGGCAAGGGCGCGCGCTTCGTCCGATCTGCCCGCGCTTATAAGCAGCAGCGCTTTCAAATTGCGGGAAAGCGTGTTGCGCCGGTTTTTGTCGAGCGAGGCCTCCAGGTGCTCGAGTGCCTTTTCCGTATCGCCCCGGCGCGCGCAGATGCACGCCATATGATAAAATGCCGCTTCTTTGCAGGCGTCGCTCCAAACGGATTTATACAGTGCGTCGTAGCTTTCCGAAAGACGCCCCTGATACAGAAGCGCAAGGCCTAAATTGTAGTACGGTTCGCTGTCGTATGGGTTCGGATTGGAACGCGTCGCCTTGTTGACAGCGGCACGGAAATATGCTTCACTTTCCCGGAACTGTCCACGCACAAGCAGAAGCCTGCCGTAGGCATTATTCAGGCGGATGTCTGTGCTGTCGCGCCGCAGGCCCTCTAAATAGTAATCCTCCGGGCTGCGTGTGGCATGGCGGTACTGCTCCACATGCAAGCCATACAGAAACAGATCCTCCGTGGTCGCGCAGTCCTTCGGCGCAGGCGCGGCGACAGCCGCTTCGGGGACGGGCTGTTTTTTGCAGTTCGTTTCATAGGAAAGATAGACGCGCCCGCCGCGCAGGATGCGGACTTCTGTCACCGCTTCGGCATTTTCTACCGGGAACGCCGCGCTTTCGGTCGGCAGCAGCGTGCAGGTCTCGTGCAGCACTTCCGTGTCGCCCGCAAGGGCAACCACCGCAAGTTCCCCAAGATTTCCCGAAGCATACAGGTGCACCGCACCATCCTCGAAATTCATCGCCAGATCCTTGGTCGCGTTATGTACCGTGCCGATGACGCGGTACGGCATGAAATACTGCGTAAAGCGCTTTTCCTCCTGCGGCATGAGCCACGAAAAATCGGGCTGGTTATCGGTAAAGCAGCCGGTCATCAGCTCTACATACGGGCCGTCCGAATCGGTCAGGTTGCGGTCCCACGCCTTGCCGAAATCACCGCAGCCCCATGTCCACTGCTTTTTGCCGGGCGCAACGTGATGGTCGGCAACGTGCAAAATCCCCTCGTTCGTGCCGTCGTCGTACCCGCCGACAAAGTCATAATCGGACTTTGCCGCCATGTAGGAGGTGGGAACCGGCAGGTTCTTGTAGCGGGAAATATCCACGCCCGCAGAGTAGTCAACCTTATAGTACGTCCCCGTGGCGATGGGGAAGGTGGACACGGCACGCTTGCCGTGATCCATCACGGCGGTCACATCGGGCGGAAAGATCGTGCGCGTATTATCGTTGACGGCGACTGCCGGGTTCGCCCACCACAGAAAGGTCTGCGGCACAGGCGTGCGGTTATAAAGCTGTGCGGAAATTTCGATATACGCGCGGTCGGGATACAGCGTAAAGCGCACCGTGCTTTTTGTGCGGAACATGGTCTCGATCTCGCCCATGACCGCCGTCGCCGACCCGTCGGCATTTTCAAAGCACGTATAATCCACCGGGTCAAAGGTGCTCGGCCTGTGGTGCTGCGGCCAGTTGAATTCGATGCCGCCCGAGATCCAAGGCCCTGCAAGCCCTACGAGCGCGGGCTTGATCACATGGTTGTAATATACAAAATCCTGCCCGCCGATCTTATCGTATGCACGCTGGATCCTGCCGCCGATTTCGGGCAGGAGCATGACGCGGATAAAATCATTTTCCAAAAAAATCGCACGGTATGCCTTGTCCGCTTTCTCATCGAAGATCTTATCTGTCACGGGGTGCGGATACACCCGCCCGGAGCTGCCCTGATACACCCGCTTTTCCAAAAACATCGGGTTTTTGTTCGGCGTGCCGACACCATAGGTGGGGATCGTGACCGTTTCTTCCCAAACACGCGCTTTTCCAAAGCTCATTTGCATAAAAACGCCTCAATTTGCATAAAGAAATTTGACTTTTTGTACAGCTTGATTATATAATGTATACGGCACATCGTCAATCGAAAAGCAACCGAACTTTTTAGAAATCCTATTATTTCCGCGAGCGCGCAAGTGCGAGGCGGGAATCATACAACGTTCTCCGAAGCGCTTGGAAGTTTACTTCCGCAGTGTTTCGCGAGGTGATTCTGTTACACAGCGAGGTGTCGGTATGAAATCCTCGGAAAGCGGCGTCCTGAGAAAGTCGGATCTGTATTTTTCCACACCGTCCCCGACGGCGAAACGGCTGTATTTTTACCCGATCAGTGCGGGACATTTTTTCTACAGCAAAAACTATCATCTGGTGCGTGAAAATTACGACAGCTTTTTGGTACTGTATGTGATCGACGGCACGTTCACTTTCGTAAAGGACGGTAAGCACATCACCGCGCGCGAGGGCGACACGGTGTTTTTAGACTGCCGCGTCCCGCACGAATACTACACCAAGGATCATTTGGAGTCCATTTGGGTGCATTTTGCGGGCTCCAATGCCGAGCAGCTGTATACGGAGATCACAAAAGTTTCGGGCTGCTTGCTCAAATGCAGTGACCGCGAGCACGTTCGGCGCCTGCTGTTCCGTCTGTTTTCGGGTATCAGCGGAGAAAATCCCGTTTCGGAAATGCAATTGTCCTTGGACGTCTACAAGCTGCTTGCGGAGCTTTCCTCCCCCTCGATCGTGCGCGGCAAAAACAAGGAAAGCTATGAGGACAGCGTGCAGGAGGTGCGTGAATACATCTCGGCGCATTTGCAGCAGAACCTTACCGTGCAGGAGCTTGCCGACTGTATGCACATGAGTCCCTCGCATTTTTCACGCGTGTTCAAGCAGCAGACGGGCTTTTCGCCTTACGACTATGTGCTCATCGTACGCCTCAACCGCGCCAAAGAGCTGTTGCAGCGTACTTCCATGACGGTCTCGGAGATCGCCTATGAAACGGGATTTAACAGCGAATCGAATTTTATTTACTTCTTTACCACCAACGTCGGGATTTCCCCGGGAAAATTCCGCAGACTGAAATTCTGACAAACAGGCAAAATACAGATCAGACAAAGCAAGGGCGCTCCCATGTTTGACTTCACGAACATCTGTATCTGTCAAAATAGCGACAGCCCCGCAGCGCAAATGCCGCGGGGCTGTCTTACTTATCTATCGAAAGGAAGATCAGATGATGTCGTTCTTCTTCGAGCGGGCACGCAGCAGAACCAGCGCGCCGGCAGCTGCCAGAGACAGCGCGCTTGGAATTTTCGATCATTTTTTTCATATTCGTAGAACCGCGCCGCCCGCGTAACATCCAGCGCGTGCCGCGCACAGCCGGTCTGTACTTCGTCAAGGGGAAAAGCCTCGCGCACGGCGCCGACGCACCGTTCTCCCGCAAACAGCTCCATTTGGACTTCCAAATCGTCCGTGTCCGCGTCGGCAAGCAGTTCGGCGGTCAGCGTACCGTTTTGTAAGGCAGGATCGGGTTCGGCGTTTAGGTGCATGCGCACAAGCGCGCTTTCGGGCAGCACGAACAGCGTCACCCCGCGCAAAATGCCGCCGATATTGTGGTGCGCATAATAGCTTGCCCGCGCGCCGTCGCTCACTTTCTGCCCGTCCGGATTCCAGATTCCCTGATTGCCGCCTTCGATGTCCGCAACGCCGACAACCAGACGGAACGCGCCTGCTTTTGCGAATTCCGTGACCTCACAGTCCCACGCAGTAAAGCCGCCGACGTGGCTGCGCAGGAACACGCCGTTCGCCCACACGCGCGCATTGCTGTACACCCCGTAAAAGCGCAGAAACACGCGGCCCTTCGGCAGCTTTCGCGGCAGACGCACCGTGCGGCGGTAGTAATATTCCCGGTTGTTCTGCACGTCCACACCCTGCATGGACAGCTCTCCGGGCACGACGATCGATTCCCACTGCGCTTCGGGCACGGCATCGAAATCATAGTCCTGCTTTTCCGAAAAAGGCGAAGGGACATCCTCGATCGGTGTGCGCAAAAGCTTCCAGTCCCGTTTTTTTCGGTCGGCAAGCGGCAGGCTTGCCGCCGCGCCGCGCACCGTTCCGGGCACGGGCGGAAGGATCGGCGTTTCCCAAACGGGATTCGTGAAATCGACCATATCGTCACACTCCTTTTTTGCCATTGTAGCATACAGACGCGGCGGGCACTTTCAAAAACATATCGCAAACTTTCGATTTTCCGCTTTCCTTTCGGAATAACGGCAGGAAATCGAAAGGTTTTGCGCGCTTTTTGAAAGCGGCGGCACGCACCTTCTTTTATAATAAAACCAAAAGAGAGGAGTGACCTTATGCATTGGAAAACCGTCTTAAAAGCAGACGCGGTGGTCTCTGCCGCAGCGCTCGCTATAACGGCGCTCGCCTGCTGTCAAAAAGAAGAAGCGCCCGTGTCGGACGCCTCTTACCTGCAAACGCTGGATCAGTCGGGCATCTGGGTGAACTCCGCCTCCGCATCCGTACCGGAATATCAGGTATACCACCACGTGCACGCATTTTTAGACGAATGCACCATAGAAAACGGCAGCGCCGTCTCGCCCGATGGCAAAACGCGCAAGGTGCTCTTTTTGGGCTTTGACGGGATGCGCGCGGACGCGGCGCTGCAGCTTTTCGAAGGGGCAAACGTATTTGACCAAAGCCTCGGCGGCGGGCGGCAGTCTGCAAGCGGCATCCGCACACTCGCTGCAGAGGGCGGCATCTACCTTGCCTACTGCGGCGGCGAAACGGGAACGGATACCGAGCAGACCACCTCGACTTCGGCAAGCTGGACGTCTCAGTTTACAGGCGTTTGGGGCGCTTCGCACGGGATCAAGACCAACGACGACGTCAAGAACCTGCAATACAAGACCTTTATTTTGGAGTACGCCGAACAGGGCTTACATACGGCGCTGGCGTTCGACTGGGACCAATACTTAGACGTCAACTTAAAAGAAGAGGTAAAGCTGGCGCTTTCTAACCCGCAGCTGCCCGTGCTGTTCTGCGACATCGACCGCGAAACGAAGGATAAGCTCAAAAAGACCGAGGCCGAAACGCTGGAGCTTTACAATTTCGTCGCACCGGAGAGCCCCTCCCCCGACGCGCCCTTTGACAGCGGCATGCGTGACTGGGTGCTTGCGCGCATGGCGGCGGGCGACGACGTGGTGTGCGGCATTTTCCATAACATAGACACGGCGGGGCACAATTACGAGTTTTCTCCGCAGAATGCACAGTACAAAAACGCCGTATACACCTGCGATACCTATGCCTATGAAATTTTACAAGTTGTCGCCGAGCGCGAAAGCCTGTATAATGAGGAGTGGCTGGTGGTCTTTGCCAACGACCACGGCGGCATCGGCCAGGGGCACGGCGGACAGACGCTCGAAGAGCGCACCACCTGGATCGCCACGAACCGCCTCTTGGACGAAGCGTATTTTGCCGAAGACTATGACGGCTTTACGGCACAGGAAAGGTGAGGTAGAAATGCAGAAGGCGAAAGTCGTAAAGGGGCTCAAGATCACCGTATGCGTGCTGCTTGCAGCCGTCGTGATCGTAGCGGGCGTATTGTTTTTCCCGCTGACGGGCGAAAAGCACGTGGAAGTCTGGGGCGTCGGTCAGACATTTGAGCTCTCGAAGCTTCAAACGGTCGCAAAGGAACGCGAGGATTTCAAAATTTTAATGTTCACCGACACACAGCTCTGGACAAATCTGATCGACAACAAGGCGTGCTACGAGGAAATGGATGCGCTGGTCGAAAGAACGCAGCCCGACCTCATCGTGCTGCCGGGCGACAACGTCTCTGCTTTTGCAAGCCGGTTCTCGTTAAAGAATTTCATCCGGCACATAGACGCGTACGGCATTCCCTGGGCGCCCGTATACGGCAACCACGACGCGGAGATCCCGACAAATTCCAAAAACTGGCAGGGCGACTGCTACACGGACTCCGAATACTGCCTGTTTCAGAAAGGACCGTCCAATCTCTACGGCAGCGGAAACTATGTCGTGAATATCACGGAGGACGGCGCGCCCGTTTACACCCTGTTTTTGATGGACAACGGCGAATACACGGAATATGACGACGGCTCGACGGGCGAAGTCCCCATGGGCTACGAACAGATCGCGTGGTACGAATGGAATGTCAACGGCATCGCGGATGCGGCGGGCAGGGTCGTACCGTCCATGGTCTTTACCCATTTTGCCCAGCCGGAATTCCGTGAGGCGATCGAGACCCTTGCCGTACAGGACGAAGACGGCAGCTACACCGTGCCGGAAGAGCTCGGCTTCGGCAAATGCGCCTATCTGCCCGGCTGCGCCAAGGTCAATTCCGGTTTCTTTGACAAGTGCAAAGAGCTCGGTTCCACAAAATATCTGTTCTGCGGGCATGATCACGAAAATAACGCGAGCATTACCTATGAGGGGATCACCATGACCTACGGGTTAAAAACCGGGCCCTCGCCCGCGCCCTGGAACGGCGCCGAGCAAACGGGCGGCACGCTTGTGACCGTAACGGGTTCGGGAGAAAATCAGGCGGTCTCTATCGAGCACATCGTCATCACCGACAACACCGCGCAATAACGGAGGAACTATGGACATCCTGATCCGGGCAAAGCTGAAGCCCGTCGAGGCGGGTGATTTTCACTACGGCAACATACCGAGCGCCTACGGCGTGAACACCCGGTATTTTACGAAAAACAATGAACCCTATACCGTGATAGCGGGCGAGCTGCACTTTTCGCGCTGCCCGCGCGCACGGTGGAAAAGCACGCTTTTGAAAATGCGCGACTGCGGCATCAACACCGTATCCACCTATGTGTTCTGGAATTACCACGAGGAGGAAAAGGGCGTTTTCAACTTTTCCGGCAACCGGGATGTAGCCGCGTTTCTGTCCCTTTGCCGCGAGATCCGGATGCCCTGCATCCTGCGCGTCGGCCCGTGGTGCCACGGCGAGGTGGTGCGCGGGGGCTTTCCGAAGCGCATCAACCGCATGCGCGGCAAGCGCACCGACAACCCGAAATACCTCGCCGAAGTGCGCGACTTTTGGGCAGGGCTTTACAAAGAGGTCGCCCCCTTCTTAGACGGCGAGACCGTGATCGGCATCCAGCTCGAAAACGAGTACACGGGCAAGGCCTCCCACCTGCATACCTTGCGGAAGATCGCGGAGGAGATCGGCTTTCGCGTGCCGTTCTTCACCATGACCGCATGGCCCAGCGGCGTGCCCGACCGTGAATTCCTGCCCACGATGGGCGGTTACCCGGACGGCCCCTGGAACATGGGGAAAAAGGCGCTGAAGCCAAACAACCGCTTTGCCATCACCCCCGCGAAGTCGGAGGATGAGATCGGTGCGGATCTGCACAAAAACCGTATCGCAAAAGCGGGCGTTTACGACCATGTTCCATACGCGTCCTGCGAGACGGGGCCGGGCAACCAGGTCACACAGCACCGCCGCCCGTACATTTCCGAAAAGGACGGCTACGGCGTGGGCTTTGCCAAGTTCGCTTCGGGGATGCAGTGGCTCGGCTACTATATGTTCTGCGGCGGCACGAATCCGAACGACCGACCCATGCAGGAAAGCCGCCGCACGGGCTACCCGAACAACTATTCCCTGATCGACTACGATTTTCAGGCGCCTATCTCCCGCTACGGCGAGTGCCGCCCGCACGGTGACCGGCTGCGGCTTTTACACCTGTTTATCCGGGAATTCGACGACCGCATCGCGTTAAAGCAGGCGTTTTTTCCAAAGTGGAAATCGAGCGATCCGACAGATATTTCGTTTCTGAAATGCTCCGTGCGCGCCGATGCGTCGGGCAGCGGCTACTTCTTTGCCTCCGCTTACGAAAAAGGGCTTGCCTACAAGGATTTTCACGACGTGCGCGTGCGTGTGGACTTTGATGAAAAACAGGTAAAGCTGCCGCCTATCGAGGTAAAAGCGGGCGCGATGTTCTTCTACCCCTTTGATCTTACGCTTGGAAACACGCATTTTGATTATATCCTTGCCCAGCCCATCGCCAAGCTCTCCGAGAACGGCGAAACGGTCTGCTGGTTTACAGAATGCGAGGGGATTCCCCCGCGCTGCAAAACCGACAACGGCGAAATCGCGCTGCCTTTAGGCAGGGACGGTGTAAAGGTCGGCGATGTGCGCGTGGTCGTGCTTTCCATAGAGGAAGCCAAACGCTTCCACGTCATAAACGGCAAAGCATTTTTTGCCGACGGCACGGTCTATTGCGACGGCAACGCCGTCATCTGTGAGCGTATCACCGAAACAGATGTAAAGCATCAGATTTCGCTCGAACCCTGCGCGCGCAAGGCGCTCCCCTACAACTCCTATTTATTTTCTCATGGGCGGCGGGCGTATTATGAATTGCGTCTGCCCGAAAACATATTGGAAAACCGCTTTGACGTGCGGCTGGAATTTGATTTTGAAGGCTTAAATTTACAGGTCTTCAGCGGCACAACGCTCATCAACGATTATTTCAACATTGACGGGCGGTTTGTGATGTATTTGCGCGATTATGCGGAATACTTGCGGGAAAATCCCGTGCTCACCCTGCGCACCGCACCGAAAACACGGTTCGGCGTTTCAAACGTGTACAACGAGATCCCGATCCCCCTGCACAGCAATGCATTGGTGCTCCGACACGCGTGGGAGGTCGCCAAAACGCAGCAGACGCTTTAACAGACAGGGTTCGGCAAACCCGGCAAAACAAAAAATCGGCACGGGAATACTTTTGCATTCCCGCGCCGATTGGATTTTACAGAAAATCTTTGCCTTAATAATTGCGCAAAAGGGCGATCACCTTGCCGAGAATGATGACCTCGTTGACGATGATCGGCTCATAGGCGTCGTTTTCCGGCTGCAAACGAAAATGGCCCTTTTCCTTATAGAAGCGCTTCACCGTCGCCTCATCCTCGATCATGGCGACGACGATCTCGCCGTTCTGCGCGGCCGGCGTTTTTTCAACGATCACGATATCACCGCTCAAAATGCCGGCGTTCACCATGCTGTCCCCGCGCACGCGCAGGGCAAACAGGGTTTTGTCCTTTGCGCCGCGTCCGCTGTACGGCAGATAGCTTTCGATCTGCTCCACCGCCAGGATCGGTGCGCCTGCCGTGACCGTACCCAAAAGAGGCACGTTCGTGACGTTTTCCGCCTCGCCCAAAACGCGGATGGAGCGCTTGAGCATCGGATCGCGCTCAATGAAGCCCGCTTCCTCAAGCGCATCGAGATTCGCCTGCACGGACGAGGTGGATTTGAGCCCCACCGCCGCACCGATCTCGCGCACCGAGGGTGGAATGCCGCTGCGGCAGCGCTCCATGAGGTATTCATAGATCTTCTTTTGTGTTTTGTTGATCGTATTCATAAGAACCCCTTTCAACCGCTTCCGTGCGCTTTTGTAATGGGATACACCGGTTTGCAGCACTATTGTAGCACAAATGTTCTGAAAATGCAAACATTTGTTTGGGTTTTAGCAAAAAAATTTTCCCCAATAAAAAGTTGACAAATTCTCGTAAAAATTTCTCTTTTTTTCGGTTTGTTCATAATTTATTCACAATTTTTCTGTATGCTATAATTGTACTCGACAGAGAGGGTGCCGCAACCCTTTCGACTGAGTATTTATACCCCCTCCTCAAGCAACCCCTCAATAGGGAAAGCCCCGGTTTCAGCCGGGGCTTTTCCTATTTTATATGCGTTGAAACACACGCGGCAGCGGCACACTTTAGGACAGTGTGCCACAGCTGCCTATTTAGCATTTTTCACAAAAAAATTTTTTCTCGAATTGCCGAATTTATTTTTCCGTTTGCTTGTAATCTGCGCTTTATTGCAGTAAAATAGCAGAGTGAATTTTTCGCGGCGCTTCTTGCCGCAAAAGGAGTAAAGCTATGAGCTATGTCAACGATGTGCTGGAACGCACCACCACGCGCTACAGCTACCAGCCCGAATTTTGTCAGGCGGTGACGGAGGTTCTTCATTCTATTGCCCCCGCGGTGGAAGCCAACCCGCAGTATGAAAAGGCGGCGCTTTTGGAGCGCCTGGTCGCGCCCGAAAAAGCGACGGTTTTCCGTGTGCCGTGGGTGGATGACAACGGCGTTGTCCATGTCAACCGCGGGTACCGTGTGCAGTTCAACAGCGCCATCGGCCCTTACAAGGGCGGGCTTCGCTTCCATCCGTCCGTTACGATGAGCATCATCAAATTCCTCGGCTTTGAGCAGATCTTCAAGAACTCCCTGACGGGGCTGCCCATCGGCGGCGGCAAGGGCGGTGCCGACTTCGACCCCAAAGGCAAGAGCGACAATGAAGTCATGCGCTTCTGCCAGGGCTTTATGACCGAGCTTTACAAGGTCATCGGGCCGAACTCCGACGTGCCCGCGGGCGACATCGGCGTCGGCGGCAGAGAGATCGGCTACCTGTTCGGGCAGTACAAAAAGATCACCGGCCGCCATGAAGGCGTGCTGACGGGCAAGGGCCTTTCCTACGGCGGCTCGCTTGCACGCACAGAGGCGACGGGCTACGGCCTTGTATACTTGACGCAGGAGATGCTGCGCCGCCACAACAATTCGCTGGAGGACAAGACCGTTGTCGTCTCCGGTTCGGGTAACGTTGCGATCTATGCCATTGAAAAAGCACAGGCGCTCGGCGCAAAGGTCGTGACCGCAAGCGACTCCTCGGGCTATGTGTACGACGCAGAAGGCATTGACCTTGCAATCCTCAAGAAGGTCAAGGAAGAAGAGCGTGCACGCATTTCGAAGTATACGGAATACAAGCCCACCGCAAAATTCGTCGCAGGCAAGCGTGTTTGGGAGGTTCCCTGCGATGTGGCTCTGCCGTGTGCCACACAGAACGAGTTAGGTATCGACGACGCGCGCACGCTCGTGCAGAACGGCTGCATTGCCGTTGCGGAGGGCGCAAACATGCCCAGCACCATTGAGGCGACGGAATGCTTCCTGGCGAACAACGTGCTGTTTGCGCCCGGCAAGGCTGCCAACGCAGGTGGCGTAGCAACCTCGGCGCTGGAGATGAGCCAGAACAGCGCGCGCATTATTTGGACGTTCGAGCAGGTGGACGAAAAGCTCAAGGACATCATGGAAAACATCTACTTCCACATGGCTGCCGCTGCGAAGGAATACCATGCAGAGGACAATTTTGTGGTCGGTGCGAATATCGCGGGCTTCTTAAAGGTCGCCGACGCAATGATGGCACAGGGCATTGTCTAAGACACAGGCACAAACCTGCAAAAGCATATAAAACAGCCCCGCAGCACACTCTGTGCTGCGGGGCTGTTTGGTTGTTCTTTTTTCAATCAGGCAATCGTGGTCAAGCCGCTGTTCGCCGTTGGCACAAAGCCGATCCAGGATTTGCCGGTATTGAGTTCGAGCGTCGCGCCGCTTTCATCGGTAAGCACAAGCGGTGCGTCGGCGTTCGACGACGTGCCTTTCGACCAGCGGATATTTTGATATGTCCCGTTGGAGACGTACACGCCCGTACCGCTCTGCAGATCCCAATCCATATGCCCGCTCGACGAGCCGCTGACGCGCGAAACATCCGTATACAGCACCAGTACATTCGCGACCGCCATGGTCGTGCCGTCCGCATCCTTCATCTCGGAGGAGTTCATATAATTGTAATAGAGCCCGTCCTCGGCGTTGTAACGGAATGTATGTGTGTAATCGTCTGAAAACTCTGCAAAAATGCTTGTGCACGCGCCCCCCGGCAGTGTGCGCTTCTCCGAAGCGAAGGTAAACGGCGCCGCATAGCCGTCCGTGAGCTCCTCGCGGATCTCCATTTCGGTGATCGCTTCGATGATGTTCACGCCGGTGGTGTACGCGGTATGCTCGGTGGCGACGTTGCGGGACTTGTCGCGCGCGAAATAGGCGCCGTCGTACATGCCGTCGATGTCGTCCACATCATCGCTTTTGATCGTGTCATAGGCATAGGTGCTGCCGCCGAAGTGCACAAAGATCGCATCAAAGCCCTCGGCAAGCTCCACATAGTCGTGCCGCGCGCTGCGCGTGGGGCCGACTTTGCTCGGGATATACGCCGTGTCGGCATACAGCCACATCATGCGCGTGATGCCGCCCTCGGCAAGCCCTTCAATGACGATGTCGGGCGTGCTCAAGCCCCACTGCGGGCGCGCCTGCGGAGAATTTTCCACCATGATCGCCACGGGGCGCTTGCCGACCGCTTCGGCGCGCATTTCCTCGCCCGTCAAGGGGTTCGCCGGGCCGGCGGCGGTCTCTGTTACCGGCACGGTGGTCGTCTCGGCGGCGGGTTCTTCCTCCCCGCCGCAGGCGGAAAACGCCGTCAAAGCCAAGGCGGCGCTCAAAAGCCCCGCCGTTAATTTTAAACCGAATTTTTTGCTCATTGCTCTGTTCCTGTCCTTTTTCTGCGCTATGTAAATTTTCGTCTGTTTTTATATTGTAGCACACCCGACAGAAAAAGGCAAAATAAAATCCGCGCTGTACAAAAAATATGGGAGTCGGCACAAACCAGACTCCCATATCTTGTTTAAAATGCTAAGTTTCGTTTTATTCTGCACGTTCGGCGGCACGCTCGGCGATGACCTTATCCGCCACATCTTTCGGCGCCTGCTCATACCGCGCAAAGGTAAGCGTATAGCTGCCTCTGCCCGCCGTCACGGAGCGAAGCACCGTTGAGAAATCGCCCATTTCCGCCATGGGCACCTCGGCGGAAAGCTCCTGCATCTTGGGTTCTTCCGCAGGACCCATGCCGAGCACCCTGCCGCGGCGTTTGGTGATGTCGCCCATGATGTCGCCGAGGTTGTCGTCCGGCATGACCGCCGTAAGCGTGCCGATGGGTTCGAGGATCGCCACATCCGCTTTGGGCATGGCGTTTTTGAATGCGAGGGACGCCGCCGTTTTGAACGCCATTTCCGAGGAGTCTACAGGGTGATAGGAACCGTCGTACAGCGTCGCCTTGAGTCCGACCATCGGGTAGCCTGCGGCGAAGCCCTTTTCCACACATTCGCGCAAGCCCTTTTCAACGGCGGGGAAGAAGTTTTTCGGCACGCTGCCGCCGACGACCGCAGTCTCAAACACCAGTTCGTCACTGTCGCACGGTTCAAATTTGATCCACACGTCGCCGTACTGCCCGTGGCCGCCCGACTGTTTCTTATGCCGCCCCTGTGCCTCGACCGCCTTGCGGATGGTCTCGCGGTAGGCGACCTTCGGCACTTCCAGCGTCACATCTACACCGAATTTGTTTTTGAGCTTTGAGACGATAACGTCCAAATGCTGCTCGCCCATACCCGAAAGCACCTGCTCGCGAGTCTCGGTATTGTTGGTATAGCGAATGGTCGGATCTTCTTCCATCAGACGCAGAAGCCCTGCGGCGACCTTTTCCTCCTCACCCTTTTTCGTGACCTTAACCGCCATGGAAAGGCAGGGTTCGGGAAAATCGACGCCTTTTAAGACGCGGATGTTTTTCGGGTCACACAGCGTATCGCCGGTCTTGACCTTGGCAAGCTTCGTGAGCACGCCGATGTCGCCTGCGATGATCTCTTTGGCATCCTCCTGCTTAGCGCCCTTGACGGTGATGATCTTGCCGATCTTTTCCGTTTCGCCCGTGCGCGGGTTATATGCCGCGCTGTCCGCAGTCAATTTGCCGGACACGACCTTAAAGAACGACATTTTCCCGACGAACGGGTCGGCAACGGTCTTAAAGCACACTGCCGCCAAAGGTCCTGCGACGTTGCAGGGCAGGATTTCTTCCTCGCCGTTTTCATCCGCAGCGTACTCGCCCGCATAGCCGTAAGCGCCGGGCGCGGACCACGCAAGCCCGTACAGGAGCTGATCCACCGCCGCGGTCGTCAGGCCCGATACCGCGTAAACAGGATAGATCGAGCCGTCAAAAATACCGATGCAAAGGCCCTTGAGGATCTCTTCGGGGGTGAACGCTTCCCCCTCAAAGAATTTTTCCATGAGCGCGTCGTCCGTCGTGGCGACCGCTTCCATAAAGGCGGAGGTCATATCCGCGATCACGGGGTCGTCGGGCAGTTCCACGCGCGTGGCCTTGCCGCCCTCATACGCATACGCCATACCCGTCATAAGGTTGACGTAGCATTTGACGAGATTGCCCTCCATATAGGGGATGATGGTCGGGCACAGCTTGTTGCCGTAGACCTCCTTGAGCGCGTCAAAGGTCTTATAGAAGCTGCGGTGGTCGGAGTCCGTTTTGGTGATGGCAAAAAATTTCGCCGCGCCCTTTTTTTCCGCCGCCTTGAATGCCTTCATCGTGCCGACATCCACGCCGGAGCCGGCGGACGTGACGATGAGCACGGCTTCCGCTGCGCGCACGGCTTCTGCGACGCCGCCCTCAAAGTCGAAAAGGCCGGGCGCATCGATGATATTGAGCTTGGTGTTGTCCCATTCGATCGCCGCCATGGCGGAGGACACGGAGGACTTGCGCCGTTTTTCCTCTGCGTCAAAGTCGAGCACGGTGTTGCCGTCTGCCACACGCCCGAGCCGGTCGGTCGCCCCCGCGACATACAGCATCGCTTCGCAAAGCGTGGTCTTGCCCTTGCCGCCGTGCCCGACGACGGCAATGTTGCGGATATGTTCGGAAGAATAGGCTTTCATAAAAACGCCTCCTGTTTCAAAATCCCTGCCGCTATTTATTATATAAAAATGATAACAATTTCGACAAGTATGAGAAAATTGTAGCACATCTGCCCAAAAATAGCAATATGCTTTTTTTGTGGATTTCGGCACGGATTTTTTGGGGATTTTGCGCCGCGCGCCTTGCATTCGCGTCGGTTTCTTCGTATAATAGAAAAGAATGGGAGGGATCGTATGCCCCAACAACAGTTTGAAGACTTGCGAAAGCAATATCCCGTATTTTCTTATGACGATTACACGATCACACGCGCGGGTACGCGCGTGCGGCTGACCTTTCATTTTTCCGTAAAGGGGCTTTGCCGCTTTGCGCCGACGACCGAGATCGAAACGGAAAATCTGAACCTTTTAAATGACCCGGATTCCCCGCTTGCGCGCCGCGTGGTGTTCGCGCTGGGGATGGTGGAGCTCGTCAGCTATTGGAAAGCCGCCTGCCCGAAGCGCGTCGAGGTGCACTGCGGTGCACTTTCCGATGAGGACATTCATTTTTGGAAGCGCCTGTATTTCCGCGGGCTTTCGGAATTTTTTTACCGGAACGGCATCCGGGCGACCGAGGACGATTTTATGGAGCTTGTCTCCTGCGGCGCCGAAGAAGAGGTCTCCCCTGCCTTTCGTTCGGCGGGGCTGCGGCTTGTCCCCGTGGGCGGCGGCAAGGACAGCTGCGTGACCGCTTCGCTCTTACACGATGATCCCGAAAAGAACCGCTTTTTCACGGTCAACGACCAGAAAGCGCGCACCGATACGGTGTTGGCGGCGGGATACACGGAAAAAGAAATGGTGCGCGCCTACCGCACCATTGACCGCACGCTTTTGGACCTGAACGCCCAAGGCTTTTTAAACGGGCACACGCCGTTTTCGGCGATCGTCGCCTTTCTTTCCTACTACTGCGCCTATCTCATCGGGGCGACGGACATCGTGCTGTCAAATGAAGCAAGCGCGAACGAATCCAACATCGCGGGGACGGAAGTCAACCACCAATATTCCAAGTCTTACGATTTTGAATGTGATTTTGCCGCGTACTGCGCGCACAGCCTTACGGGCGACATCCGCTATTTCAGCCTGCTGCGCCCGTTCACGGAATTGCAGATCGCAAAGCAATTCGCCGCTTTGCCGCAGTACCATGAAACGTTCCGCAGCTGCAACCGCGGGAGCAAGCAGAATGTCTGGTGCGGCAAGTGCGCGAAATGCCTGTTCGTGTTTTCCATCCTTTCCCCGTTTATGGATTACGACCGCCTGTGCGGCATTTTCGGGGCGGATCTTTTGGATGATCCTGACCTGTGCGCAGATTTTGAGGGCCTCTGCGGGTTTGCGCCCGTCAAGCCGTTTGAGTGCGTGGGTACGGCGTCAGAGATCGTCGCCGCACTTTGGATGACCGCCGAAAAACTGCAAAACGAAGGGCGAAAGCTGCCCGCGCTTTTGGCGCATTTCTGCGAACGCGCACAAAGACCTGACGAAAACCCGCTGCAATATTGGAACGAACAGCACAATATTCCCGCCGCTTTTCTGCCCGCCGTAAAGGAGATGTATCGCTTTGTTGCCGCCGATTGCTGAATACCTGCAAAACAAAACCGTGCTGCTCGTCGGCTTCGGGCGCGAGGGGCAGTCGTCCTACCGCTATATCCGCCGCTTTTTTCCCGAAAAGGCGATCGCCGTCGCGGACAAAAATCCGGTTTTCGTAGACGACGCATGCGTCACAGTTTTCAGCGGCGCGGACTATCTTTCCCACATCCCGGACTTCGACGTGGTTCTCAAAAGCCCCGGCATTTCGTTTAAGGACGTGCGGGATACGGGGCATGCCGAAATCACCTGCCAGGTTGACCTGTTCCTGCGCTTCGCGCCCTGCCGCAAAATCGGCATCACCGGCTCGAAGGGCAAGACCACGACCTCGACGCTCATACACCTGTGTTTGCAAGCGGCGGGAAAGGACAGCCGCCTGATCGGCAACATCGGCGTGCCCGTGTTCGAGGCACTTGAGGAAGTTACAAAAGACAGCATCGCCGTCATCGAAATGTCGTCGCACCAGTTGGAATTCACGCACGCCTCCCCCGAGGTCGCCGTGATTACGAATCTGTACGAGGAACATTTGGAGCATTACCGCGGCGGGTTTGCGGGCTATGCGCGGGCAAAGTCGCACATTGCGCTCTACCAGGAAGCGGGCGACCTGCTCATTTATAACGCGGACCAGGGCTTGGACGCATTCGAGGGCATTGCCGGCACGCCTGCCGAAAAGCTGGGGATCCGCGCGGACGACGCCTTGCCTTTTGCCATCAAAAACGAACACCTTGCAGGGCGGCACAACCGCCAGGATGTGCTGTTTGCCCGCGCCGCCGCAAAGCGGTTCGGCGTGACGGATGAACAAATCGCGCGCGCCGTCTACGGCTTTTCAGGGATAGAGCACCGCATGGAAAAGGTCGGTACGTTCCGGGGGATCACCTTTTACAACGACTGCATCGCCACCATCCCGCACGCCGTGCTGTGTGCGGTCGAGGCGATCGGCAACGTGGACACGCTCATTGTCGGCGGCATGGACCGCGGCATCTCTTACGCAGGCTTCGACCGCGCGCTTGCCGAAAGCGGGATCCGCAACATCATCGGCACGCCCGAAACGGGCTTTTCCATTGTGCGCGCCGTACAGGCGCTGAATCCCGAAAAGAACGCTGTCACCGCCGCCGATCTCGACGAGGCGGTGCGCCTTGCGTATCGATATACCGCAAAGGGGAAAAGCTGTCTGCTCTCTCCTGCGGCATCAAGCTATAATGTTTATAAAAACTTTGAGGAAAAGGGACGACATTTCAAATCGCTTGTCAAACAATACGCGGACAAATAAGGAGGACGCTATGAAAAAGCTGCTGAGTTTACTATTGACCGCCGTACTGCTATATGCGCTGTGCGTGCCCGCCTTTGCCATGCAGATCCTTGTGAAAACGCTGACCGGCAAGCATATCATGCTGGAGGTCGAGCCGACGGACACAATTGATGATGTCAAGGCAATGATCGAGGAAAAGGAGGGCACCCCCGCAGAAAACCAGACCTTGATTTTTGCAGGGAAGCACTTAGAGGACGGCCACACCTTACAGGATTATGCCATTTTGAAAGGCAGCACCCTGCATTTGGTAAGCCCCGAACAAAGCTATACCGTAACGTTCGAGGACGGCAGCCCCGCCACGGCGGACGCACAGGTGGTCACAACCTTTGATGAAACAGATATTGCCTATACCGTGACCATCCCTGCCGATTTCTCGGTGGCGTGGGGCACGACCGATCCCATTGATGCGAGCTATGCGGTAGAGACGGCACTCGCGATCGGGCAGCAGCTGACCGTGTCGGTCACGCCTGAGGGCGAGCGGCTGTTCACAAATGCAGAAGCCCAGGCAGCGGGCTACGCGGGGATCGCGTATTCCGCGCTGACAAATGCCAGCCAAACCTTCCCTGCCGTAACAGACGGCGCGCAGGCTTCCGCCGCCGTCACCTTTTCGGTCGCACAGGCAGCCTGGGACGCCGTACCCGTCGGGACATATCACACCACATTGATTTACACTGTCGAGGCTGCATAGCGTTTTACAGCATCGCCGACAGCAGCAAGACCTCCTGCGTTTCCTGCCAGAGCGCGTCAAACTCCGCCTGTGTTTCCGGCTCGGCGGCGCGCACGGCGGACAACTCAAACGCAGGTGCGCCGCAGTCGGCGGAAAACCATTCGGGAAAACTCCCGCAGGAAAGCGGCGGCGTTTTTGCAGACAGCGTATACTCCCCTGCCGCAGCAAGGATGCGCGCCATTAATGGCACATCGTCGCTTGTCGCGGGCGAGACGGGCGTGCTCCCGAAAATGCGCCCGCCCGTGCCGTGCAGCAAAATGCTGTGCCGGAACGGTGTGCTGCGGCAAAGGCGTGCGAGCGCCTGTGTTTCCGCTTCGCTTTCGGGGGCGGGGCCCGCATACACCGTTTCCCCTGTCTCTTTATACACATCTCCGAGCCCACGAGACAAGAGGCAATCTCGTAT
>UQZS01000015.1 GCA_900545625.1 uncultured Oscillospiraceae bacterium | reverse complement strand
CGCTCAATCTCATCGTTGCGCGGCAGGGTGTTGCAGGTCAGGTACACCTTTGCGCCCGCCGCATGCGCCTTTTGCACCGCGTCGGGAAGCGCGGAAGCCGAAAAATTTTGCGGCGAAGAGCGCATTCCGAACGCCTCGCCGCCCAAATACACCGCGTCCGCACCAAAATACAGCGCCGCCTCCAGCCGCTCGGCATCCCCGGCAGGGCAAAGCAGCTCCGGTTTTTTTGTCATATCCTTCTCCATTTTCCGAAACACCGAACCCGCTTCCTGCGGGTTCGGTGTTTGTTGTTATCCCTCTTCTTCCGCTTGTCTGTTCACGGTGAGGATGGTCAGGTTGTTCTGCCGACGTTCGCTGTCGTTGCGCGCAAGATACAGCTTGCGGTTCACGTCGTGCGCAAAGAAGTAATAGTTCGTATCCTCCGGGAACAGCGCGGCGTTGATCGCGTCGTCGCCCGGGTTGCAGATCGCGCCCACGGGCAGCCCCTCGCAGCGGTAGGAGCTGTAAAGCTCGGTATACCGGGCAAGTTCGGCGGCGTCCGTTACGGATGCGGCAATATACTCGTTGATATACTCCGTGGTGGAATCGCACTGCAGCGACGGGTAGAGCCCCGAATTATCCAAGCGGTTATGCAGCACCGACGACACCAGCGGCGACTGATCCTCGCCGTACGCCTCCTTCTGGATGATGGAGGCGAGCGTGATCACGTCGTCCACGGTCATGTTGAGTGCCTCCGCCTGTTTGGCGTATTCTTCGGTCCACTTGTTTTGGAAATTATTTAAGAACTTGCGGATGACGCTTGACGGATTCTCACCGATATAGAACTCGTAAGTGTCAGGATACAGATAGCCCTCGAGCATACGGAAACGATCTTCCTTATCATCCATTTCCTGAATGAAGCTGTACTCGCTGCTGAAATCCACCTCGCGCATCGTCTGATACATCACATCGGCAGAGCAGACCTCATATTCCGCGAGCTTTGCCACGATCTGATCGACCGTGTACCCTTCGGGGAATGTGAGCGTGACCGTTTCCCCCGTGGTCGGCGCGACCTTAAAGGTACTGAGCATCTTCTCCACACCCATGGAGGCAGTCACATAATAGATCCCCGTCAAATAGTTATCGTCGCGGAAGCGCATGATCGAAGCGACCGCCTCACAGAAAAAGCGGTGCTCGATGAGGTTGTTGTCCTTGAGGATCTTGAGCACGGTGCGCGTGTCGGCATCCGCGGGGATGCTGACGGTCACGATCGTCTCACTGTCGCGGTTGATTGCCAGCACGTCATTGATGCAGCTGATGGTATAGATCGAAAGGAAGATCGCCACAGCCACACAAATCCCAAGGATGATCCATGTTTTTTTATTTTGAATGAAAAAGGCTTTCAGCTCTGCTTTGCTCGGAACGCGAAAACGCTTTGCAGCAACGGTGCCGCCGTCAGGCAGCGGCTCACGCACATCGTGTGCGATAAACTCGGCACCGTCTTTCGCGCTCTGCGGCGCGCGCTTCTTGATGATTTCGGGAAATGCGGAAAATGCACCCGCACCCTGCTGTCCGCGTTCCGCGCGGCGCGGACGGCGTGTGGCAGGCGAGAATTCCTCCTCAAGCCCCTGGATGTCGAGCTTGAAATTTTCCTTGCTCAACGGGGGCTTTGCAGGCTCCAGCGGCCGGATGGGGGCATCATCGATGCGCGGGTACGCGGGGCGGCTGCGCTCCGGCTGCGTGTTTTGCAGCGGCCGGGCTTGGGAAACCTGCCCGTTTTGCGCTGTCCGTCGGGGCGCAGACGCGCTTTGCTTGGGAGCGGAAGCGCGGCTTTGCCGTGGTTGTGCCGTGCTCTGCCGGCTCGCCGCGCGCGCAGAAGCTGCCGGCGCTGCCGGCGTTTCGGCCGCCCGGCGCTGTGCGGCGCGTTCAGATGCCGCCCGGTGTTCGATACGGCGAGTGTCCTGCTGCGACGCAGCCGACCGATGCGGCGCGCGTGCCGGTTCATCGGGCTCGGGTGTCTTTTTCTTTTGGTCTCGTTCGGCGTATTCCGCCAATAGCTCGTTGTAAGCGTCCTCATCGAAGAAATTTCTCAGATCATCATCGCGCATGGCGGCAAGCGCCTCCTTTCCGTTCAAGCTGTACGGGATATGTTAAAACCAAGGGGTCGGTTCGGTTTGCAGCGTCCGCTGCGGGGTCACAAGCAAGCTTACGCGGCGGTCAAATGCATCACGCGGGACAGCCTCCACAAAGTCTTCCTCGTAGATAAGCCCAACCGTTTCGCCCGAAAAGCGGGACAAAAAGCGGTCGTAATAGCCTTTGCCGTAGCCGACGCGATAGCCGTTTTTATCAAAGCAGAGTGCCGGGACGACGCAAAGCGCGTCGGAAAGTGCTGTGCACAGCGGTGTGTCCTGCGGCGGCTCTAAGATACCGTACGCGCCGGGAGAAAGTGAGGACTGCGAAGTGATTTTGTGAAATTCCATTTCATTTGTCCCCGGTATACAGCGCGGCACGGCAACGATTTTGCCCGCTTGCAAGGCGTGCCGCAAAACCGCGCGTGTGTCCACCTCCGTGGCAGACGATACATAGCACAGCAGGGTTTTCGCCGCCTTATATTGCGAAAGCGCGGTAAAGCGCGTGAAAACCGCGCGGTCGAGCCGCTGTTTTTCCTCCGGCAGCAGCGCCTTTCGCGCCGCTAAATGCGTTTTTCGCAGGTGCGTTTTTTGGACTTTACTATCCATTACGGGCTCTGGATGGTTGCACGAAGCTCGTCGGCTGTTTTTTCGCCGCACAGCGCCGCGACGATGGCAAGCCCAAACTCAACCGCCGCGCCCATGCCTTTCGCCGTGATAAAATTCCCGTCGCGGCAGACGAAATCCGCGCTTACTTTTGCGCCTGTCAACTGCTCCTCAAAGCCGGGGAAGCAGGTCGCCGTTTTGCCGGAAAGCATACCCTTTTTCCCTAAAATAAACGGGGCGGCGCAGATGGCGCAGACAAATTTATCGCTTTGTGCGGCGAAGTCAATCGCCGCCTGCACCTCGGCGCTGGCATCCAGATTCTTTGCGCCGGGCATACCGCCGGGTAAAATGACTGCCTGCAGATCATCATTCAAATTCAAATCGGCGGGCAGAATATCTGCGGTGACGGCGATGCCGTGACTGCCTGTGACGACTTTGCCCGTCACGCCGACAGTCTGCACCGTAAGTCCTGCGCGGCGCAGCAGATCCACGGGCGCGAGCGCCTCGATCTCCTCAAAGCCGTCCGCCAAAAATACATAGATCATGGTAAGACCTCCGTTTATCCCAAGGTAATGCCGATATAAGCGTTTTGTATGTCGGTCAAACGCCCGGCACGGTCGCTTACGGGAAGAAGCATCCCGTTTTGCACCGTCTCCCCCGTCCCGAACATGACGGGTACTTCCATGCCGCACGGCGCGTGAAGCGTATATCGTTTTGCAGGGGCTGTTTCCGAAAGCGCGCTGCAAAGGGCGGGAAGCGCGCCGCTTTCGGCACAGAATTCCGATGCGAGCACGGACGCACCGTCGCGTTCCGCGGTAAAATAACCGCCGTCCGTAACGAAAATTTCGGTATTGAACATTGCGCCGTATCGAAACGCCAGCCGCAAAGCGGGCTCGCTCCAAACGATGTGCGGGACTGCATGAAGCGCCGTTTCACGTGCGCGCGCCCATTGTTCGGCGGTCGGTTCCCACCGCTTTGGCGACGCACCTGCGCATCTTAGAAGCTGCGCGTCCGTCAAATTATAAACGGTTTTGGAAAATGCGTTTATATACCCGCGTGCGCCGTAATAGGCAAACAGCGTTTCCTCGGCAGGGACTAAGAACAGCAAATCGATCTGCCGCTCGGCGGCGGTCTGCCGTGCATAGCGCAGGAGGGCGGACATATGCCCCCTTGAGCGCGCGCTTTTCGCGGTCGCCGCAGCGAAGATATAACGCGCCGAAAACGTTTCGCCGCCCGATCGATAAGCGGCTTCTATCCAATAGAGCACCGAAACCGGCATGCCGTTTTCGGCGGCTATGAGTGTATTTTCGGGTTTGTAACAGGTTTGGAAAAAGGCATCGACCGCCGCCCGATCATCACCGAACGCCTCGTGCCAAAGCGCATACAGCGCGGGGATGTCCCGACTTTGCGCGGTGCGCAGCTCCATAGAGTCACTCCTTGCAAACCGCCGTATATTTCGGCAGCAGCACCACCGGGTAATAGGATTCCTTGGCGCGGCGCAGGCCTTCGCTGCCCGCATCCTCCTCGCGATTGACGAAATGGAAGCCTGACAGTGCATTCGCGGCAAATTCACGGTTGATCGCGGGATATGCGCCGCGCACATCGGCAAACGCCTTTTCCACGTGCGTACAAAACGCCGTATCGTTGAGCGGTTCGCCGAATGTATAGGCGACAATCTCGCCGGCGGCATACAGCACACCGCCTGTGAATTCCAAATCAAAATAGTTGTCAAACGCGCGGTGGATGGCAACAAGCTCGTTGTCGATATCTTCGGGATTCTTTTCGCGGTTGCGCTGTTCCCACTTTTCGTTCATCGCAAGGCAATCCGCCATATTGCGCTCGGTCAGCGGTTCGTAGTGCCAATCAAATGTCTTTTTGAAATAAGCGATGTGATTGCGCTTACCGTGGTAGCGCCGCCCCGCAAGGTCGATGAGATCCTGTGTGTTATAGATATAATCGAAATATTCGCGCGTCGGCTGAAACTCGAATTCCCCGGGAAACAGGCAGTCGAGCTCGCGCACCTTTTTCGGTGTCAGGCAGTAGAGCGTAAGCGGAGAGCCGTCCGCCTTCGCCGCCTCTTTCAATTCGAGAATGGCTTGTTTCTTATCGCCCTTACCGCAGGGGAACAGGTACGCAGGTTTTTCCGTACCGTCGCGCGCTAAAAACAGGTCGCCGTACCGTGCGATCGTATTACCATAGACGGTGCACCACATATACAAGTTGCCGAAGCAGTATTCGCACGCAAGCTCGCCCGATTCGCGCATGATCGCGCTGACCCACGCTTTATCGGAAAGCTGCGGCGTTTTGAAATCCAACACAAACTTCACCCTATATCGATGACTTCGGAAACGGCGGCGTAAATCGCCTCGGAAATTTCCGCAACAGGCAAAGGCGCACCGTCTTTTGCACAGGGAATGACCCGCCATCCGAGTTTTTCTGCGGCAAACAGCCCCGCCCTGCGGCAGGTGTGCAGATACGCGACGTTCGCCTCGTGCACATCCTTTTTCGCTTCCTCGCCGCCGTAGCGCGCGCTTAACAGCTTTTGCGAAACCTCCACGGGCATGTCCAAAAACAAAACCGCGCCGGGCTTCGGGATCCCGAGTTTTTCGTATTCGTAATCGGCAAGCCAGCGAAGGTACGCTTCCCATTCGCTTTCGGGAAGCTTGACGGTCTGGTGCACGGCGTTGGAGGTCGTATAACGGTCGGCAAGAATGAGCCGACCGGCAAGATAATCCTCCCGCCAGTGGCGTACAAAGCTCGCATAGCGATCCACCGCGTAAAACGAGGACGCCGCGTACACATTGACATCCTCCGGCTTGCTCCCGAACGCACCGTCCAAATACATGCGCACGAGTGTGCTTGAAGGGTCTTCGTAATCGGGCAGCTTGATCTGCCGCACCGAAACGCCGTTTTCCGTAAGCCGCGCCTTCAAGGCAGCCGCTTGTGTAGACTTTCCGCTGCCGTCAAGGCCCTCAAGAACGATCAGGCGTTTTTGCATTTGCTTGCGCTCCGTTTCCGTGTAATATGCATACAAGGGTAGTATAACAAATTTTTTCCTTTTTTACAATCATAAAACGGAAAATCCGCGATAAAAAACTTCAACAATTCGATTGCGGCGCAGTAAAAAATATGTTAAAATAGTCCAAAATCATTTGGAGGAGACACGATATGGCGGTTTCCGATTTGCAGGCACACGGCGTCTTTTTGATCGGGCTTTCCGACTGCGGTGAAAAGGTCACGGCAGCAGGCGGGCGCATCTCCACGCAGCCGGGCACGGCGCTCGGGATCTGGGAGAAAAGCCAGGATGCACAGAAAAACGCAAATCTCATTGACAAGGTCACGCGCTCGGGGCACAACTCTGTGGTCGAGCACACCTATTATAATTTGGCGTTCCAAAACGTTTCGGCGGTGGTCGAGCAATTTGTCATCGAATTTCGGCTTGCCTCGTTCACCGTGAAATCGCGGCGGTATGTGGATTTTTCGGACGCAGGATTTTTTGTCCCGGAATTTTCGGATAAGGCGCTCACCGAGCGTTACCGCGCACATATGTCCTCATTTTTTGAGCTGTATGCGGAATTCACCGAGGCGGGCATACCCAAAGAGGATGCGCGCTTTTTGCTGCCCTACTGCCTGTACAGCAACTTCTTTTGCAGCGTAAACGGGCGCGAGCTGCTTAACATGCTGCGTGCGATGCTGTATGGCCGCGGCAGCAAATATCCTGAAATTCGTGCTTTAGGCGAGATGCTGCTTAGGCAGGTACGTGAACGGACGCCGGGCATTCTGCATGAATTTGAGCAACGCAATGAAAATGCGGCGAACGATACGCCCGATCTATCATTTGTCCGTCTGCCCGAAGCCAAAAAAGCCGATGCAGCGGTCGAGCTGCTGGGCTATACGCCGGATGCGGCGAAACAGGTCGCGATCAGCGTGCTGATCGAATATACCGGCTGTTCTACGGCGGCGGCAAAAGCGGCGGCGGAAGACCCCGAAACCGTGGAACGGGTCTTGCAGCATCTCGTCAAAACGAGCCGCCCGCGCGCACTCGAAAGCGTGAATTTCACGCTGCGTTACAACGGCGTTTCCCTTTCCGGGCTGACGCACTTCACGCGCCACCGCATGCAGTCTATCGAAGTGCCGGAGCTTACGCGCACCGACCGAAGCCGGCATATTCTTCCGCCTTCGATACAGGCGAACGCGGTGCTGCTGCAAAAGTACACCGCCGCATTTGAGAAGATGCGTGCGGAATACGAGGCGCTGCGTGAACAAGGCGTGCCGGAGACGACGCTGGTCTATTACCAATTAAGCGGCAACACGGTCGATATCGTCTCCACGATGAATGCGCGCGAGCTGCTCTTGTTTTTGCGGCTGCGCACCTGTACGCGCGCACAGTGGGAGATCCGCGCACACGCGATCGAGGCGCTGCGGCTGCTGCGCACGGCCGCGCCCGAGATCTTCCGCTATTACGGGCCAAGCTGCTTTGTGGAGGGGCGTTGTCCAGAGGGGCGCTTTTCCTGCGGGCGCATGGACGAAATGCGGAAGCTTTTTACGGATCTTGTCTGAAATACATAACCAATCACGAAAAACAGGCACGGCGGATTTTCCACCGTGCCTGTTTTACTGTGAAGGCGCATTATACCATCTCCGCGAAGCGCGCAAGTGCGAAGCGGGTATGATACAATGTTCTCCGACACTCTTGAAAGCTTTGCTTTCTTTAGAGTGTCGTGAGGTTATTATTCCCCGTTTGCCGGCGCTTGCAGAAGAGACCAATTCGGTTCGCCGTTTTTCAGAAGCGTCTGCAAAACATCGGCAAGCTCTGTTTTGACCGCTTCGCGCGCGCTGTAATCGCCCGCATTCTCCAGATAAAACGTGCTTTCGCCGAGATGAAAGGACGCATAGTAAATGGCCGTCCGCTCGCCGCGGCTGTTTTTGTCCGTTAAGAACCGTCCCGCCGTGACCGCGACGCCGTCCACTGTGCTTGTCGTTTCCTCCCCGACGAGCACCGTATCGGTAAGCGGCATGTCAGAGCAGGAAACGAGCAGCTTCATTTCGCCGACACTGCCCTCGATACCGACAAGGCTTCCATTTTCCGCTAAAAAAATTGCCCGCGCTTCGACCTGTAAATCGGGGAACAACTGTTGCAGCTGCGTTTGCGACAGTGCCTGCATGGTCACATCCATATCCAGCGAGGATGTACCGATGGTCCCGCTTTTTTCAAAGCGGAGCACCGCACCGTTTTCAAGTTTCACGGTATCGCTGAAAATGCCCCCGTTCTGTATAACCGCGATACCGAGCGCGGCAACCAGCACGAGGCTTGCCGCAACGGCAATCCACCGTGCGGCGGGATTGCGGTTGTGCTTGACTTGATATTCGGCAGCCTCCGCAATATAGCGGTCATCGAGCGCCGAAAGGCCTTCGGCAAATTGTTTTACCGTCATTTTAAGTCCTCCTTTTCCTGTAAATACGCTCCCAGCTGTTTGCGCATACGCGCAAGACGGACGGATACATTCTTTTCGGACAGCCCGACGCGCGCGGCAATGTCCTTATACGGATCACAGAACCAATACCGCCGTAAAAAGATTACGCGGTTTTCCTTAGAGAGCGTGTCCAGAAAGTCCGAAAGGAGACGTGCCGTCTCCCCGGCATCCACCGCTTCGCTGACCGTGTCGCCCTGCGACAGACAATCCGCAAGTTCTTCAAAAGCCACAGTATGGGCGCTTCGTTTGGCTGCCGTGTTTTGCGAGAGCCGTTTGAGCGCAAGGTTGCGCACGATTTTGCAAAGATACGCAAGCAAATGCGCGGGCCGTTCGGGCGGTATTGCGTTCCAAACGCCGAGATACGCATCATTGACGCACTCTTCCGCGTCGCGCGAATCCCTTAAAATATTGTGCGCGAGCTTGCGGCAAATCCGACCGTATTGCATATCCATTTCATGGACGGCTTGTTCGTTGCGTGCAAAAAGCATCGCCAAAATTTTTTCATCCTCCGCCACACGTATTCTCCTTTCGTATAGCCTTTGTGACCGCGGTCACCAATATAGTACGCTTTCCGGCGCAAAAGCTACAGCCCCGCAGAATTTTTTACAGGTAAAAAGAAGCCCGTGCGAGAATCCCCGCACGGGTATGTTTGAATTTTAGTATAGCCGCTTAGGATCTACTGCTTTTTTTGGTGATCGCATACAGCACGCCGCCCACAGCCGCAGCTGCCGCGGCAACGCCGAGTTTTTTGAGCGTCGGCATGACGGATTCCACGCTCGGCGGGGCGTAGGAATACAGCAGATACTTCGGCTTATTGTGAATATCCTTGACCGTGAACAGGTCGCGGTACAGAAGCGTATGCGTTTTAAAGGTTTTGGGATCATCCTCCGACAGATCGATGATACGCACGCCGCGGTTTAAGCGCGGGCCATAAACGTTAAACCCACAGCCCTGCGTATAACCGAGCAGCATGCTGCCATGCCGCGCGACAAAACTGTTGTTGTGGTCGTGCCCGAAAAACATGGCGAGCGTGTCACCCTTTTCGGAAAAAGCCTCGAATTCGCCGCTGTTTTCGGCGGGCGTAGCGGGCGTTTCCAGCAGGAAGTCACAGTTGCCTTTTACCAGAACCCGTTCATCAATGTCATAAAACTTGCCTGCATGATCACGAAAGCCCTGCGCGTGGGGCTTGTGGGTCTTGGGGACTTCTTTCAGCACATCCCACATTTCGGGCACGGGGATGTGCTGAAACACGATAGAAGGCACATAATCCCCCGCCTGCTCACGCAAATATTCGCGCACGGTGCGGTACCACTCGATCTGCCCTTTGGTAACGCTCGCGCATCTGCCGTCGAGCGTGGTGGAGAGGGAATCGATCAGATACAGATTGAACACAATGCGTTCGCCGTCCGACGAACGGATATTGAGGTATTGATTGCAAAGCCCCTCCAGCGTTTCATCCCCCGCTACAGCCAGACAGTTTTTGTGTGCCTGATACAGTTTAAGCTGCTTTTCCTTGGAAATGCCGAACGCCTGATCATCGTGGTTGCCGAACACAAAGGTAAAGGGCACGCCGCGTTCTTCGAAAGGCGCGATCAGATTGCCGATCGCCTTTTCAAAATTCCGTTCGCGGTCGCCCGCAAGGAAGCTGACGCCATACCCTTTAAACTGGTCGCCCGTAAACACCACAAGATCCGGGCGGGCGCGGTCGAGCGCCGCCGCCAAAAAGCGCAGCGTATCCTTGGAAGTGGCCTGCGTATCCTGTGTGTCCGCGACCTGCATAATGCGGAATTTTCCGTCATGGAAGCGCAGGTCTGCGGTTTTGCCTTTCGGAGCCGTCATATCCATTCTTCCTTTCGCTTTATGCCGCTTTTTCCTTTTTCCCGAATTTTTTAAGCCGCCAGGCGTCCACCTTCTGCCCGACGTGCTTGTCAAACGGCGGGTACACAAAGCGGGCGATCAGGAAGTAAGCCAGCAAGGCGTAAACGATGCCCATCAGCGCACCGAACAGCACGTCGGTCGGGTAGTGCACCATCAGGTAGCTGCGCGAAAAACCGATGAGCGCGGCGAGGATGAGCGCGGGGATACCCGCTTTCCACTTTTTGTTGATAAGGATCGCTGCAGCCGCCGCAAAGGACGAGGAGGTGTGCCCCGAGGGAAACGAAAAGCTCGACGGCAGGCTTACGAGCAGTTCAGGCTTGCCGCTCGCATCCGTCGCAAAGCTCTGATACAGCGCCTCGAACGGCTCGAAATTAAACGGGCGCGGACGTGCAAAAATATTTTTGAGGATCCCGTCGTTTAGGATCAGCATCAAAATAAGCGCAAATGCCATAGTCACGCCCGCCTTGCGGTATTTCGGCATGAACAAAAGCAGCACGGCGATGACAATCCAGATCCAGCCGCCCTCGCCCAAAACGGTGATAATGGGCATGACGGCATCCAGAAACGCGCACCAGACGTGCTCCTGGATCCACTGAAACACGGAAAAATCAAAGTTTGAAAAAACGCTGAAGTCCATAACGGCCTCCCTTTCTCTTCCCTGCCGGCGGCAAAAGATTTTTTCGGTAAAATATAATAAAATATTTTATCACGTTTTCCGTTATTTGGCAAGGATTTCCGCACGGTGTGGCGGCTGAATTTATGCGGGAAATCTGCACATGCTATTTTTAAATCCCTTTTTCGGAGGGCGTTATGCAGTCACTTTGGAATGAAGCGGCGAACCGTCCGCAGTTTCCCGAACAATCGAAAAACGAACAGACCGACGTGCTTATCGTCGGCGGTGGGATCACGGGTATTTTGTGTGCATATCATTTGCAGCAGTCGGGCATAGCGTGTATGCTCGTCGAGGGCGACGTGCTCTGCTCGCGCACGACGGCGGGCACAACCGCGAAGATCACAGTACAGCACGGGCTGATTTACGCTCGAATTCGAAAGGATTACGGTGATGAAGCGGCGCGGCAATATTATGAGGCGAACCGCACGGCGCTGGAGGCATACCGAAGCCTTGCAAACAGCATAGACTGTGATTTTGAAGAAACGGACGCCGCCGTCTTTGCGCGCACGGAACAAAACATGCCTGCCATAGAAGAAGAACTCGCTGCCTGCGACGTGCTCGGCATCCCCGCCGCGTTCACGGACAGCAGCACGCTTCCCCTGCCCGCAAAAGGCGGGATCTGCATGAAAAATCAGGCGCAGTTCCATCCGCTTAAACTCTGTTTTGCACTTGCGCGGGATCTTACGATATTCGAGCACACCTTTGTGCGCGGTTTTGACGGTACGCGCGCTTACACGAATCACGGCTTCATTGACGCAAAGCGCGTCATCATCGCCACGCACTTTCCCTTTATCGACCGCCGCGGGCTGTATTTTATGAAAATGTACCAGCACCGCTCCTATGTCTTAGCGCTTGAAAATGCACCGCGTGCGGGCGGTATGTTTTTGGAGCACGGCGGCGGCGCATTCTCCTTTCGGGACGCGCAGGGCTTTTTGCTTTTAGGCGGCGGCGGGCACAAAACGGGGGCGAAAGGCGGTGGATTTTCGGTGCTTGAAGCCTTTGCGGGAAAGCAGTTTCCGCAAAGCCGCATCCGTTACCGACAGGCGGCGCAGGACTGCATGTCGCTCGACGGCATCCCTTACATCGGGAAATACGCGCCGAAGCTTGAAAATTTTTATGTCGCCACTGGATTTAACAAATGGGGCATGACCTCCGCCATGGCAGCGGCGCAGATCTTAACGGATATGCTTACAGGGCGCGGTAACGAAAACGCGCCGGTATTTTCACCGCAGCGCTCCATCTTCAAGCCGCAGCTCTTGGTCAACGGGCTGTCCACGTTCGGGAACCTGCTCACCCCTCTGCCGAAGCGGTGCACGCATCTCGGCTGTGCGCTGCATTACAACCGGCAGGAACACTCGTGGGACTGCCCCTGTCACGGTTCGCGGTTTGATGCGCAGGGCAACATTTTGGAAAATCCGGCGAACCGTTCGCGGCGGGGATAATCGCCGCGTGATCGGGCATACTGCTTTTGGGAGGGCTTACCATGCAAAACGAACAGAACCGGCACAAGATCGAGACCACCGTGCGCGACAGGCTTTTGCGCGCGTGGGAAAATTCCATGGAAATGGCGCGGGATTTTGAGGGGTATTCCGACGAATACGCCGAAAACGAAAAGTATCGGAAAGTCTTTTCCGCGCTGGCTGTGGAGGAAGCCCGCCATGCTGCGCAGCTGCGTGAACTGCTGCACGCCTATCAACGCGAGCATGCCGAGCAAAGGCCCCTTTGAATATTTGCGGTATCTTGTGCAAAAAGCGCCTCCGTGTTTCATATACTGAAACACGGAGGTGATTTTTTTGTATACATTCCAACAGGAAAACGTGGATTTTTCCCGTATTTTGCAGGGTTGCAAGCCATATGCCGCAGCGTATGTGAAAGGATCTGCGGCGTACCCGCTCATCGGTGGACGCATTCTGTTTTACCCTGCGGGCGACCGCGGCGTACTTGTTGTCAGCAATGTACGCGGGCTGCCCGTGGATGACACGGCATGCGGCGCGCGGTTTTTCGGCATGCACATCCATGAAAAAGGAGACTGCCGCCCGTCGGACGGTGAAGCCTTTTCCGGTGCGGGCGTGCATTATAACCCGTCAGACTGTGCACATCCCGCGCATGCCGGCGACCTGCCGCCCCTGTTTGCCAACGCCCGCGGCAAGGCGTGGAGCGCCGTGCTTTGCGACCGTTTTTCCGTTTCGGAGATCATCGGGAAGAGCGTGATTATTCATAAAAAACCCGACGACTTTACGACACAGCCGTCGGGAAACGCAGGCGCACGCATTGCCTGCGGTACGATCATAAAAGCGCACCGGTGATCAAAGCTCCTTGCGGTATTTCAAGGGCGAAACGCCGTACAGCTTTTTGAACGCCTTGGAAAAAACCAGCGGGTCGCGGTAGCCGCAGGAATAGGAAATATCCTCGATCGAGTAATTTGTCGCCTGTAACAGCTCGCAAGCGCGTTCCAGACGGAAATTGCTCAAATATTTTTGCGGCGAAATTCCCAAATGCTCCTGAAACAGCGTGAACAGATAGCTGCGGTTGAGGCCCACATACTCGGAAACATCCGAAACATTGATACCGTTGGAATAGTTATCACGGATAAAGGTGATCGCCTTTTTGATATAATAATTCTGCCTGCCGCTTTCTTCCGCTTTTTTGCCGCGGCCGGTCACCTCAGCGCTAATGACAGAAAAAAAACGGCAGAAAAGCCCCTGCAAAGCGAATTCATTGTCTAACCCTGAGTGGTTGCACTTGAGCATCTCGGTGACGATCTGCTTGAGCGCAAAGCCGTTGCGTATACGGAACACGGGTTTTTTCACACCGAGCAGCTTCATTTCGCGAAGGTACTCCTCCGCCTTGTCACCGTCGAAACCGACCCAGAGATAGCTCCATGGGTCATCCGCATCTGCACGGTAATATGCGCGTTCATCCGGGCAGATCAGAAACGCTTCCCCGCGCGTAACGGTGTATTGGCGGTCATCCGTACCGAATACACCGGAACCGCTCAGCACATAGTACAGGACATAGTGATTCTTGACCGCCGGGCCGAACCCCTGCCCTGCGTCGCTTTCCTCATAGCCGCAATTACAAAACCGAAAATCACGGAATTTGACGCCGCCCGATTTGATTTGACATGCATTTTCCAAGACGGTTCCCTCATTTTCCCCGAAAAAGGACAAATTGCTTTATAATGGATTAGAATACCATAATTCTTTCCTTATTTCAAGCGCGAGTTGTAGAATTTTACCAAATCCGCGCAGCTTTCTGTTTTCGCCTGTGCAAAAACGGACAGCTCTGAGCGGGCTGTCCGTTTTTTCATTTGCGGCTCTTATTTGCCGTCTTTATCTTTTTTCTTTTCCGCTTTCTTTGCGGCTTTTTCGGCGGCGCGCTGAGCTTTGAGCTGTGCGGCGTACGCCTTTTCTTCCTGCTTCTGGCGCTCGGCTTCCGCAGCGGCCTGTGCCAAAGCTTCTTCATGGCGGACTTTCGCGTCGTCATACATGGCTGCGATCTCTTCAAAGCGGTCGTAATTTTCCGCCTGCGTCAAGAGCTTTTTCGCATCAATGTAGGGCTTGGCGGCGCGGGTATACAGCGCGTTCTCGTCGCCCGCCTTTTTGATCTCGGCGTCGAGCACCTTCTTTTCCGCCTTGGCGGCTTTGATATCCGCTTTCAGGGAATTGACTTCCGCCTGATTCTTCTGCTTCTTCGCGTCATAATACGCCTTGTAAAGCGACTCGATCTTTTCGTTCAGCGCATCCTCGCGGGCAAACAGCGATTCAAACACGGAAACGTCGAATTCCTGAATGCCGTCGGGGAATTTACGAAGCGCAGTACGGCGGGCAAATGCGGCGTCACGCGCGCGCTGGATCTCCGCCTTGCGGTATGCCTTTTCTTTCTCCGTCGCTTTCGGCAGCGCTCTTGCGCGCTTAACAGCCTGCGGGTCAAAGTTATAGATGAAGTCATAGCCCATTTCCACAGCCTGTTTGGCTTCCTCAAGCTGCGCCTGACCCTCGACCGTCGTAAAGCGGTTCATTTCATCCATGACGATCTTGGAGATCTCGATCATGCGGTTGTATTCCATCGCATCGCGATACGCTTTTTTGGCGGCTTTCTTTTCCGCCTTGCTCTTCGCCGCCTTGATATCACGCTTGGTGATCTCCTTGGGCGCAGCGCTTGCATAGGTCTCCGCTTCACGGATGGTGTCAATGGTGGAAACGATGTCCTTATCCTGCAAAACACCGTTGCCGTAATCCTCAAACATGGCGCGGATCTGCAGCACCTTGATCATGCCGCGCTGCTTCGTTTCGGACAGGTCGTAGAAGAAGTACGGGATGACGTTCATGAATGCGCCGACGACCGAAAGCAGGATGAGCACAAGCATGATGTTGTCGAAGATCTCATCCACATACAAAACGTTATACATGTTGGTGAGATCCAGACCCGGATCATTTGCATTTTGAATGATCTCGGGCAGGTTGGCTTGCAGCGTTGCCTCATTGATACCCATTTCGGAATACACGAACGGGATGACGCTGCTCGTTGCCATCGTCACGATCTGACCGATAAGCCCCACCGTAGAAAACATACCGTCGATGCGCTCGCCGGTCACATACTGCTGGTAGTCGCGGATATCCGCATCGATAGAGGGCGTTAAAATGTGTGCAAACGCACCGACCACACCGTTAGCAAACAGGCAGACAAGCACCACCCAGATCATGTGTGCGGGCTCTGCCGCAATGACAGGATACATGGCGGCAATGAAGATAATATTTAAGAAGTTGGTCGTGATAAGCACACGCTTTTTCCCGTAACGACGGATGGCAAAGGGCGCAAACAGCATGCCCCAGAACGAAGCGTTTCCGTAGATCAACCCGATGATCGTAAACTCACCGGCGGAAGCCGCGTGCTTATACTGATAGAGCCAGTTAAGGATAACGCTGTAGGAGCTTTCCAGAAAGCCGATCCAGCCGGCAAGAGAGATGATCCAGAAATACTTGTTTTTGGCGACCGAGCGCAGCGCATCGATGAATTTGATCTGGATGACGTGCGTCTTCGCCTGTACGATCTTTTCCTGCGTGTTGGCATACACCATGATCGACATCAAAATGCCGACAATCGCCATAGGCGGATAGGCGATGCGGTACAGGCGCATATTCGTAAGACTGCCGCCCGTGATCAGCTGTGCAAGCAGCGGCATGATCGCCGTCGCGATGGACGGTGCGATGGAATACACGATGGACTTGAACGCGGCAACGTCCGCGCGCTCCTGTGTGTTCGGCGAAAGAACCTTGATCAGGTTCTCATACGCCTCATAAAAGAACTGATAGAAAAACTGGAAGCCAAAGTTGAAGAGAAGGATGATGACCGCCTTGGCGACCTGACTTTCAATTTTTTCATACGGAACCCAAACCATCCCGATGGCGAGGATCGCCGTCGGAATACCCATGGAAATGAGGTAGGGGCGGTATTTGCCCTTCTTGTTGCGGACGTTATCGATGATGTATGCACGAATGGCTGTGCACGGGAAGCCCGCGATGATCGCGATAACATAAATGATATAAATCAGACGTGCATCCAAGCCGATGGCGCTGCCGATGATGAAGTTGTTGACCGAAAGGAACAACTGCTGGACAACGTAAATCAGGAAATATGCACCGATACCGCCGAACGAGTAGGCACAGATCTCTTTATACGTCATGTACCTGCCCAAAGGCGGCGTTTTCCAATACGTTGGGACTTTGACGGCAAAGTCCTTGACTTTTTCGACTACATTCATTGGCATTGCCTCCTGCGTTTTCAGTAACTATATGATTTTAACATTCCGCTTCGTTTTTTTCAACAGAAAAAATCGCGATTCACCTAAGATTGCAGACAAAACGCAAAGAATCGTGAAAACCACCAAAAAAAATGATGAAAAATCTGCAAACTGTCCACTTGCTTTTTCCCCGCGATTTGTTCTCGCTGCGCCTTTTACGGCTTTTTGCCGTGGGGGATTGACGGGACGCACGCCGCGCTTTACAATGAACGAAGAAAATGAAACGGAGGAACAAGATGCAGATAGAGGTACGTGCGCATAAAAAGGCGGACATCCCCGCCATGTGCGCGATTTGGAATGAAGTGGTGGAAAGCGGAGACGCCTTCCCGCAGACCGAAACACTGGACAAATCTGCGGGCGAGCGGTTTTTCGGGGAGCAGTCGTATTGCGGCGTCGCGGTGGACACCGCAACGGGTGAGCTTGCGGGACTTTATATTTTGCACCCAAATAACGTCGGGCGCTGCGGGCATATCTGCAACGCAAGCTATGCGGTCTGCGGGAGCCGCCGCGGGCAAGGGGTCGGCGAGCTTTTGGTGCGCGACTGCATCGCGCAGGCGAAGCGCTTAGGCTTTCGCATTTTGCAGTTCAATGCCGTGGTCAAGACCAACAAAGCGGCGCGGCGTTTGTATCAAAAGCTCGGCTTTATAGAGCTCGGCGAAATACCGGGCGGGTTCCATATGCCTGACGGACGGTACGAAAGCATCATCCCCTACTACCTGCCGCTGACGGAAGAAAAATAACCCATAAACACCTGCGTCTTGAAACGTCCGCGGCATTGATTTTGAGAGACAAATCTGCTACAATTCGGGTGAAACTTTTTGATTTCGGAAAGGAGGCGGCGGGATGCGGATCGATGCGCCGAAGCAGGTGCGCACGGCGCTGCAAAGGCTTATGGCAAGCGGATTTGAAGCCTTTGCCGTGGGCGGATGCGTGCGCGACAGTTTGCTTGGGACAACCCCTGAGGACTGGGATATTACGACCGCCGCGCTCCCCGAGGAGGTTGAGACGGTCTTTTCAGATTGCCGCCTTGTTGAAACGGGGCTGCGTCACGGCACGGTGACCGTGCTTTTGGACGGCATGTCTTTGGAGATCACCACCTATCGCATAGACGGCGATTACAAGGATGCGCGCCATCCGCAAAGCGTGACCTTTTCGCGGGATCTGCGCGAGGATCTTGCGCGGCGCGATTTTACGGTCAACACGCTTTGCTGGAATGAGCAAAGCGGTGTGGTCGATCTTTTTGACGGCTTAAAGGATCTAAACGACGGCGTACTGCGCGCTGTCGGCGATCCGGAGCGGCGATTTCGCGAGGATGCGCTGCGCATTTTGCGCGGAGTCCGCTTCGCTGCGACGCTTGGATTTTCGGTGGAGCCAAAGACTGCTGAGGCGATCTTAAATACCCGTGCGCTTTTGGAACACATTGCCGCCGAGCGTATCCGCGAGGAATTTACAAAGCTTTTGTGCGGCAAGCATGCCGGGGCAGCCATAGACCGTTTTTCCCCGGTTTTAGAGGTGTTTTTGCCGGAACTCTCCGCGCTCATCGGCTGCGAGCAAAACACGCCGTACCATTGCTACGACGTGTTTCACCACACGCTCGCCGCGCTGGACGCCGCACCACAGGAGGAAGAACTGCGCCTTTGCATGTTCTTCCACGATTTCGGCAAGCCCGCCTGCCGCCGTGCAGACGAAAACGGCGTTGCGCATTTCAAAGGACATGCCGCTGTCAGCGCGGAATTGACCGAGCAGATCCTGCGGCGGCTGCGCTACCCGAACAAAACCGTGCGGCGTGTAACACGGCTTGTAGAGATCCACGATACGAAAGCCCCGCGCGACCGCATACAGGCGAAAAAGCTGCTGGCAAGCCTCGGTGAAGAAGACTACCGCGCACTGATCGCGATCAAGCGCGCCGACTGCCGCGGGAAAGCACAGCCGCACGCCATCGACGAAAAACTGGAGAACATGGAACGCCTCCTTACGGAGATTTTGGAAAACGGCGATTGCGTTTCTCTGCATTCGCTTGCCGTTAACGGCGATGATTTGCTTGCTGCCGGCGTACCGGCGGGCGCAGGACTGCGCAAAACGCTTGATTGGCTGCTGGACGCCGTGATCGAAGAGCGCTGCCCAAACGAAAAAGGTGCTTTGCTGTCGTTTTGGACAGAAAACGCCTCTTCATAAATCTGTATGGTTCAATTAGCCTTCGATCGGCTGATTGCACGCGATGAAAGTCATACGATCATACATCTGCTGCGTACCGTGTCCGCGGCCATGGCCGCCGTGGTCGGAGGTGATGAGCACGAGCCAATCCTCTTTTTCGTAGGTCGGGCGTGCGCGTACCTCTTCCATCAAGCGATACGCCAGATTGTCCAGATGCATGACCCCTGCGGCATAGCGGTAATTCTGCGCACCGAAGCCCGTGGTATGGCCATTATAATCCGGCGCTTCAAAGATCCCGAAAATACAGTCGGTGTCGCCCGCGATATGTTCGGAAAAGGCTTGCGCAAGCGCCGCGTCATCCGCATATTTTCGAAAACAAAGCGGCAGTTTTTTCTCTTCCGCCATGCGTATTTCTTCTTTATAGGTGATCGTAAAATGGTCCGCCCACTCCGCAAGGAAGGCGGCTTTTTTCCCGCTTTCCGCAAGGTTGCGCAAGACGGTGGGGCAGTCCGTTTTTAAGGGGACGTGCCGCTTCACGCCGTTGTTGTCGCCCCAAACACCCGTCAGGATCGCCGCCCAGCCCTGCGCGGTGGAGGTCTCCTGCGGGTTTTCAGGCACGCCGCCCGCGAAGCTCAAATACAGCCCGCCTGCCGCTTTGAGTGCGTTTACCGCGCTGTAAGCCGAGGTAAACAGCTTGCCCGTCACTGCTTCATCCTCGCTTTTTACGAGCAGGTGCATACTGTCGGCGCGCGCGCCGTCAAAACCGATCAGCAGCGCTTTCGGCGTTTTACCGTTTGGCGAAGCGAAATGGCTTTGCACGATTTTTGCAACTATTGTTTGCGGCAGCGCGTTTTTTGTGGTATTATCAAATACGCCGCGCGTATCCAGTCTTTGAAGATATGCGGCATCCCTGCGGTTTTGAAAAAGCCCCATTTTTATTCTCCTTTGTTGAGGTCTGCACCCATGATTATGACACAAAAGTACTTGGGTTACAAGCGCAAACAGGATTTTTTAACGCTTGTTTTTTGCTGGATCGCATATGCCTCGACGTATGTGTGCCGCTTAAACTTTTCCGCCGCTACGCCGGAGCTCTCGCGTGAAGGCGTATTCACCGAGGGGCAGCTTGCCAATATCTCGTCGGCATTTTTCATTTGCTATGGGCTTGGGCAGCTTATAAGCGGTGTGATCGGCGACAAGCTCGATACGCGCAGAATGATCTTTACGGGGATGTTGGTTTCCGGGCTTTGCAACTTGGGGCTTTTCTGTACGGAAAGCTACATCGCTTTCCTCCTCTTATGGGGCTTGAACGGGGCGGTACAGTCGCTGGTGTGGTCGCCGATCCTGAAAATCGCCTCGGTGAATTTTGATGCGCCTACGCGGGATAAATTCGGCATCCACATGGCGGCAAGCGTACCGCTCGGCACGCTTTCGAGCTATGGCGTGAGCCTTTTAACGCTGTTGTTTTTGCCGTGGCGTTATGTGTTTTTAAACTGTGGATTGGTTTCGCTTGCCGCTTCGCTCGTTTGGATCTTCGGTACGCGGGGCTTATTCCGTTCTAAGACAGGCCGTGTTGTACAAACGGCAGACAACTCGTCTGCACGCACGGCGCTGAGCGCGCGCAAAACCTTTTTGCTTATGGCGTCAAGCGGCGCGCTTTTGCTGCTTGTGCCGATCGTCATCCAAGGCACGCTCAAGGACAGCGTCACGCAATGGGTGCCGACCTTTTTTACCAGCGAATTCGGCTCCAACACGGTATTTTCTCTGGCGCTTACCATGCTGCTGCCCATCATCAACGTAACCGGTGCATGGTTTGCCAAAGCGATCAACCGCCGTATCCGCAATGAGCCGCTTACTGCCGTCATTTTCTTTGCGATCGCGGCTGTTTTCCTCACTCTGCTGCGGCTGTTCGGGAGCAGCAGTCTTGTGCTTTCTTTAGTGAGTATGGCGGTGGTCACAAACTGCATGTTTGCGATCAACGTTATGTATATCACGATCGTTCCCCTGCATTTTTCCAAAACCGGACGTGTCAGCACCATAGCGGGTTTTTTAAACGCCGCCGCTTATGTAGGCTGCGGGGCGCTCAACCTGCTTGCCGGCGCGCTTTTAGAGCGCCGGGACGGCTGGGATCTGCTTTTCTGGATGTGGATCCTGATCGCTGTGATCGCATTGCTGTTCTCCGTCGCCGCTTCGCCCCTTTGGAAACGGTTTATGCAAAGCGACGACGCGGATGCCTAAAGCCTTTCCTGCATATATGCTTCCGAAAACGGTTCCGCATATCCTGCGGAACCGTTTTTCTTTGCGACGAATACCGCGTCAAAGGCGGCCTGCCCGCCTGTTTTTTTAAAGCTGGCGTGCACCACGATCTCCCCGTGGATGAAGCGCAGCGTCAGGCGGTCGCGTTGCAGTTTTTCGGTTTGATCCTCCCCGTTGACGGTCACACGTTCAATGGTAAATCCCGGATCCGGGTAAAGGCAGATGACTGCCGAGGAAAACAGACGGGCGCGCGATTTTGTGCAATAGATCGTGCCGTGCTCGGCATCTTCCAATAGGATTGGAAAAGTGCAGCCGAAATGCAGTCCGCTGAAAACGCCCACAACAGACAGCACACCGGCACAGAGCAGCGCGAGTATTCGCCGCGTCCGTTTTTGCATAGCACGCCCCTCCTTAGCTGCAGCTCCTTTTCCATTTGTATTCCGTATACCTTGAAAAAATCGCAGAAAATGGTATACTAATGCAAAGGTATTGATGGAGTTGAACGTATGCGAAAATACTACATGCTCTATAAAAAAGAATTTATTTTGGGGCCCGCCTGCAAACTGACCGAGGCGATCTTAGAACTTTTGGTGCCGCTTGTCATGGCACGCATCGTGGATGTCGGCGTACAGAACGGCGACGTGCCGTACATCCTTAAAATGGGCGGGCTTATGGTGCTTTTAGGCGCTGCGGGCTTAGGCTTTGCCGTGATCTGCCAATACTGTGCCGCCGTTGCGCAGCAGGGCGTAGGCACGGCGCTGCGTCGCGATCTGCTGCACAAGATCCATACGCTTTCCTGCGCTGACCGTGCACAATTTTCCAACGCAACGCTCATTATACGAATTACAAACGATATAAACCAGATCCAGTCGGGTGTGGCGATGCTCATTCGGTTGGTGTTCCGCTCGCCGTTTCTCATAGCGGGCTCACTGATCATGGCGATGGCGCTGGATCTTCGGATGTCCGTCATCTTCTTTATAGCAGGCTTTCTTGTAAGCGGGATCATGTACTATGTTTTGAGTCGCTCGCTGCCGCTGTACAAAAAGATCCAGCAAAAGCTCGACGGACTTTTGCGTATTACGGGGGAAAATCTTTCGGGCGTGCGCGTGATCCGCGCGTTTGTACGTCAGGCTCATGAAACGAAGCGTTTTGCCGACGGCAACGAAGCGCTTACGCGTGTTTGCATGCGCGTAGCTAAACTCAACGCTTACCTCAATCCCCTGACCTTTGCCGTCATCAACCTCGGCATTGCGGCGCTTTTGGTGTTCGGCGGGTTCAAGGTGAACGCCGGGTCTCTGACACAGGGCGAGATCATTGCGCTGACAAATTACATGACGCAGATCCTGCTTTCCATCATCGTATTCGCCAACGTAATCGTCGTCTTTACCAAGGCAGGCGCAAGCATAGACCGTGTCAAGGAGGTGCTCGCCGCAGAACCTTCCATGCACGAGGGCACAGAAGAGACATTTGACGAGAGCGCCCCCGCCGTAGAGGTGCGGCATGTGGACTTTTCGTTCGCGGGGTCGGAGGAAAAGCTGCTTTCCGACATTGATTTCACCATAGAGCGCGGCGAGACCGTCGGCATTATCGGCGGCACGGGCGCGGGGAAATCCGTGCTTGTGAACCTTTTGATGCGGCTGCACGACGTGACCGGCGGCGAGGTGCGGATCTTTGGCAGGGATGTGCGCAACTGCACGTTTGCGGCTTTGCGCGGCACGGTACACATCGTGTCACAGGGAAGCCGGCTGTTTCAGGGTACGGTGCGCGAAAACCTGCTGTGCGGCAAACGGGATATTTCGGATGAAGCCCTGCGGCAGGCGCTTCGCATTGCGCAGTGCAGCGAATTTGTGGACAAGCTCCCGGAGGGCCTTGACGCGCCCGTCGAGGAGGGCGGCAAAAACTTTTCTGGCGGGCAGCGCCAGCGCCTTTGCGTGGCGCGCGCACTTGTGGATGACCCGGAGATTTTGATCTTCGACGATTCCTCCAGCGCGCTCGACTACGCGACGGACGCCAATATGCGCCGCGCCGTTTCAAAAGAGCTGCGCGGCAAGACCGTTCTGTATGTCGCCCAGCGCGTAAGCACCGTACGAAATGCCGACAAAATCATTCTACTCGATGACGGCGAAGTGCGCGGTATCGGTACGCACCAAACGCTGTATGCTCAAAACGAACTGTACCGCGAGATCTGCGATTCACAGCTTTCGGAAAGCGAGGCGGTGTCATGAAAACCTTTCGGCGGCTGCTCGTTTATATCAGCCCTTTTAAGAAAAACTTGATCTTCGCCATTGTTTCGGCTTTTATCGGTATACTCGGTTCGCTTTTGGTGCCCGTATTCATCGGGCTTGCCGTGGACTGTATTGCGGGCGCGGGCGCGGTGGATTTCCCGCGGCTGTTCCGCATTTGCATCGCGCTGGTCGTCGCACTGCTCATTTCCGCCTTGTTCCAATGGATCATGACCTACCACTCCAACAAGCTTTCCTACCTTACCATGGAGCGCCTGCGCGCCGAGACCTTCCAGAAGCTGTCGCGCGTGCCGCTTTCCTACATCGACGGCACGCCGCACGGCGACATCCTCAACACCGTGGTCACGGACATTGATATTTTGGGCACGGGGCTTTTACAGGGCTTTACGCAGGTGTTCTCGGGCGTTGTGACGATCCTCGGTACGCTGGTATTCATGGCGGTCATCCACCCCCTGCTCGCGCTTGTGGTCATTGTCTTAACACCGCTCTCCTTTTTCGTATCGGGCTTTATCGCACGGCGCTCGCACGACAAATACCGTGAACAGGCGAAGCTGCGCGGGCAGATGAGCGGATATGTCTCAGAAATGATCGCGGACGAGACGCTTGTGAAAACCTACTGCATGGAAGACAGCGTAGAGGAAAAATACGAGGACATGAACCAAAAGCTCCAAAAGGTCGGCGTGATCGCGCACTTCTATTCCGCGCTTTCAAACCCCTGCACGCGGTTCGTGAACGCTATGGTTTACGCCGCGGTGGCGATTGCTGGCGCGTATATGTGCGTGCGCGGGAGTTTGAGCGTCGGGGAACTGACCTCCTTCCTCTCCTACTGCTCGCAGTACACCAAGCCCTTTAACGAGATCTCGGGCGTTGTCGCGGAATTCCAAAATGCGCTGGCAAGCGCAGACCGCGTGTTTCGCCTGCTCGACGAAAAAGAGGAATCCGACGACAGCCGGCTTCCCGCCTTACAGGTCGATTCCGGCGCGGTGCGGTTTTCGGGCGTGGCGTTTTCCTATACCAAAAAGAAACCGCTGATCCGTGATTTCTCACTGGATGTGCAAAGCGGACAAACCGTCGCCGTAGTTGGCCCCACGGGCTGCGGCAAAACGACGCTGATCAACCTGTTGATGCGGTTTTACGATACGAACGGCGGTACGATCACCGTGGATGGGCAGAACATTCGCGAGGTCTCGCGCAGCAGTCTCCACGGGGCGTTCGGCATGGTGCTGCAGGACACGTGGCTTTTTGAGGGTACGGTGCGCGACAACATCGCCTACGGTGTGCCGGATGCGACGCAGGAAGAGATCGTTGCCGCTGCGAAAGCGGCGCACGCGCACAGCTTCATCAAGCGTCTGCCGAACGGCTACGACACAGTGCTGACGGAAAACGGCGACAACATTTCCGAAGGGCAAAAACAGCTTTTGTCCATTGCGCGGGTCATGCTGCAAAAGCCGCCGATGCTCATTTTGGACGAAGCGACCTCCTCGATCGACACGCGTACCGAGCTGCGCATCCAAAAGGCGTTTGCACAGCTGATGGAGGGGCGCACGAGCTTCATCGTGGCGCATCGCCTGTCCACCATTCGGAATGCCGATGTGATTTTAGTTATGCGCGACGGGCAGATCGTGGAGACCGGCCGGCACGAGGAGCTGCTTGAAAAGCGCGGCGCGTATTATACGCTGTATAACAGCCAATTTGCCGTACGGTGAGGGAAGCAAAAAGGGAAAGACAGAGCGTAATCTCCGTCTTTCCCCTCGCTTTATAGTTGATCCTACTGAAAAGGAGCTGAAGTGCAATGGAGACGGCTAAGGCTTTGGAAAGCTTTTTGCGTGCACATTCGGAAGAACCCATAAGCGCCCCGAAGCGCCTCGGCGGCGGGTATTATGCGGATGTATATCTTGTGCAATGCGGCAAGGAAGGCCCGACAGTACTGAAAGCCTATAAACAAGCGGGCGTTATGCAGGCAGAGATCACACAGCTTAGGCTTTTGCGCGAACACGCCGTCGTACCGATGCCGCGCGTTTTATGGACGCACGAGGCCGACGCTGCACTTTCGTTCGATGTGCTTGCCATGGACTTCCTGCCCGGTACAAACGGCGGCGCCGTGCGGTATTTCAGCCGCAGAAAGCGCGAATGCCTTGCCGAACAGATCGTGGATATTCTTTTGCACTTCCACGCCGTCCAAAGCCCCGACGGCTTCGGGGAAATCGGCTCAAATACGCGGTATGCAACCTTTCAAGACTATTACAAACCAAGAGCCGCCTCCATTTTAGAGACGGCGTCGGAACTGAACATGCCCGAAGCGGTTTTTGCAACGGCAAAGGCAGCTTTCGAGCAGTTTGATTCGATTTTTTATCTGCCGATCGAGCGCGCATCGCTCCTCCACGGCGACTACAACATGTGGAACATTTTAGTGGACAAAGCAGCTTGCAAGGTGACCGCCGTCATCGACCCGTGCAACGGCTGTTGGGCGGACAGCGAAATGGATCTTTACCAGCTGAACAACGCAAACGGCAGGCATTTTCGGCTTTTGGAAACCTATGCGAAGAAAAAGCCGTTGAGTGAAAATTTTGCGCAGAAAAACGCCTTTTACGAGCTGTTTACGGAGTTGGAGCATTATGCACGCTCGGGTGTACCCGTATCGGCAAAACGGGTCACCGGACAGGCAAAGGCTTTAAAAGCCTTTTTGAGATAAGGCTCTCCCCTGCCGTGTTACAAGGTAACAGCAAACATAGAAACCCCCGAAACCCTGCAAGCAGGATTTCGGGGGTTTTTGGCAGATGTGTGTTTCGCTGACAGAAATTAGTCGGAAACCGCAACAACAACGCCCGAACCAACGGTTCTGCCGCCCTCACGGATAGCGAAGCGAAGACCTTCTTCAATCGCGATGGGGGTGATCAGCTCAACGTCCATTTCGACGTTGTCGCCGGGCATGCACATCTCAACGCCTTCGGGAAGGGAGATGATGCCGGTGACGTCGGTAGTACGGAAATAGAACTGCGGACGATAGTTGTTGAAGAACGGGGTGTGACGGCCGCCTTCATCCTTGTTCAGGACGTAAACCTGGCCCTTGAACTTGGTGTAGGGGTGAATGGAGCCGGGCTTGGAAAGAACCTGACCGCGCTCCACTTCGGTTCTCTGGATACCGCGAAGCAGCGCGCCGATGTTGTCGCCCGCCTCAGCATAATCCAAAGTCTTGCGGAACATTTCAATACCGGTAACAACGGTCTTTTTCTTTTCATCGGTCAAGCCGACGATCTCGACTTCTTCACCGGTCTTCAGCTGACCGCGTTCCACACGGCCCGTAACAACGGTGCCGCGGCCGGAAATGGTCATAACGTCTTCGATGGGCATCAGGAAGGGCTGATCCGCCTTGCGGTCGGGCGTGGGGATGTAGCTGTCGACTGCATCCATCAGATCCCAAATGCATTTCAGTTCGGGCGCATTGATGTCGCCGCCGTTGTACTCAAGCGCTTTGAGCGCGGAACCCACGATGATCGGGGTGTCGTCGCCCGGGAAGCCGTACTCATTGAGGGTCTCGCGGACTTCCATTTCAACGAGCTCAAGCAGCTCGGGATCGTCCACCTGATCCGCCTTGTTGAGGAAAACAACGATATAAGGCACGCCGACCTGACGGGCAAGCAGCAGGTGCTCCTTGGTCTGCGCCATCGGGCCGTCGGTCGCCGCGATAACAAGGATCGCGCCGTCCATCTGCGCAGCGCCGGTGATCATGTTCTTGATGTAGTCGGCGTGGCCGGGGCAGTCTACGTGTGCATAGTGACGCTTATCCGTCTCATACTCAACGTGAGCCGTGTTGATGGTGATGCCGCGCTCTCTCTCCTCAGGCGCCTTATCGATCATGTCATACGCCTCGAACTTGGCGTAGCCCTTCATTGCGAGGGTCTTGGTGATTGCAGCCGTCAACGTGGTCTTGCCGTGGTCAACGTGACCAATGGTACCAATGTTAACGTGGGGTTTGGTTCTTTCAAATTTTTCCTTTGCCATTGGATTTTCCTCCTTGTAATAGATGCAAGAATCACACTTCTGCACTATGTGCAGTTATTTTACCAATAAACCGATAAAATTTCAAGTGTTTTTAGAAAATTAGTCCTTCTTTGTGCGTTCGGAAATAATCTTTTCCGCAATGGACTTCGGAACTTCCTTATAGCCGTCGGGCTCCATGACGTACTGGCCGCGCCCCTGCGTCTTGGAGCGCAGGTCGGTAGCATAGCCGAACATCTCAGACAGCGGGACATGCGCGTTGATCTGCTTGACGCCGCTTCTGTCCTCAAAGCCCTGGATCTCGCCGCGGCGGGAGTTCAGATCGCCGATGACGTCGCCCATATACTCTTCGGGCACGATGACAACGACCTTCATGATCGGTTCCAAAAGCACCGGATCGGCTTTTCTTGCGGCATCCTTGAACGCCATGGAGCCGGCGATCTTAAACGCCATTTCAGAGGAGTCGACCTCGTGATAAGAACCGTCATACAGCGTGACCTTGACGTCTACGACCGAGTAGCCCGCCAAAACACCGGACTGCATGGCGCCCTGAATACCTGCATCCACGGGCCCGATGTATTCCTTCGGGATGGCGCCGCCGACGATGTTATTGATAAACTCGTAACCGCCGTTCGGATTGGGCTCGATATTGATCTTGACGTGACCGTACTGACCCTTACCACCCGACTGACGCGCATACTTCGTATCGGAGGATGCGGGCTTGCGGATGGTCTCGCGGTAGGCGACCTGAGGCTTACCGACGTTCGCTTCGACCTTGAATTCACGAAGCAGACGGTCGACGATGATCTCCAGATGCAGTTCGCCCATGCCGGCGATGATGGTCTGGCCGGTCTCTTCGTCCGTATAGCACTTGAAGGTCGGGTCTTCTTCCGCAAGCTTCTGAAGCCCGATGCCCATCTTCTCCTGACCGGCTTTGGTCTTGGGTTCGATCGCGACGCGGATAACGGGATCCGGGAAGTTCATGGACTCAAGGATGATCGGATGCTTTTCGTCGCAGAGCGTATCGCCCGTCGTGGTGTTTTTAAGGCCGACGGCGGCGGCGATATCGCCGGAATAGCAGACCTCCAAGTCCTCTCTGTGGTTCGCATGCATTTGCAGGATTCTGCCCATGCGCTCGCGGTTGTCCTTCACAGAGTTGTAAACGCTCGCGCCGGCTTCGACCGTGCCCGAGTAGACACGGAAGTAGCAGATCTTACCGACATACGGGTCGGTCGCGATCTTGAACGCAAGCGCGGCAAACGGCTCGGTATCGGACGCATGGCGCTCCTCTTCCTCATCCGTATCCGGATTGACGCCTTTGATGGCGGGAACGTCCGTCGGCGCAGGCATATAGTCCACGATTGCGTCGAGAAGCGGCTGAACGCCCTTGTTGCGGTAGGAAGTACCGCAGGTGATCGGCACCATCGTGTTGTCGATGGTGGATTTGCGGATTGTACGCTTGATCTCCTCAACGGTGAGTTCCTCGCCGTTGAAGTATTTTTCCATGAGCTCGTCATCCTGCTCGGCAACATGCTCGATAAGCTGGGTACGGTATTTTTCCGCCAGCTCCTTCATGTCATCCGGAATCGGCTCACGGCGGACATCCTTGCCAAGGTCATCATAATAGATCTCGGCGTTCATTTCAACAAGGTCCACAATGCCCTTGAAGGTGTCCTCACAGCCGATAGGCAGCTGGATGGGGACAGGGTTGCAGTGGAAACGCTCGTTGACCATGTCGAGCACGCGGTAAAAATCCGCGCCCATGATGTCCATTTTGTTGACGTAGATCATACGCGGAACATGGTATTCGTCCGCCTGGCGCCAAACCGTTTCAGACTGCGGTTCGACGCCGCCCTTTGCGCAAAGCACGGTCACGGAACCGTCCAAAACGCGCAGAGAGCGCTGCACCTCCACGGTAAAGTCCACGTGACCGGGGGTGTCGATGATATTGATACGATGGTCTTTCCAAAAGCAGGTGGTCGCCGCCGAAGTAATGGTGATGCCGCGCTCCTGTTCCTGCGCCATCCAGTCCATGGTGGCATCGCCGTCATGCGTTTCACCGATCTTGTGGTTTACGCCGGTGTAGAACAGGATACGTTCGGTGGTAGTCGTTTTACCTGCGTCGATGTGCGCCATGATACCAATATTTCTTGTTTTTTCAAGAGATACCTTTCTTGGCATAACATTCTCCCTCGGTAATTACCATCTGAAATGGGCAAACGCCTTGTTGGCCTCTGCCATCTTGTGCGTGTCCTCACGCTTCTTGTATGCGGAACCGGTCTGATTGACCGCATCCATAATCTCGTTCGCAAGGCGCTCTTTCATCGTGCGCTCGGAACGCTGGCGCGCATACAGAGTGATCCAGCGAAGCCCCAGCGTCTCGCGGCGGGCGGGACGGACTTCGATCGGAACCTGATAGGTCGCACCGCCGACGCGGCGGGCTTTGACCTCGAGAACGGGCATAACGTTCTCCATCGCATTTTCGAACATTTCAAGCGGGTCCTTCCCCGTCTGTTCAGCGATGATGTTGAAGGCGTCATAGACGATTTTCTGGGCAACGCCCTTTTTCCCGTCGAGCATGACGCTGTTGATCAGTCTCGTGACCATTTTGGAATTGTAAAGCGGATCGGGCAAAACATCGCGCTTTGCCGTTTGGCCTCTTCTTGGCACGTCGCTTCCCTCCTTCATAAAAATGATATCATAGGTACTCGGTGACAAAACCCCGTGGTGCCCATGCAAAAGGCCATATATCTATATAACCCTGCACAGGTAAACCCTTGCAAGCAGATTCTGTCGGTTTTCGAAAGGCAATAAGCCTTACTTCTTCGCGGCTTTCGGACGCTTCGCGCCATACTTCGAGCGCGCCTGCATTCTGCCGTTGACGCCCTGCGTATCCAGCGTACCGCGGATGATGTGGTAACGCACGCCGGGGAGGTCCTTGACACGGCCGCCGCGGATGAGCACGACGCTGTGCTCCTGCAGATTGTGACCGACGCCCGGAATGTAAGCGGAAACTTCGATCCCGTTCGTCAGACGCACTCTGGCGAGCTTGCGAAGCGCGGAATTCGGCTTTTTCGGCGTGTCGGTCTTGACCACGGTGCAAACGCCGCGTTTCTGCGGAGATGCATTATCCGTCATCACGTTTTTCTTCGAGTTGAGACCTTTGCCGAGCGCCGGCGCCTTGGACTTCTTTTCAAGCGTCTGTCTGCCGTTGCGAACAAGCTGGTTAAAGGTTGGCAAGTGGTTTTCCTCCTTTTTTAATAGATTTTGACACAGCGTGTCAGCAAAACAAACATCCTCGTTTCAAAAGGATGTTTGCTTTGCTCACACAAGCTAAGATTTTAACACCGAAAACCTTAGCTTGTCAAGCATTTTCAGGAAAAAAGTCGGGATCAGGCGGTCGCCTCGCCGTCGGTCTCGCCCGCCGGCTCGACTTGCACGTCGCTGTAGCACGCCATGCCTGTGCCGGACGGCAGGAGCTTACCGATGATGACGTTCTCCTTAAGGCCCATAAGCGGGTCGGTCTTGCCCTTGATCGCGGCATCCGTCAGCACGCGGGTCGTCTCCTGGAAGGAGGCCGCCGACAGGAAGGATTCCGTAGCAAGGGACGCTTTGGTGATACCCAAAAGCACCGGCGAGCAGGTCGCGGGCACAAATTCCGTGCCGTTTTCCTCCGCCTTTTGCTGTGCGGCGCGGTTAGCGCGCAGCACCTCGTTCTTTTCGACGGTCGCGCCCGGAAGCAGCGAGGTCGAGCCCGCATCGTCCACCTTGAGCTTGCGCATCATCTGACGCACGATGACCTCGATGTGCTTATCGTTGATGTCAACACCCTGCATACGGTAGGTGCGCTGGACTTCCTTGATGAGATAGTCATGCACCGCATTGACGCCGTTGATCGCAAGGATGTCGTGGGGGTTCGGCGAACCTTCGGTGAGCGCCGTACCCTTGGTGACATAGATCGGGTTGCCGTCGGCGTCGGTCTCGCTGTTGAAGCGCTTGCGGAAGCCGTAGGGAATGAGATAGCTCTTTTCCTCAGCCGTCTCGTCGTTGGTCACGACGATGTGCTCGTTCTTCTTGATCTCGCGGAACGAAATACGGCCGTCGATCTCGGCAAGGATCGCGAGCGTTTTGGGCTTTCTCGCCTCAAACAGCTCTTCAACGCGGGGAAGACCCTGTGTAATGTCCTGGCTCGAAGCAATACCGCCGGTGTGGAAGGTACGCATCGTCAGCTGCGTACCGGGCTCGCCGATGGACTGTGCAGCGATGATACCGACTGCCTCGCCCACGGTAACAGGTGTGCCGGTCGCGAGGTTCGAGCCATAGCATTTGATGCAAACGCCGTGTTCACATTCGCAGGTTAAGAGCGAACGGATCTTGATGCGGCGGTCTGCAGGGTTTTCACGTGCATTGACATAATCCGCGACGCGGGCGGCGTCGTCCTCAGACATCATTTTGTCCTTGGACATGATCAGCTCGCCGGTCGCCTCGTCCACGCAATCCTCCAAGAGATAACGACCCGTAAGACGCTCACGCATCGTTTCGATCATTTCCTTGCCGTCGGTGATGTCGTAGACCTCGATGCCGTCGTGGCAGTGGCAATCCTCTTCGCGGATGATGACGTCCTGCGAAACGTCCACGAGACGGCGGGTCAGATAACCCGAGTCCGCGGTACGAAGCGCCGTATCCGCCAAGCCCTTGCGCGCACCGCGCGAGGAGATGAAGTATTCGAGGACGTTCAAGCCCTCGCGGTAATTCGCACGGATGGGAACTTCGATCGTCTTACCTGCCGTGTTCGCGATCAGGCCGCGCATACCGGCAAGCTGACGAAGCTGGCTTTCGGAACCGCGCGCGCCGGAGTCAACCATCATATAGATGGGGTTCTCTTTGCCGAGGTTATCTTTAAGGCCCTGTGCGACCTTGTTGGTGCACTCTTCCCAGACCTTGATGACGGACTTGGAACGCTCCGCGTTGCTCATCAAGCCCATCTTATAGTTGGCAGTGATGGCATCCACGCGCTCCTCCGCCTTATGCAGCAATTCCTGCTTCTGCGGCGGGATGGTAGCGTCGCACACGGCGACGGTAATGCCGCTCTTGGTCGAATATTTGTAGCCCTGCGCTTTGATCTTATCAAGCATCTCCGCCGCGACGGTCACGCCGTGCACCTTGATGCAGCGGTCGATGATCTGGCCGAGGGTCTTTTTGTTGACCAAGAAGTCAACTTCCAGGCGGAACGCGTTTTCGGGGTCGGAGCGATCCACGAAGCCGAGATCCTGCGGGATGGGATTGTTGAAGATGATCTTGCCGAGGGTGGTGTCGATGAGCTTTGTCTTCTTTTCGCCGTCGATCTCCACGGTGCGGCGCACCTTGATCTTGGAGTGGAGGCCAATATAGCCCTCATCATATGCCATGACAGCCTCATCAAAGCCGGTGAACACCTTGCCGTTGCCGGGATCGTCGTCCTTATCCATGGTCAGGTAATAAGAGCCGAGGATCATATCCTGCGTCGGCACGGCGACGGGCTTACCGTCGGAGGGCTTTAATAGGTTGTTCGCGGCAAGCATCAAAAGTCGTGCTTCCGCCTGCGCTTCCGCGGACAGCGGCACGTGCACCGCCATTTGGTCGCCGTCGAAGTCGGCGTTGAACGCCGTGCAGCACAGCGGATGCAGCTTGATGGCCCTACCCTCTACGAGCACCGGCTCAAACGCCTGGATGCCGAGTCTGTGCAGCGTAGGCGCGCGGTTAAGCATAACGGGATGGTCTTTGATAACGATCTCGAGCGCGTCCCAGACCTCGGTCTTGGAGCGTTCGACCATTTTGCGCGCGGATTTGATGTTACCTGCAACACCCGTTTCCACAAGCCGCTTCATCACGAAGGGCTTGAACAGCTCGAGCGCCATTTCTTTCGGCAGGCCGCACTGATAGATCTTCAGTTCGGGGCCGACAACGATAACCGAACGGCCGGAATAGTCTACGCGCTTACCTAAAAGGTTCTGGCGGAAACGTCCCTGCTTACCTTTGAGCATGTCGGACAGTGACTTGAGCGCGCGGTTGTTCGGGCCCGTAACGGGTCTGCCGCGTCTGCCGTTGTCGATGAGCGCATCCACCGCCTCTTGCAGCATCCGCTTTTCATTGCGGATAATAATTTCGGGGGCGCTCAATTCCAAAAGCCTTTTCAAGCGGTTGTTGCGGTTGATGACGCGGCGATACAGATCGTTCAAGTCGGACGTCGCAAATCTGCCGCCGTCAAGCTGCACCATCGGGCGCAGGTCGGGCGGGATGACCGGGATGACGTTGAGGATCATCCACTCGGGGTGGTTGCCCGACTGGTGGAACGCTTCGGCGACCTCCAGCCGCTTGAGGATGCGCGTGCGTTTCTGCCCGGTCGCGGTTTCCAGCTCCTCGCGAAGCTCTGCGGCGAGCGCCGCCACGTCGATCTCGGCAAGCAATTCCTGGATCGCCTCGGCGCCCATGCCCGCGCGGAAATCATCCTCATATTTTTCGCGCATATCCAGATACTCTTTTTCGGAGAGGATCTGCATTTTGGTAAGCTCCGTGTCACCGGGATCAATGACGATGTACTTCGCGAAGTACAGCACCTTTTCAAGATCACGCGGCGAAATGTCGAGCATCAGCCCCATGCGCGAGGGGATACCCTTAAAATACCAGATGTGCGAAACGGGTGCGACAAGCTCGATATGCCCCATGCGCTCACGGCGCACCTTGGACTTTGTGATCTCGACGCCGCAGCGCTCGCAGACCTTGCCCTTGTAGCGAATTCGCTTATATTTGCCGCAATGGCATTCCCAGTCCTTTGTAGGCCCGAAAATGCGCTCGCAGAACAAGCCGTCGCGCTCGGGCTTTAAGGTACGGTAATTTATGGTTTCGGGCTTTTTGACCTCCCCGTAAGACCACTCGCGGATCTGGTCGGGTGAGGCAAGGCCGATTTTAATGGACGCAAACGAAATATTTTCCATCTGTCAAATACCTTCTTCCTGAAAATCTGAACGGTTACGACGAAAGCGGGGATTAAAAGTCATCCTCATCAACCTCGTCCGGGTTGAACGGTTCTTCTTCGTCGGAAACATATTCGTTGAATGCGTCTTCCCCAAGCTCGCTTTCGGCATCTTCGTCGGTCACATAGCCGTCATCCAGCGTGACGTCGTTGACCACGTCGCCGGTTGCAAGATCCGCGTCATGCGCGGGGATACCCACTTCGTTGATCTCGTCCTCAAAGGTCTGGCGAAGGTCGATCTCCTCGCCGTCGTCGTCAAGCACCTTGATGTCAAGTGCCAGCGACTGCAATTCCTTGATCAGGACTTTGAACGACTCAGGAATGCCGGGCTTGGGCACGTTGAGACCCTTGACAATGGACTCATAGGTCTTGACACGGCCGACCACATCGTCGGACTTGACGGTCAAAATCTCCTGCAGCGTATATGCCGCGCCGTAGGCTTCAAGTGCCCAAACTTCCATTTCACCGAAGCGCTGGCCGCCGAACTGTGCTTTACCGCCGAGCGGCTGCTGCGTGACGAGCGAATACGGGCCCGTGCTGCGCGCGTGGATCTTATCGTCTACGAGGTGGTGCAGCTTTAAGAAGTACATCACGCCGACGGTGACGGGGTTATCGAATTTCAAGCCGGTGCGGCCGTCGGTGAGGATCGATTTGCCATCCTCACGGTAGCCGGCTTCCTTAAGCGCCTCACGGATGTCGGCTTCGTGCGCGCCGTCAAAGACGGGCGTTGCGATCTTCTGCCCGAGCTTGCGGTACGCAAAGCCCAGATGCACCTCGAGCACCTGCCCGATGTTCATACGGGAGGGAACGCCCAAGGGGTTCAAAACGATGTCCAGCGGCGTGCCGTCGTCGAGGAAAGGCATATCCTCCTGCGGCAGGATGCGCGAGACAACACCCTTGTTGCCGTGGCGGCCCGCCATCTTATCGCCGACGGACAGCTTACGCTTCTGCGCGATGTAGCAGCGCACGACCTTGTTGACGCCGGGGCTCAATTCATCGCTGTTTTCGCGGGTGAACACCTCAACGTCCACCACGATGCCGTATTCGCCGTGCGGCACACGCAGGGAGGTGTCGCGCACCTCGCGCGCTTTCTCACCGAAGATGGCGCGCAGCAGGCGTTCCTCGGCGGTCAGCTCCGTCTCGCCCTTGGGCGTGACCTTACCGACTAAGATATCGCCGGAATGCACCTCCGCGCCGATGCGGATGATGCCGTTTTCGTCGAGGTTCGCAAGCGCGTCCTCACCGACGTTCGGGATGTCGCGGGTGATGTCCTCGGGCCCGAGCTTGGTATCTCTCGATTCCAGCTCGTATTCCTCAATATGGATGGAGGTGTAAACGTCGTCGCGCACCAGCTTTTCGTTGATGAGCACGGCGTCCTCGTAGTTGTAGCCTTCCCAGGTCATGAAGCCGATCAGGGCGTTTTTGCCGAGCGAAATTTCGCCGTTCGAGGTGGCGGGGCCGTCCGCGATGACTTCGCCCTCCTCCACCTTCTGCCCAAGCTCCACAATGGGACGCTGGTTGATGCAGGTGCCCTGGTTCGAGCGCATGAACTTAATGAGCTCGTAGGTATCGACCTTACCGCCCTTGACGGTGATCTCGATATGGTCGGCGTCCACAGCCGTGACCTTGCCCGCGTGTTTTGCGAGCACGACCGTGCCGGAATCCACCGCCGCCTTATATTCCATACCCGTGCCGACGATGGGAGACTCAGTCTTCAGAAGCGGCACAGCCTGCCGCTGCATGTTTGAGCCCATCAGAGCGCGGTTGGCGTCGTCGTTCTCCAGGAACGGGATCATCGCCGTGGCGACGGAGACGACCATCTTCGGGGAAACGTCCATGTAGTCCGCTTCGCCCGCTTCGATCTCAACGAACTCGTCGCGGAAGCGCGCGTTGACCTTTTTGTGCAGGAAGCGGCCGTTTTCGTCAAGCGGCTCGTTCGCCTGCGCGACCATGTAGGCATCCTCAACATCGGCAGTCATATAGGTGACTTCGTCGAGCACCACGCCGGTCTCCTTGTCGATGCGGCGGAAGGGCGCTTCAATGAAGCCGTATTTGTTGATGCGCGCGAACGTGGCAAGATAAGAGATCAAGCCGATGTTCGGGCCTTCAGGCGTTTCGATGGGGCACATACGCCCGTAGTGGCTGTAATGGACGTCGCGCACCTCAAAGCCCGCGCGGTCACGCGAAAGACC
>UQZS01000014.1 GCA_900545625.1 uncultured Oscillospiraceae bacterium | reverse complement strand
ACCACGTCGTTTGTTTCGTCCTGCAAATAGGCGAATGTGCCGCCGCCGATGAGCAGCGACGCCGCAAGCGCAGTTGCGACGACCGAGGTCAAGATCTTGGATTTTTTAGAACCGATTTCCATTTTTTGCCTTCCTTGTCTGATGAAATTTTATGTTTCGGCATTTAGCTCGAAACCCTGTTGCAGAAAATCGTCACGCGGGTACAACGGTGTACCAAACATCACCGTTGCCCTGCGTTTCAGACACTACGGTATAGCCATCCGCAACATAGGAGGTGCCTACGCCTTCCGGGCTGACAGACGGGTCAAAATTGACGAATGTGCCGCCGGTGATGGTAACTGTTGCAGAGCCGTCTTTGTATGCGTCGTCAATGCAGTTCACCAAATATTTGGAAAAAGACGGGGCAAGAGATTTGATGGTCGGCGCCAAATCAAAGAAGCCGCCGTTGATGGTCAAGCTGCCTTTTTGCACTTGCACAGCCGTCATAGCACCGTAATAGTTCCCGCCGTTGATCACTAAATTACCACCGTTTACATTGATACCATAGCTGTTGTTGGTACCCGCTTCCGCACTGATGGTGCCATCCCCGTCAATTACCGTTGTGCCGGATTCAATCGACATAACAACGGGCGTAGTCGGTAACGAGGCCGTCGTGGTAGCCGTGTTCGGAGCAACTGTGCCTTGAAGATCAAGTGTAGTGTCGGCGGTAATCACCATCATGGGAGAACTTCCGTCGGCAGGACCCGTGACATTTGTATAATCCAACGCCACGTCCGCATTGACTACGACATCCCCGCCGGCTTCCAATGCAGCCTTAAGGCTTTCTTCATCTTCCACGAACTGCGTTTCCTTGCCTTCCCACGCCGCGACAGCATCTGCAAACGGTTCTTTCTGGATGGCGTATGCCTTAAAGGTCAAGGCAAGGCCTTCCTTGAGGTTGCCTTCGGCATCGACCATGTCCGTATTGGTTAAACTTGCGTCATAGGTGACCTTATTGCCGTCCAGCACATAGAATTCCTTGACTTCGGCATCCGCCGCGACTTCGCGGTAATACACGTTGTCATAGCCGTCAAGCTTTGTCCAGCCCTCAGCGATCTCATAGTCCACAAGGCCGTCCGTCGCGTCCGTCACTTCGACATACACATAGGAATCCACCGTATTGTTCACGGTGACCTTGGGGTCTTTGGCTTCTTCCGTGCCGGGGATGATCTCGTAATCATTCTCCGTGGTTTCTTCGAGATCAACAGTCACTTGATTGGTATTGAAGTTGTTGACCACATCGTCCGTGTTGTCCTGCAAATACGCGAACGTGCCGCCGCCGATGAGCAGAGACGCCGCCAAGGCGGTCGCAACGGCCGTAGTCAATATTTTTTGCTTCCGATTCTGCATAGTTAATCTCCTTCTTCATGGATATTCGTGCGGGATTCCTCGCGCCGTTTGGCTTTCAGGCTCCAGAGCAGGGTCGCCCCCGCCAAGCCGACAAACAAAACCGACGCGCCGATCGCCGCATACCTGCTGCCCGTAGGCGGGATATCAGACTCACCCTGCACCTGCTCGGGTCTTGTCACAGGTTCAGCGGGTTCGTCAACGATCTCGCCCGAAAAGGTATTGACGCAGGTTGCCGAAAGAGAGGTTACATAGGAAACGGTGGTGGTCGCCGTCTGTAAGCACAGCCCGCACAGCAGACAGACACACAGCAAAATAAGGCAAAGCTGTTTGCAGACAAACGGCAGCTTTTTCTTTACCATCCCGTATCCCTCCTTCTTTCAAGTAGTTTGGCGGTTACCGTCAGCCGACGGTCGGATAATCCGATGCTGTACCGCCCGGCAGGAACTGCTCGACCGCAATATCGATCGCCGCTTCGGTACTCAACGAGGTCGTCTGCACGGCAAACGCCGTAACGGACAGCGTCCGCTCACCGAGCATTTCGATGTCTTCCGCAGTCAGATCATCGGAAACCGTGACGGTCGTGAAGATCGGATTCAGCACAACGTCCGTCTCGGATTCCGTGGCGTCCACGCGCGTGTGATACACATAGACGGAAGTCCCGTCCGCTTCGGCGACCTTCAGCCACGAAGCCGTGTCGTAGTTCATGGTGAATTTGTCGCCAAGCTCGTTTTCCACGCAAAGAAATACATAGCATTCCTCGCTGCCTTTGAGCACGGTCGGCGTCGGGTCTTTGTCGAGCACCGCGCCCGCAACATACTTGTAGCTGTTGGACGTGACGCGCTGTGCATCATCCCCTGTCAAAGCGTTGCCGTCCGTATCCACGAGCGCTTCGTCCAAAATGATCGAAATCGCACCGCCCGCAAAAGTGTTTACCACGGGTGCACTGGTCGAAGACAGCCACGACAGTGTCGGTGCAACCGTCAGCACCGCCACGAGCGCAAGCAAAATACTGGTCAGCATCAGCTTCTGACTCTTTCGCATTGTACATTTCTCCTTCCTTGACAGATTATATTTCATACCGCAAGCCCCTGCTCTTTGCAATATAAATACCGAAAACGAATTTACACGCTTATGGTTTTTCCGTTTGCTCCTGCGCGGCGGCCTCTTCCTTTTTCCGTTTCTTTTGGAAGCGGCGCGCAGCAAGATCCCAAACCAGAGAAATTACAAATAAAACAACGATGATCGTAATGACGATCGGACGGTTTTCCTGCGCGGTCAGAAACTGCATAGGTCTGCCCACGGCGGGAATATCAAACAGGACTTTGCCAACCACATTATCCCAAAGCACGGGGCTTGGGTCCGCGCTGCTGTTGGCATCGCCCTTTGTGATAAAGGTTCGGTCGGATGTGTCGATCTCCACGACGCGGTGCGTGACAAGGACGCCGTCGGCATTGAGAACATAGGTGACCACATCGCCCACTTCAATCTCCTCGGGCTCGACGGGCTGCACGATGACCAACGCATTCTGCGGATACTGCGGCGACATGCTCGGGCTTTCTACAGAAAACAGATTCCAACCGAGTAGCTTTACGATTACGAGAAAGATCGCAATAATTGCAACCGCCGCAGTGACAAAGGACGACAAAAAATTGCCGACCGTCGCAAACACATCCTTGGTTTTTGGCTTCATGCGCATAACCATCGCTCTCTTTGCATCAAAATTCCGTATGCTATAAAATAAGACAGACCGCTCCGCAGCAAAAGGACGTGTTCTAAAAAACCTGCACATTCCTTTTACGTCGGAACATCTGCCGCAAATGCTGACTCCTCAGTGAATCCATTTTAGAACGATATGACCTCCAATGCAATCCAACCATGGTATTCGACCGTTTACGCGTGGCAAAAACTTATATAAGTTTTCTGCGCACGGCCGTATAACAGTTTGACAGTGCGTCAAACTATATAAACACACGGACACAAAATAGGATCTGCTTTTTCATTATAGTCATAATTATGACTATTGTCAAGAATATAATCCCAAAATACCATATACTTGGTGACGCACATGATTGTCTATGCCCCGTTTTGGGAAACCCTTCGAAAATCGGGCGAAAGCACCTACACGCTGACGCACAAATACAACATCAGCTCTGCTACACTGGACCGCATTCGGCACAACCGCGGCATCAGCACGCTGAAGATCAACGATCTGTGCAAGATCCTGCACTGCCGCGTGGAGGATATTTTGCTGTATGTGGAGGATGAAAACGACCAGATGCCGTAAAAGCGGCTGTTTCCGTTTGGGGAAGCAGCCGCTTTGGTTTTGCTGATTTTGATTTTGCAGATTTTTGTCTAATAATTGTATAGAATAATATAGAGAGAGAAAGCAGCGGACATGCATTGTCCATGCAAAAAGCAAAAGCCCGTCGGGATTCGCATAACGCGAATCCCGGCGGGCAACTTTGTATAAAGGAGAATCGCTTATTTGAGGTTCGCTTTGAGCGTTTCAAGCTCTTCGGAAAGCTCCGCAGGCAGCTTGTCGCCGAACTTGCTGTAAAACTCGGCGATGCCGTCCGCTTCCGTTTCCCACAGGGACTTGTCAACGTCAAGGATGCTCTCAAGAGAGTCAAGGCTGACCTCGCCCTCAAGCCCTTCGATGTTGATGTCTTTAGCATAAGGCACATAGCCGATCGCGGTCTCTTTGGCATCCACTTCGCCGTCGCAGCGCTTGAGGATCCATTCGAGCACGCGGAGGTTGTCGCCGAAGCCCGGCCACAGGAAGTTGCCCTCGTCGTCCTTGCGGAACCAGTTGACGTTGAAGATCTTGGGCGCCTTGTCGGGATCGAGCGTCTTGCCGATGTCGATCCAGTGCTTCCAATAGTCGCCCATGTTGTAGCCGCAGAAGGGCAGCATCGCCATCGGGTCGCGGCGCACCACGCCGACCGCACCTGCCGCCGCAGCGGTGGTCTCGGACGCCATGATGGAGCCTACGAACACGCCGTGGTTCCAGTCGCGGGACTGATACACCAGCGGCGCAAGCTTTGCGCGTCTGCCGCCGAACACGAATGCGGAGATCGGCACGCCCTGCGGGTTTTCAAACTCGGGGCTGATGCACGGGCAGTTGACCGCAGGCGCGGTGAAACGGCTGTTCGGATGGGCAAGGTTTTTGCCCTCGGCTTTCCATTCGGGACCGTTGACCTTTTTGCCCGTCCACTCTTCCGCGTTGACGGGCGGGTTCTTGTCAAGCCCTTCCCACCAAACCGTGTTGTCATCTAAGTTACGCGCCACATTGGTGAAAATGGTACCCTTCTTGGTGGAAGCGAGCGCGTTGGGGTTGGAATGATCGTTCGTGCCGGGCGCTACGCCGAAGAAGCCGTTTTCGGGGTTGATGGCGTACAGTCTGCCGTCCTCGCCCTTGCGGATCCAGGAAATGTCATCGCCGACGCACCAGACCTTATAGCCCTTCTTGCGATAGCCCTCAGGGGGGATAAGCATGGCAAGGTTGGTTTTGCCGCATGCGGACGGGAACGCCGCGCAGATATATTTGACTTCGCCCTGCGGATTTTCAATACCGAGAATAAGCATGTGCTCCGCCTGCCAGCCCTCGTTTTTGCCCTGATAGGACGCGATGCGCAGCGCGAAGCACTTTTTGCCGAGCAGCACGTTCCCGCCGTAGCCGGAGTTCACGGAGATGATGGTGTTATCCTCCGGGAACTGGCAGATCCAGCGGTTTTCGGCGTCGATGGCGCACTTGCAGTGAAGTCCCCGCACCCAGTCGTTGCTGTCGCCGAGCACATCAAGCACTTTTTTGCCGACGCGCGTCATGATGCACATATTGAGCACGACGTAAATGGAGTCCGTCAGCTCAATACCGATCTTCGCAAGCGGCGAGCCGACAGGGCCCATGGAGTAGGGGATGACATACATGGTTCTGCCCTTGTAGCTGTCGCGGGCGATGTCATACAGCATTTTGTATGCTTTTTCAGGATCCATCCAGTGGTTCGTGGGGCCGGCGTCCTCTTCCTTTTTCGTGCAGATGAGGGTTCTGTCCTCCACACGCGCCACGTCGTTGACCGCCGTTCTGTGGTAATAGCAGTCCGGCAGAAGTTCTTCATTGAGCTTGATCAGTTCGCCCGTTGAGCACGCCTCGGCACGAAGCGCTTCGATCTGCTCTTCGGAGCCATCGATCCAGACGATCTTGTCAGGCTTGACAAGATCAGCCTTTTCTTCGATCCACGAAAGCACGGACTGATTTTGTGTGAGTGATGCCATATTGATTCTCCTTCTCCAAAACTTCGGCTTACGCCGAGATAATTTTGCATGATTGGCATTTCAAAAATGCAGAATGGAAAAAAGCGCCATTCGAGTAGCATTATAATATAGCCCACAAAAAAATGCAACATGGAAAATGTTAAGAAAATGTCAATTCTATGCCGCTTTTTGATGAACAATCCACAAAAGAGCGTTTAGCTGTCCAAAAAATCAGCGTATTACCGCCCGTTTTCCTCGATCGGCATAGTCGCAGCCGCATTGAGCGACATATCCGCACGTCTCCCCGCGCACCACTCATAAAAGCCCTGTGCACCGACCATTGCCGCGTTGTCGCCGCACAGAGACAGCTCCGGCAAATACAGCTGCACACCGCGCCGCTTTGCAAGAAGCGTGACGCTTTCACGCAAAACCGAGTTCGCCGAGACCCCGCCCGCGAGCACAAGCTTTTCTGTCTCGGGGTACTGCTCAAGCGCAGCATCCGTGTTGCGCAGCAGGGCATCTGCCACGGCGGATTGAAACGACGCGCCGAGATCCGCTTTTTCAATAGTCTCCCCTTTTTGCGCAGCGTTATGCAGGCGGTTGAGCACAGCAGTTTTCAGCCCCGAAAAGCTGAAATCGAGCGGGCTGCCCTCGACATTCGGATGCGGAAAGGAAAAGGCATGCGGGTCACCGCCCCTGGACGCTTCATCCAAATGTACGCCGCCCGGATACGGCAGGCCCATGGCGCGTGCCGCCTTGTCGAGTGCCTCGCCCGCCGCGTCATCGCGCGTTCTGCCGAGCACACGGAACACGGTATAATCCTCCACCTGCACCAAAAGCGTATTCCCACCCGAAACGACCAGACATAAAAACGGCGGTGCAAGGTCCTTATGCGTGATATAATTCGCCGCGATGTGCGCGCGCAGATGGTGCACGGGCACCAGCGGCTTGCCGCTCCCCAATGCAAGCCCTTTCGCATAATTCACGCCCACGAGCAATGCGCCGATGAGCCCCGGCGCATAGGTCACAGCGATCGCATCCACCATATCAAGCGTCATATCCGCTTGCTCGAGTGCTTCTGCCGTCACCGCGCTGATCGATTCCGCATGCAGGCGCGAGGCGATCTCCGGCACGACGCCGCCGAATATTTTATGGCGCTCGATTTGCGTGGCGACCACATTGGAAAGGATCTGCCGGCCATCCTCCACAACGGCGGCGGCCGTCTCATCACAGGAACTTTCCAGCGCTAAGATCCGCATTCCGATTCCCCTTTTCACAGGATTTTACACATTGTGCAAAGCCAAACTTCTTCGTATTTTACCACAGTTTTCATCCTGTTGCAATCCGACGTTTCCAAATCCGAAGGGACAGGCGTATTTTATCCCTTTTCCGTTGACATTCCATTGAAAATTCGATACTATAAGATCATTCTATGAGCGGAGGGAGAAACGTGAAACGCGTGATTATTTTGATTGTGGGCGCAGTTCTGGTCGTGGCGGGAATCATTGCCATTGTGGTCGGTGTGACCACGCGCCCGAAAAATGACGAGAGTTGGAAAGAAAAGGGGTATGATCTTTCTATTCCCACGCTCGGTGAGGACGGCTGGTACATGGTGTTTGAGGATGATTTTGAGGGTGACGCGCTCAACCAGAACATCCGCTTCGGCGACCGCTACACGGGCAGCCATGAGATCTGGACGACCTCGCCGCACGCCGTACGCTGGGAGTCGAACGACGAGGCGCACCCGGAATACGCCTGCTGGTGGTGCCCGGAATTGGTGGAGGTGCGCGACGGCAACGCCGTGATCCACGCACGATACGAAGACGACCACACGTGCTCCGGCGACTGCCCCACCGCGGGACGGTTCACGGGCGGTATTGAGACGCGCCGCATTGCCGGCGACAGCGATGACAATAAGGGTTCGAGTGACGAGCTTTTGTTTGCGCAGGCGTTCGGCTACTTTGAGGTGCGTGTGAAGCTGCCCGACGCAGACGGGCTTTGGTCGGCGTTTTGGCTGCAATCCTCCAACATGCGCAAGGTCGCGAGCGAGGGTGTGGACGGTACGGAGATCGACGTGTATGAAAGCGCGTTCCGCCGCAACCGCCAAAGCCGTATGGGACATGCGCTTTTGTGGAACGGCTACGGGGAGTTCGCAGACTCCGACACGATCATAAACACGTTAGAGCAGGATCTGTACGACGGCTACCACACCTTTGCGCTGAAGTGGACGCCGGAATATTATGTATTTTATATTGACGGTGAACCGACCTGGGCCACGGCAGGCGGCGGCGTTTCCAAGGTCAAGGAGTTTTTGCGCCTGACCGTGGAGATCGACGCAGGCGACGGCTGGGGCCCGCACGGGCAGAAGATCGGGCAGTTTTCACATGAAGGCGATACCGCCTTTTATGTGGATTATGTCAAGGTGTGGCAAAACGAGAATTACGAGCCCTACATCATCGACGACGCCTTGTTCCCCGGTGGGTTGGATATGGCAAACTAAGCGCATTAAACATGCAAAGGGCAGCCCCGCTTCTCAGCGAAGCGGGGCTGTTTTCGGTTATTGCCGAGCGGCAAAGCAAAAGCTCCGAAACGGACGGTCTCGGAGCCTCTATTTATATCGTTATTCAGTTTTATCCAAGCTGCCCGCTGCGGCGTCAGACTTCACGAAAATCGTTTTGTTTTTGTAGTTCTTTAACGCACTTCTTACAGCGAACGTAGTCAAATTTGTTCTTGGAGATACGATAAAACTCTTACAACTTACATCTTATCTGTCAAATTTGACCGCAGCGGACAGCGAACCGAATGTCTGCGGTTCTTCAGTCCCTACACCGTACATTGGATTCGCCTCCCTTCGTTTTGTAACAAAAGGCTTTTCAGAAACCACCCGCCGAGACCTATCGCAATCGACAGAACGATTGCCTTTTGAGAAGTCTCGTGATTCAAAGCACATTTTGAACTCCGCTTTTTCGTACCGATCGGTCTTATTCGGACCTTGGGGTTTTTGCCCCTGCGTCACACTGCCGACCTGCAACCGAAGAGCACCGCGAACGTCTGATCTGCATCCGCTCCCCCGACCCTGTTTACCGAATCTCGTTTCTACCGCACTTTACGGTTTTTCGTTTTAACGGATCCGAGCCTTACATGCTGCCGGAGTACTTTCCTTTCGGCTCTTTTATCTGCGGAGATCCAAAAGCCTTACCGCGCCTTGAACCGTTTTGGGGTTTGCTTTGGTTTCTCCCTTTGTTCATCTTTATTATAGCACCGGATTCGGAAAAGTCAATAGTTTTTTTGAAATTTTTTTAATTTTTTTATATCGATTGTCCATTTCGCTAAAAATCAATGTTTCTCCCCGCCTGCCGTACCGCAAAACGCGCAAAATGCGGGGCGGACCAATTTTTACCGTTGACTATACCGGCGTTTCGGGGTAAAATGTAAACAGAATGAAGCTACCTACGGAGGAACGCATGGACGAAGCATACAACCCCGACATCGTCAGCGTCGTGGACGAGGACGGTACGGAACATATCTTTGAAGAGCTTGACCGCATTGAAACGGACGATGCACGCTATGTAGCGCTGCTCCCTGTTTACGATGAAGCGGAAGAGATTCTGGATGATGACGGCGAGCTGATCATCCTTCGGGTCACCGAAGAGGACGGCGAAACGTATCTTGAGCCCATCGAGGATGACGAGGAGTTCAACCGGATCGGCGCCGCATTCGAGGAACGGCTCGCGGATCTGTTCGACATCACGGAAGAATAAAGAAAACCCATCAACCTGCCCGATGCGAGAACCGTACGGTTCAATATTAACCCAACACGTTTTTAAACGGGAGTCGGAATTCCGAGGTGGTGTGCAGACCTCCCGCCCTTTGGCGGACGTTGGGAGCACTGAAACTGAGGATAGACGCCCACCTGCTTTTTGCAGGTTATTATTAGCCGTGCGCGGTCGGGCGGGGATTTTTATGCCCGTTTGCAGAAATCGCGCAGTCCGAACAAAGTCGTTCGGACTGCGCGATTTTCTGATTTTTTGTTTTGGTTATTTCCCCGCCTGTTTTTCAAGCAGCGGCCTGAGATACTGTCCCGTATAGGACTGTTCGCAGCGCGCGACTTCTTCGGGCGTTCCTTCGGCGACAACGGTGCCGCCGTTATCCCCGCCCTCGGGGCCGAGGTCGATGATATGATCCGCGACCTTGATGACATCCAGATTATGCTCGATGACAACGACCGTATTGCCGCCGTCCGCGAGCTTCTGCAAAACATCGATGAGCCTGTGCACATCTGCAGTATGCAGACCTGTGGTGGGCTCGTCTAAAATATAGATCGTTCTGCCTGTCGGACGGCGGGAAAGCTCCGTTGCAAGCTTCACGCGCTGCGCCTCGCCGCCGGAAAGTGTGGTGGCGGGCTGACCGAGCTTGACATAGCCGAGCCCTACGTCATAAATCGTCTGAAGCTTGCGGCTGATCTTAGGAATACTGGAAAAGAAGCCGAGCGCCTCCTCCACTGTCATTTCCAGCACGTCATAAATGGATTTGCCCTTATATTTGACCTCCAGCGTTTCCCGGTTGAAACGCGCACCCTTGCACACGTCACAAGGTACATAGATATCCGCCAAAAAGTGCATTTCGATCTTCACAATGCCGTCGCCCTGGCACGCTTCGCAGCGTCCGCCCTTGACGTTAAAAGAGAAACGGCTCGGCGTAAAGCCGCGCACTTTGGCATCCTGTGTTTGCGCGAACAGGTTGCGGATATCCGTGAACACGCCCGTATAGGTGGCAGGATTGGAACGCGGCGTTCTGCCGATGGGCGACTGGTCGATGTCTACGACCTTATCAAGGTTTTCGAGGCCTAAAATATCCTTATGCTTCCCCACGGGTTTTTTCGCGCCGTTGAGTTCATTGGCAAGGCGCTTATACAAGATTTCATTGACCAGCGAAGATTTGCCCGATCCCGACACGCCGGTTACGGCGATGAATTTGCCCAAGGGGAATTTTACGTTGATATTTTTAAGATTATTCTCCGCCGCGCCGCGCACAGTGAGGAACTTGCCGTTTCCCTTGCGGCGCGTTTCGGGCACGGGGATTTTGCGCTTGCCGCTCAAATACTGTCCGGTGATGGACGCAGGGCAGTTTTTGATATCCTCCACCGTACCTGCGCAGACGACCTCGCCGCCGTGCACGCCCGCCCCGGGACCGATGTCCACGATATAGTCCGCCGCATACATGGTGTCCTCGTCATGCTCGACGACCAGCAGGGTGTTGCCGAGGTCGCGCAGATGCTTGAGCGTGGCAAGCAGCTTATCGTTGTCGCGCTGGTGCAGCCCGATGCTCGGCTCGTCAAGGATATACAGCACGCCCATCAAGGACGAGCCGATCTGCGTCGCCAGACGGATGCGCTGGCTCTCGCCGCCCGAAAGCGTGCCCGACGAGCGCGCAAGTGTTAAGTATTCCAACCCTACGCTCGACAGGAATTCAAGCCGGCTGCGGATCTCACGCAAAATCTGGTCGGCGATCACGCGGTCGCGGTCACGCAATTCCAACGCATCTAAAAATTGCAATGCCGCCGTCACGGACATTTTGGTGAATTCATAAATATTGATGCCGCCCACCGTCACGCCTAAGGTGATGGGTTTGAGGCGCGCACCGTGGCAGTCGGGGCAGTCGCAGGCTTTCATGACCTGCTCGATTTCCCAGCGCGCCCAATCGCTTGTAGATTCCTTATACCGCCGTTCGAGGTTGTTGACAATGCCTTCGAATGCAGCGGTATAGCTGCCCGTGCCGTAGACATTGGTGCGCTGCATGCTCAGCTTTTCGCCTTTCGTGCCGTACAGCAGCGCGTCGAGTGCTTTTTTGGAGAGATTGCAGATGGGCGTGTCGAGCGTAAAGCCGTATTTCTTGCCGAGCGCCTCGTAATACATCTGCGCAATGGTGCCGCCCTCGGCATTTGTCCAGCCGCTGGCGCGAATGGCACCGTCGCGAATAGACAGCTTTTTGTTCGGGATAATGAGATCGGGATCGACCTTTAAAAACGTACCGAGCCCCGTACAGGTCTCGCACGCACCAAACGGATTGTTGAACGAGAACATCCGTGGGGTCAGCTCATCCACCGAAGCACCGTGCTCGGGGCAGGCGTAGTTCTGCGAAAACAGCAGATCCTCCCCGCCGATAAGGTTGATGAGCACCGTGCCGCCCGAAAGCGACGTCGCCGTTTCAATGGAGTCCGCAAGGCGGCTGCGGATGTCGGGTGAGATCACGAGCCGGTCCACCACGATCTCGATGCTGTGTTTGAAGTTCTTTTCGAGCTTGATCTCTTCGGAAAGGTCGTACAGATTGCCGTCCACGCGCACGCGCACAAAGCCCGAACGCCGCGCGGCGTCGAGCTCTTTTTGGTGCTCGCCTTTTCTGCCGCGCACCACGGGCGCCATGACCTGGATCTTTGCGCCCGGTTCCAATTCCATAACGCGGTCTACGATGGTATCCACCGACTGCCGCACGATCTCACGTCCGCACACGGGGCAGTGCGGCACGCCCACGCGCGCATACAAAAGCCGCAGGTAGTCGTAAATTTCCGTCACCGTGCCCACGGTGGAACGCGGATTTTTGGACGTGGTCTTCTGGTCGATGGAAATGGCGGGAGAAAGCCCGTCGATCGAATCGACGTTCGGCTTTTCCATCTGCCCGAGGAACATACGCGCATAGGAGGACAGCGACTCTACATACCGCCGCTGCCCCTCGGCATAAATGGTGTCAAACGCGAGCGACGATTTACCCGAGCCCGAAAGACCTGTAAGCACCACGAGCTTGTCGCGCGGGATCTCGACATCTATATTTTTCAGGTTGTGCTCACGCGCACCCTTTACCACAATGTGTTTGCTTGCCATCAGCGTTTTTCCCCTTTGAGTTCCTGAATTTTATCGCGCAGCATGGCCGCGTGCTCGAATTCCAGCAGCTTTGCCGCCGCGCGCATCTCGGCGGTCAATTTGGCGATCATCGCCTGCCGTTCGCGTTCACTCAGGCGCTTGCGCGGCTTCTTGCCGTCCTCGGCATGCGTGGAGATTTCGAGAATATCGCGCACATCCTTTTGAATGGTGCGCGGTGTGATTCCGTGTGCTTCGTTATAGCACATCTGTTTTTCGCGGCGGCGCACCGTCTCGGCAATGGCGCGTTCCATGGAGGGCGTGACGCTGTCGGCATACATAATGACCTCACCGTGTGCGTTGCGCGCCGCGCGCCCGACGGTCTGCACCAGCGACGTTTCCGAGCGCAAAAAGCCCTCTTTATCCGCATCGAGGATCGCGACAAGCGACACCTCGGGAATGTCCAGACCCTCGCGCAGGAGGTTGATGCCGACGAGCACGTCAAATTCGCCCAGACGCAGATCGCGGATGATCTCCATGCGCTCGATCGTGTCAATATCGTAATGCATATATTTAACCTTGATGCCGTGCGTGTCGAGGAAGTCGGTCAGATTTTCCGCCATTTTTTTGGTCAGCGTCGTGACGAGCACGCGCTCGCCACGGTCGGTGCGCAGACGAATTTCAGAGATCAGATCCTCGATCTGCCCCTCGGTCGGGCGCACGAAGATCTCGGGATCCAAAAGCCCCGTGGGTCGGATGACCTGTTCGACGATCTGCGCGCTTTTTTCACGCTCGAAGTCACCGGGCGTGGCACTCACGAAAATTTTCTGCCCGACGCGCTCGTAGAATTCGTCAAAGGTCAACGGCCGGTTATCAAACGCCGAGGGCAGGCGGAAGCCGAATTCCACTAAGGATTCCTTGCGGGAACGGTCGCCGCCGTACATGCCGCGCACCTGCGGGAGCGTGACATGAGACTCGTCAACGAACAGCAGAAAATCGTCCGGGAAGTAATTGAGCAGCGTAAACGGCGCGGAGCCGGGCGCACGTCCGGACATCACGCGGGAATAGTTTTCGATACCCTTGCAGAAGCCCGTTTCGCGCAGCATTTCCATGTCGTATTCGGTGCGCTGGCGGATGCGCTGCGCTTCGAGCAGCTTGCCTGCCTTTTCAAACTCCTTGACGCGCGCCTCCATTTCGGCAAGGATCTCTTCAATGGCGTGTTCAAGCTTATCGGGCGCAACGACATAGTGTGACGCGGGATAGATCGCGGCGTGGGAGACCACATTTTTGACCTGCCCCGTTATGGGATTGATTTCGCTGATGCGGTCGATCTCATCGCCGAAGAACTCCACGCGAATGGCAGTATCGCTGGCATAAGCCGGAAAAATCTCCACCACATCCCCGCGCACGCGGAATTTGTTACGGATGAAGTTGATGTCATTGCGCTCGTATTGGATCTCCACGAGCTTTTGCAGCAACTCGTCGCGGTTCTTCTGCATCCCCTGCCGCAGGGAAATGACCATGTTGCGGTAGTCGATGGGATCGCCGAGGGTATAAATGCAGGAGACACTGGCAACAATAATGACATCGCGGCGCTCGGAAAGCGCCGACGTCGCGGAGTGGCGCAGCTTGTCGATCTCATCATTGATGGCAGAATCCTTTTCAATGTAAGTATCCGTTGAGGGGATGTACGCCTCAGGCTGGTAATAATCGTAATAGGAGACGAAGTATTCCACGGCGTTTTCGGGAAAAAACTCTTTAAACTCCGAGCAAAGCTGCGCCGCAAGGGTCTTGTTGTGCGCGAGCACCAGCGTCGGGCGGTTGAGATTGGCGATGATATTCGCCATCGTAAAGGTCTTGCCCGAGCCTGTCACGCCCAAAAGCGTCTGCTCCATATAGCCTTTATTTACACCCGCAGTCAGCGCTGCGATCGCCTCGGGCTGGTCGCCCGTAGGCGCGTAAGGCGCTTTCAATTTGAATTTTTGTTCTTCCATAGGATTCTCCGTACAGATCAAAAGTCTGAAAAGAACATTTGTTCTTTGCTATCATACCCCGTTTTTTCCGCTTTGTCAACCGTTTTTGCGGCAACAGAAAAGCGCGGCGGGACGCCCCGACACGCTTTTAGCATTGGCTTGCGCGAGATGATTTAAAACAGGTATTTGAACTTCGGGCTGGTCTTCATGGAAAACCAATCCTTGCCCGCGATGATAAAGTGGTCGTTCACGCGGATACCTAAGGCCCGCAGTGTTAGAACGATATTGCGCGTGGCGTCGATATCCGCAGCCGACGGCGCCGCAACGCCTGCGGGATGGTTGTGCGCAAGCAGGATATCGGATGCTCCGTTTTGGATCGCCGCTTCGGCGATCTTGCGCAGGTTGATACGCGTACTGTCGGGCGTACCTTCTGAGATCACGACCGTATTGACCACGCGGCATTTGTGCGTCATGCACACAGCCAAAAGCTGCTCGGTGGTTTTACCGATGAACTGCGAAATAAAATATTCGCCCGCCGCCTGCGCGGTATTGAGCACAAGCGAGCCGGATTTGACCTTGTCCTGCTCATATTTTGCGAACAGGGACGACATCAGGCGAATGAGGACCGCCGTATTCTCGCCGATACCCGGCACGTGCATCAGCGCCTCGACGCTTGCATCAAACACGCCGGAAAGCGAGCCGAACTCGTCAATGAGGCGGTGCGCAAGCTCGTTGGTATCGCGCTGCGGGATCGCGTAAAACAGCAACAGCTCCAGCGCGTTGTGATCTTCAAACGCATCTAAGCCCTCGCGGACAAAGCGCGCTTTGAGCCGTGCGCGGTGCCCGCCGTGCAGCGGCGCAGTCTGCTTGTCTGCCATCGCGGATTATTTGATCTTACGGCTGCCGGGCTTGACAAGCTCGATCTCGCCCGCTTTGCAAAGCGGACATTCCGATGCTTCCCAAGAAGTCACCGGCGCGGAATACACTGCCTTAAAGGGCACGCCGAAATCGATCTTGCCGCCGGTACGGTCCACAATGGAACCGACACCGACAATGTCGCCGCCCGCCTCACGCACAAGGTCGATGACCTCTTTCACGGAGCCGCCCGTGGTCACGACATCCTCAACGATCAGCACTTTTTCACCGGGGGTAACCGCAAAGCCGCGGCGCAGCGTCATTTTACCGTCCTCGCCGCGCTCGGTAAAGAAATTCTCACAGCCGAGCGCCCGGCTGACCTCATATGCCATTTGCACCGCGCCCATAGCGGGGCCTATCACGACCTGCACGCCGGCGTCCTTGTATTTTTCCGCCAGCGCCGTGCAAAGCTCCTCGCTGTATTTGGTGTTGCGGAAGATCTTGGCGCATTGTAAATATTTATCGGAATGCCGGCCGGAGGTCAGCAGGAAATGCCCTTCCAAAAGCACGCCCGCCTCTTTTAAAATTTCGGTCACTCTCTCTTGCGTAAGCATGGCTAAAGCTCCTTTTTGTCATTGTTGCTTGTATTTTAGCATATCTGATCCGTTTTGAAAAGGGGTGTATGAAAAGAAAGCTCTTTCGAAAACACAAAACACGGAGTGCAAAAGCGCTCCGTGTTTACAGCGGTCAAGTCAACCGCTTTCCATATTCATTTGAACTTAAGCAGCTTACGAACGGATTTCCGCCATTTGAGCATATACAGCGTGACAAGGCGGGAGATTGCGATATCATAGATCACGAACACGATATTCCCAAGCCCCAAAAGCGCCCAGACCGCCCATTTGCCGTACTCTTCCATATCGTCAAACGGGATCCGGAACACATAAATGATCACAAGGTACGCCAGCACCACCGACACATTGAACAGCAGGAATTTCAGCACCCACAACCATACGCCGTGCAGCCTTCCCTCTAAAATCGCCTTAAAAATGGGGTAATGTCCGAAAAAGAACACATACATCACGGCGGCTTCCTTGTCGGGAAGCACCAGCAAAGAAAGCAGGCTCACCGCCGCATACACGCCGAACGCCCATTTTTTGCCGACATCGATGACCATGACCACCAAAAGCACGCCAGCCACCGCAGGCAGCGCGTAGGTCAGTGTCGGGATCACTGCCGTCAGAAACATCGTCACGACCGAAAGCGCCGCTACGATACCGCCGAGCGCGGTTTTGGAGGTGTTTTGAAAACTATCCTTTCCCATATCAGCAGCCCGGGATCAGATCGCCGCCCATGCACTCGCAGCAGCAGTCCGCACACAACAGCGACGAACAAATATCGCAGGCATCGCACCCGCCGCCGCGGGTCTGGCGGTAGCCGCCGCGGGAATTGTTGTTCAGCGAATTGAACGCCGCCGCGTACTCGGTATTGCCCGGATCGCGCTGGCAGGCGGCGGAATAATTTTTATACGCTTCGTCAAACCAGCCGCGGCGCTGCTGGATCTGCCCTTTCAGGAAATACCACTCCGCTGTACGCGAGCCGATCGGGATACCGTCTAAGATCATCTCGGCGTCATCGATACGCCCGCTGTTGATCTGCGCGCGCACATCGGCAAACTGCGAACCGCTGTAAGCGTTGCCGCCGTAGGCGTTATAACCGCCCGCATTTGCATAAGAGGACTGATCGCTCGTATACGCAGTCTGCCCGCGCCGCTCGGCAACGATTGCATCATAGGCACGGTCAAGTTCTTCCATTTTGCGACGTGCTACGTCCGCAAGCGGGCCGGAAGCGAGAGAATCCTCCTGATATTTGCGGGCAAGCGCGCGGTATGCATCTTTGAGCTGTTCGTCGGTCGCATTACGCGGTATGCCCAAAACGGCATACGGATCTGCCATGTGGTCTTCACCTCTTTGGTATCGGTCGCAAAAAGCCGTTTTAGGCGGTCATTTCGCGTGTGTGTCCTGATATTTTTCCCGAATCTCGGCGGTTTTCGCGTTTAAGCCGTCACATAAAATATTTTCCAGGATCGAGCGCCGCACACCGCCTGAGAGCAGCGCCAGAGTCGTAGCGGCTTCGTTTTCGGTCATGTACAGCGAACGAAGCACGCCCTGCTGCACGTCGTCTTGCTGCAATTTTTCAGAAGAAGTCACACCGTATTGCAGCAAGAACGGGTTGTAGCCGCCGTTTTTTAAATCTTTTTCCATGTCGTCGTAAGCATCCATCAGATATACCCAACGTCCGACGCAGTAGGCAATGCGCTCCGTCACGCGGCGCTGCTCGCCTTTCGGCATATGCGCCGTACAAAGCGCGGCGAGCGCCGAAGCGCTCGGATCGGCGGCTCGGTCGGCACTGTCGCACTGCGCCGCTTCAAGAACTTGCTGTTTTTCCATGGAAGCTGCGGCGATCTCTGCAAAATGCGGATAACGCTTTGCCGCTTTTTTATAGCTTGCCCGCAGTACTATACAGGCAACTGCTGCCGCTGCTTTTTTGAAACCTTTAGAATCGCGGCGGTCATCGCGCGTTTTATGATACGCAAGGATCACCGTCAGCGCCGCAGCGGCGCGGTAGCTTTCCGGGCAGTCTGTCTGATAGTTGCACACCTTCGCAGGATTGAACGGACAACGTCCCTTTTTATACTGTGGTGTACCATCCGCCGCACAATCGCGAAGCAAAATATAAAATGTTGCATCGTAGCTCAAAAGCAGACGGGACACAAACCCATATTCCTTACCGAGCGTTTTACAAAGCGTACAGTATACCGCTTTGTACTCCTCATATTCACGCACTTTGAGCTCCGGTTTAAAGATGCGCACATACCCGAACAAGCTGCTCCCTCCCTTACAGGATGGACGAGAGATTGCGCATGATCGCGCCCGCAACTTCGGGTCGGTTCATGGTATAAATATGGATGCCTGAAACGCCGTTGGCTACAAGCTCAATGATCTGCTCGGTAGCATAGGCTATGCCCGCCTGCTGCATCGCCTTGGGGTCATCAGCGAATTTATCGACGACTGTTTTCAGCCGTGCGGGCAGCGTAGTGCCCGACAGCTTGCAGGAACGTGCGATCTGCTTGGGATTCATCACGGGCATGATCCCCGCACACACGGGAATATCGATCCCCTTCTTCAGCGCGCGGTACAGGAAGCTGTACAGCACGGAATTGTCAAAAAACATCTGCGTTACGAGGAAGTCCACGCCGCAGTCTACCTTGCGCTTGAGGTTTTCAAGGTCTTGCTCAGGGCTCAAAGCCTCTACGTGCCCTTCCGGGTAGCACGCTGCACCGACGGTAAAACCGCCGAATTCGCGCACTGCCTTAACGAGTTCGGAAGCGTAGCGATAATGGTCGTTGTCCGGCACAAAATCTTCCGGCAGATCTCCGCGCAGCGCCAAAACATTGCGCACGCCGCGGGTCTTAAGATCTTGGAGGACATTGTGTACGGTCTGTTTGTCGCTGGAGGCACAGGTCAAATGCGCCATGGCGGGGATGTGCAGATCGTTTTCGATATGCGCCGCGATCTTCGGCGTGTTGACGGAGGTACCGCCGCCCGCGCCGTAGGTCACGCTGATAAAGTCCGGTGAAAAGGAAGCCAGCGCATCCACTGCCGCTTCAACCGGCGCGTACGCCGCGTCGTTTTTCGGTGGGAACACCTCAAACGAAACGACAAGTTGTTTGCTGCGAAATTTTTCCATCAGATCCATACGTTACCGTCCAAACTGCGTTTTCCTCGCAAAAACGCCGAAAATCCATCATTTGCACCATGTATCATAGCACAACTTGCCGCGAAGAACAAGGAAAACGGATATTTTTTCATATTGCAGACATCGGAATTTACAGTTTGTTAACAATCCGGTCGAAAATGTCGAGTTGTGCGGCAGGCTAAAAAAAGCGCACCCGTGCCGGTGCGCTTTTTATATGGTTAAAATGGGATGTTCCCTACATCGCCGGGCGAGCAGGTATATAGGAATTCCAGAACATCGCCCGCTTGCAGCTTGCAGTATTTACTTGAATAGTTCATAAATTCGCCGTTGATGCGGTACAGCCAGCCGCTCTGTGCGCCGCAGTCGCGTTCCGAAAGGCCGCCGATGCTGCGCACATAGCCGCTCGACGAAGCAATAGAATACACGATATGATTCGCCCGCAGCGTGCGTTTGAGCACATCTAAGGCAGACTCCCCTGCTTCGATCTCGACGGCGGCGTTTTGCAGGAAATACCCGCTTGCAGGCAGAACGCCTGCAAAAGCAGGATCATTTAAGATCCCGTAATCCACCGCCGTTTGAAAGCTGACCGTCAAGGTCACCGTATCGGCGGCGGGTTCTGCGGGCTGCTGCACGGCTGCAGCTGTCGTTGTCGGGACGGCTGTGTTTGCACTGCCCGCGCCGTTATCCTGTGCGCTGCTCGGCGATCCCTGCACGCCGCCCGTTTCGGCTGCCTGCGTCCGCCCATTCTGCGCTTCAGTCGTGCCGACGGCAATGGTCTGCGTTTCCGCGCTCGTTACCGTTTGCCCGGCTGCGGTCGTCGGGACAGCGGCATTCTCCGCCTTGCCGCAGGCGCTCAACAGCAGCGCACAGGCGAGCATGGCGGTAAACCCGCGCAAAATGCGTTGTTTTCTCATCGCGTTACGCATGTTTCTTTTGCATCGTCAGCACGGTTGCGGCAGCAAGCACCGTCAAAACAGCAGTCGCGGGAACAGCAGCGCCCGTATTGGGAATGTCCACCGTTTCGACAGGCTGTTCGGATTCGGTTTCCGGCGCAGTCGTGTCGGCTACCGGCTCAGTTGTGGGTTCGAAAGCGCGCGCCGTATAGGTGAACAAGGTAGGTTCACCGTTTTGGAAGCGCGCATAGGCCTCATACGCCTGTAAAAGCTGATAGGTCGTCAAGGGGTCCTCGGCATTGGCGTAATTCAAGCCGCCGCCGTTTTCGGAGATGAAGTCCGCAAGCGCCTCCACAGGCGATACGCCGTTTTTGCAGTATTCTTCGGCGGTCGGGTCAAGCCCCAAGGCGCACAGCGCAAGGATCACCTGCGCGGTGCTCTCGCCGCTTTGGGTGCCGAATACCGCGCTTCCGAATGCACCGGTATCAAACTGCTGGGCTTTGAGGTATACAAGCGCCTTATCCACCGCTTCGCGCACGACTTCGTCCGTTTCATAATACGGCGCGAGCGCCTGCACCGCCATGGCGGTCGTATCGCAGTCGGAGGAGATTCCCCATCCCTCGTCCACGCTGCAATACGGGAACCCGCCGTCCGCCTGCTGCGCGGCAAGAAGCGTATTTATAATGCTCTGCTTTGTGCTGTCGGGGAAATCGAATGATGCGCTGAAATCCATCGCGAGCAGTGGGAACGCAAGGTTGCTCAAATAAATCTGCGACGCATAATCCACCGCGCCGAGCGCCGCGAGCAGGTCGTACCCGCCGATCACACGCGCGTCCAGCCCACAGGCGGTCGTACTCAGTACGAGACGGGCAAGGTCGCTCGGATAAAGCGAATCAAAGCTGTTCTTGACGGTCTCATTGATATAATCGGCATATGCTGCGTCGGGCGCGGCGCCCGACTGCGCGAGCGTGAAAGCCGTCCAGTCCACAAGGCTGTCGGGGTAGCTTGTGTCCGTATAATCGAACTGCGTGTTGTCCGCATTTTGCAGCCACGCAGTGAGCGCCCGCTGCGGATCGGCGGGCGCGGCAAACACGGTCGTCGTGAGTAACGCGCACACAAGGAGAACGGACAAAAGGATCGAAATCATTTTTTTCATGGCGTTGTCTTCCTTTCATTTTATTAAAAAAGCGTATTTAAGTGCTGCTTTCCCTCCTTTCGCAAAAAAGCGGAGCTCGTGAGAGCCCCGCTCGATGCGAACAAAAGGAAGACGCCGCACGCCTTTGCCGTTACATTCGCATACTTCTCTCCCACCGAAAGAATTTTGCCCAAGGCAAGGCGTACCGCATTTCCGGCGCACCTTGCCTTCACTTACAGGCAGGTCTCCTGGCTTACGGCCTGAGACGCCGCCGCCTTCCCAAAGCGTTTGCTTCAGTGGCATATAGGCTGCGCCATACCGTTTACAGTAGCGGGGGCTGTCACGGATTCACACCGTGTTCCCTTTTCACTTCGCCCAAAGCGTTTTCAACGCCGCGAAGCACCTGTAAGCAGAATTTGAAATTTTAGATCAGAAGTTCTCGCAGAAGTCGGCGATCACCGGCGCATTGTCGTTCCAGTTATACTGCCCGCCGCTGCGAATCACTTCTTTTGCTATTGTAGCACATTCTTTTGCATTTGCAAGCATCGGGTACTGCACTTCGAGCGACTGCAAAAGCGTTTCTTTGCTCGGCACGGATGCGCCGCAAAGCGCGGCAAGCGCCACGAGAGCCGTCGGAAGCGCAGAAGTGAATGCCGCTCGCTGCACGGCGCGCGTGCCGTCGGCGCGCAGGTATGTGCCGTCCTGCGCCGTAAAGGGCGCGGTGAAGAGCTGCTCGGTCGCGGTTTCCGTATAGGCGTTGGAAAGCGCGAGGGTATATTCCGCCGTTACGGCAGACGGTTTTTTGCAGTCGAGCAAAATCGCCGCCTTTTCGCCCTTGTATGCGGAGACGGACGGGATGCCGAGCATTTGAAGCCCCGCAAAGCTCGCGCTTTGTTCCGTTACGTCGGCATAAACAGACGGGAAATGCGCTTTGGCAAACGCCGCTTCTTCGAGCGTTGTCATGGGACCGAGTATGACCGCCACGCTGTCGCCGTAGGACGCGATTTTCGCACGGAACGCCGCGATCTGTTCTTCTGTTGCGGGCGGCATTTGCGTATTCGCTGCCAAGATGCCGAAGCGGCCGCCCTTGCACAAAAGCCCTTTGTCGCCCACGGGCAACGAACGCATCACAGTCTTCCCAAGGAAACGCACATCGGTTTCGCACAGCGCCGCACAGAAATTGCAGACGGATTTTACGCTGTTCTCCTTTACGGGCACACGTTTTTTGACAGGCTGTTTTTCGCGAAGCGCTCCGGTCGGACAGACGGTAACACACTGCCCGCAGAACATACAACTGCTTTCTTCAAGCGGCAGGGAAAATTCGGGGCTGACGACGGTATCAAAGCCGCGACCCAAAAGCCCTAAATTCGTTTTTCCCATGACCTCGTCGCACACACGCACGCAAAGCCCGCACAAAATGCATTTGTCGGTATTGCGCGCGATGAGGGAATTCAGATCTTCCTCATTACGGTGATGCTTTTCACCTGCAAAGCGTTCGGGCTTCACGTCATATTCGTTGGCATATTCGATCAGCTTGCACTCAAAATAATCGTGGCAGCCGCATTCGAGACAGCGCATGGCTTCTTGCTTTGCCGCCGCCTCGGAAAGCCCGAGCGCGACCTCGCCGAAGTCGGTCTTCCGTTCGCTTACCGGGCGCACAGGCATTTCTACGCGCGGCGCCTTGGGAAATTTTTCAAAAAATTCCACGGGCAGCGTGCGTTCCACCAAAAACGGCTTTTTGTAACGCGCTTCTTCGCCGTTTAAGAAGCGGTCGATCACAAGGGCGGCTTTCTGCGCTTCGCCGATGGCGGCGATGGCAATGGACGCGCCGCGGTTGGTCATGTCGCCCACCGCGAAGACGTTGGGCAGGGAGGTGCGGAAAGTCTCTTCATCGGCGGCAACGGTATTGCGTTTGGTCGCCTCGACCGATTCAAATCCCGTAAGGTCGGGGTACTGCCCGATCGCCATAATGACCGTATCAAATTCTGCGGTTTCTACCGCGCCTTCAATCGGTTCGGGGCGGCGTCTGCCGCTTATATCCGGTGCGCCGAGCTGCATTTTCTGCAAGGTCGCCTGCACCGTATCGCCGCAGTCTTTAAATTCGACCGGCGTCGTCAGGAAACGGAATTCTACGCCCTCTTCGGTCGCTTCGCGGATCTCAATATCCTCCGCCGGCATTTCCTCGCGAGAACGGCGATAGAGCACGGAGACGTGCTTTGCGCCCAGGCGCACCGCCGTGCGGCAGGCGTCCATAGCGGTGTTGCCGCCGCCGACGACCGCCACGCGGTCGCCGATCTCCATCGGCTCGCCGAGGGCTACCGTGCGCAGGAAGTCAATGCCGCCTACCACGCGGGAGGCATCCTCACCGGGTACGCGCATCGCGCTTGAGCGCCATGCGCCCGCCGCGAGCACCACGGCATCATATTCGTTTTGCAAATCTTCAAGCGTCACCTGTTCGCCGACACGGACGTTATTTTGCATTTTCACGCCGAGCGCGGCGATCTGCGCGATCTCTCGATCTAAGAGGGCTTTGGGCAGACGGTATTCGGGGATGCCGTAGCGCAGCATCCCGCCCATTTTCGGCATCGCATCCAACACGGTAACCGCATGCCCCTGACAGCGCAGGAAATAGGCCGCAGTAAGCCCGCCGGGGCCGCCGCCGACCACGGCGACGCGCTTACCCGTGTCGGGTTCGACAAAAGGAACAAACGGTGTGCTACTCGCCATATCCATATCGGAGGCAAAGGCTTTGAGGGCCGCGATGGAGATCGGCTCATCCACAAAGCGGCGGCGGCACTCCTTTTCACAAGGGTGCGGGCAAACGCGCCCGATAGACGAGGGCAGCGGGATCTTCTCTTTGATAAGGCGCGTCGCTTCGGTGTATTCGCCGTTGGCAATGAGCCCCACATACCCTTGGCAGTCCGTGCCTGCGGGGCACGCCTTGGTGCAGGGCGCTTTGCAGTCGCCGTCGTGGTCGGACAACAGAAGTTCGAGCGCCATTTTGCGCGCACGCACTACGCGTTCCGAATCCGTGTGCACGACCATGCCGTCGCGCGCTTTGGTCGAGCAGGCGCGCTGCAGCTTGGGCGTACCCTCCACCTCGACAACGCACAGCCCGCATGCGCCGTACAGTTCCACCCTGCCGTCAAAGCAGAGGTTCGGGATTTTTAAGCCGTTTTTGGTGGCGGCAGCGAGCAGCGTCGTGCCCGCCTCCACCTGCAACGGATAGTTATCTATGGTAATTTGAATCAAACTCATGCGTTTACCTCCACTGCGCCGAAGTTGCAGTTCTCGACACATTTGCCGCACTTGATACACAGCGCCGCGTCGATTTGGTGCGGATGCTTGACCGTACCCGTGATCGCCCCGACCGGGCAGCCGCGCGCACATTTGGTGCAGCCGATGCACTTTTCGGGATCAATGGAATAGGTCGTGAGCGCCGTGCACTCGCCCGCAGGGCAGCGTTTGTCGCGGATGTGCGCCTCAAATTCATCGCGGAAATAGCGGATGGTCGTAAGTACAGGATTGGGCGCGGTCTGCCCCAAGCCGCACAGCGCGCCGTCCTTGACGCCGGCACAAAGCTCCTCCAAAAGCTCGATGTCGCCTTCCTGCCCCGTCCCTTCGGTGATGCGGGTAAGGACTTCGAGCATTCGCTTGGTACCCAGGCGGCAGTGCACACACTTGCCGCAGGACTCTTTTGCCGTGAAATCAAGGAAGAATTTCGCCATACCGACCATGCAGGTGCTCTCGTCCATAACGACCATGCCACCGGAGCCCATGATCGCACCCGTGGCGCCCAGCGCCTTATAGTCGATAACGGTATCCAAAAGGCTTTCGGGGATACACCCGCCCGACGGGCCGCCCATCTGAACCGCCTTAAAGCGTTTGCCGTCGCGGATACCGCCGCCGATGTCAAAGATCACATCGCGCAGCGTTTTGCCCATAGGGATCTCGACAAGCCCGCCGCGGCGGATCTTGCCTGTTAAGGCAAAGACCTTGGTGCCCTTGCTGCCCTCGGTACCCATGGCGGCAAAGGCTTCGCCGCCGTTTTCGAGGATCCACGGGACATTTGCAAAAGTCTCGACATTGTTGATATTTGAAGGCTTGTGCCAATACCCTGCTTCGGCGGGGAAAGGCGGCTTTAAGCGCGGCATGCCGCGGCTGCCCTCCAAGGACTCGATCAATGCGGTCTCCTCACCGCAGACGAACGCGCCCGCGCCCGCCTTGATGCGCATGGTGCACTTGTAACCGCTGCCGAAGATATTGTCGCCGAGATAGCCTTTTTCTTCCGCCTGTTTGATCGCGCGTGTAAGGCGCCGGATCGCAAGCGGATATTCCGCGCGGACGTACACGATCGCCTCTTTGGCGCCGATGGCATATGCGCCGATGAGCATGCCTTCTATGAGCCCGTGCGGGTCGCCCTCAATGACGGCCCTGTCCATAAACGCGCCGGGATCGCCCTCGTCGGCATTGCAGATGAGGTATTTTTCCTCACCCTCGGCATTGCGCGCGGCATTCCATTTGAACCATGTCGGGAAGCCCGCGCCGCCGCGCCCGGCAAGCCCCGAGGTCTTTATCTCCTCAATAACCGTTTCAGGCGTCATATCGAAAAGCGCGCGGCGGATAGCCGTGTAGCCGCCCGCGTTTTCGTATTCCTCGATGCTTTCGGGATTGATCACGCCGCAGTGCCGCAGGGCGATGCGCGTCTGCTTCTCTAAAAACTGCGCGTCATCATCGGAGATCTTCAGATCCGCGATCGCCGCGAGGTCATGGTTTTTCACCGCTTCAGCAATGCGGGGCGCATCCGCTTCGCCGACGCGCGTAAGGCGCGTCAGCGTGCCGTTTTCGTCATACAGATCCACGATCGGCTCGGCAAAGCACATGCCGTTGCAGCCCGTAACGGACAGCACCGCGCTTTCGGGCAAAAGGCTTTCCAGCGCGTCATAGACCTTCTGCGCGCCTGCGGCAATGCCGCATGAGCCCGCGCCCACAACGATCTTCATCATATCAAGCGCCCTCCTTTGCCGCGGCGGCAAGATCCGCCAAAATTTTCTTCGTCTTGTCCGGTGTGAGTCTGCCGTAAGTCTCGTCGTTGATCATCATCACGGGCGACAGGCTGCAGCACCCTAAGCACGCGACGTTTTTAAGCGTAAACAGCCCGTCGGCGGTGGTCTCGCCGTCCTTTATGCCGAGTGTTTCCGTGATCGTTTTTTCGATTCCGTCCGACCCGTTGACGTGGCATGCCGTCCCCTTGCAGAGCATGATCAGGTATTTCCCGACCGGCTGCAGGCGGAACTGCGTATAAAATGTAGCGACGCCCATGATCTTGGCGGGCTTTACACCCGTGCGCTCCGAGATGTACCGAATCACATCCTGCGGCAGATAGCCATAGATCTCCTGTGCGTGCTGCAAAATCGTGATGAGGCTTCCGGGGACATCAGCGTATGTATCCAAAACGCCGTCCAAAAGCGAGAGATCGCTTTTTTGGGCTTTGCAAGCACAATCCATTCTCGTTTCCTCCAACATTTCCGAATCGGCTTTCGCACGTGAAAGCCATGCCTTATAATCATAATACATATATGCGAAAAATGCAATTTGAAAATCCTGTGAAAGCTACAGAAAATTACAGCCCGGCAGACAAAAATTCGGTATTTTTCGCCCTGTTTTGCGGCGGCAGCTCTGTGGTAGAATAGTTGTATAGGCACAGACGGAATCTGCTGCCGTTCAAGGGAGATGGAAAGCCATGCCGTATCTTACGGAACTGCACGCGCACACCGCCGAAACCAGCCGCTGCGGCGAGGACAGCGCGGCACAGCTGGTGCAAAATTATGTGAAGCAAGGTTACAGCACACTTGTGGTGACCGACCACTTCAGCCACAGGACATTTGACCCCTTTTCGGGGGCAACGCACCGGGAAAAAGCAGATATATTCCTCAGCGGCTACCGTGCGGCAAAACAGGCGGCAAAGGGCACGGGGCTGCACGTGCTTTTGGGGATGGAGCTGCGCTTTACCGCGCCCGGCAACATCAACGACTATCTGGTTTACGGCGTGACGGAGGATTTTTTATACCGTGCCAAGGGGCTTTTGAATATGCGGCTGAAATCCTTTATGAAGCTTGCGCACGAAAACGGGATGCTTGTCTATCAGGCGCACCCGTTCCGCGACGGGATCCGCGTCGTTGATCCCGCCCTGCCCGACGGGTTTGAGATCTACAACGCCTGTGTGCGCCATGATTCGCGCAACGATATTGCCGAAATGTGGGCGGCAAAACACAAAAAGCCCGGCATTTCGGGCTCGGATTACCATAAAACAGAGGACACCGCGCGCGGCGGGATAGAGACGGATACGGAAATTCGAACGAACGGCGAGCTGCTCGCGCTGCTGCGGACAGGGAAATACCGGCTGATCCGAAAATAAAGGCAAAAAAGAAGTGCCCGGGGCGAAATGTCCCGGGCATTGCTGCTATTGGTTTATTCCATATCGCACAGTGCTTCAAGAAGCTCGGCGCGCAGTGCGCGGTTTTTCACGCGCTTTGCCGCCGCAACAGCCTCCTCCAAGGTCGCTTTGTTTTTAAGCCCCTGATAGGTCGCGGACTTTTTCATGTTGTTGGCGTTGAAGTGCGTTAAGATATTGCGGATGCGCTCCTTATACGGCGGATTTTCACGCGCATGTACGCCCTCAAGTGTGACCTTTACCGACGTGCCGACCGGCAGCGGCGGCAGCGTGACGGTAAGCCCTGCGTCGGGAACGGCTTGGGGCTGCGCTTCTATGGGAGTTCCGTTCGCCGTGACCTGCATACCGGCGGCGTCCGCGACGTCGGCAAAACGCAGCGTCCAAATACGGTTTTTGGGCATATACGGCTTTTCTTCCCCGCCCGAAATGCGAAGCGTCAGCGTCTTTTCTGTTTCCGCAAGCGTGATCTCGGTCTTGCTGCAATCCCCCTGCTCGAATGCGCGCGTCTCGCCGTCGTCCTCATACAAAGTAAAGGTGTTGTTCCCGCGGTACAGGCGCAGCTCCATATGTTCGGGATTGCGGACGCTGTTGCCTGCATCACACGAGAGCGGGATGATCGCGCCCGCCTTTGCGAACACGGGGATGGAGTCCATGTCGCTGTGCACGCAAACAGTCCTGCCGCCTTTATAGACCGCGCCCGTGAAGAAATGCGTCCAGCGCCCTTCGGGAAGGTACACCTTGGTTGCAGCGACCTTTGTGTGGGCGTCCCGCTTGGAGGTCACAGGGCAGACAAGCAATTCCGAGCCGAACAGATACCCGTTTTTACAGCGGTAAGCGTCCGGTTCTTTCGGGCAGGTGTAATATAGCGGCTCGCACAGCGCGCGGCCTTCGGCGTGCGTGCGGTAGTTCATCGTATAGATATACGGGATCAGCGCATGGCGCAGGCGCAGCGCCTTTGTCGCAAGCGTATCGGCTGCCCAGGCGTAATTCCAAGGTTCCTTGCCGAACAGGTCGTTGGAGGTCGAGTGCAGGCGCAGGATGGGCGCGAACACGCCGAACTGCACCCAGCGCACATACAGCTCGTCGCTGTGTTCGCCGAAATGATGCCCGCCGATGTCGTGGCTCCACCAGGTATAGCCGCAGTTCGTCGCCGTCGCCGTAAAATACGGCTGGAAGCGCAGCACGCGCCAATTCATTGCCGTATCACCCGAAAAGCCGAGCGGATAGCGGTGCGAGCCGATCCCGGCATAGCGTGACAGGATCATCGGGCGATGCGCATCCCTGCCGTTATCCAAATAGTGATAATGGTTCAAAGACCACAGCGGATCGAGCCCCGCAAGCTTGCTTTTCGTGCCCTGCTGCCAGTCGATCCACCAGAAATCCACACCGTCCGCTTCATACGGATGGTGCCCAATGTCAAGGTAGTTATTGATAAATTTCGGGTCGGCAATGTCGAATTCCACGGGCTCGCGCTTTTCGGCGTCTACGCCCATAGCCTTTGCCATTTCGGGATAGCAGTCCTCAAACCAGCGGAAGCCGTCCGCCGGATGCAGGTTGAGCGTGACCTTTAAATTCTGTGCATGCAGGAACTGCAAAAAGCCTTTGGGATCAGGGAACAGATCGGTGTTCCAGCTGTAGCCCGTCCAGCCCGAGGTGCTGCCCCAGGTCTTTTTGAATTTTTCGTGGAACTGCGCTTCGAGATCCACCCAGTGCCAGTCCATATCCACCGTGGCAACGGTCAGCGGGATGTCCTTGCGGGCAAATTCGAGCATCAGATTTTCATATTCCGCCTGGCTGTAAGGATAGTAGCGGCTCCACCAATTTCCCAGCGCAAAGCGCGGCACCAGCGGGACGCTGCCCGTAATGGCGAACAGCGCGCGTACCGCGCCGATATAGTCATCGCCGAAAGCAAACACATACACGTCCCGCTCGTTTGCGGGGCGCTGTGTGACCATACCGTCCTTGTCAAGCAGCAGAGACTTGCTGTCATCGAGCAGCGCAACGCCGTCAGAGGACAAAACGCCATCCTTTAACGGGATCGGCCCGAAGGTCGCGTCGAGCGTGCGCGCAGTACCTTTGAGGTTATGGCGGCAACAGGGGCGGACCCGTTTGCCGCCCACGACCGCATACAGCAGCTTTCCGGAAGCGGTATTGACCGCAAACAACGCTTTTGCCGTTTTTACTGTCAACACAGCGCCGTGTTTTTCGGTCTGAAATTCCACCGTGCCGTGGTCGCGATACCAGACAGACTGCGTCGCCGCGTCCGTGAAGCCCTCTTGCGTGCCGTGCTCAATGCGGATAACGCGGTCAAGCAAAACGCTTATGCGTGTATTCCCCGCAAGGATTACGTTTTGCGCGCACGGTGCGGACGCCGGTGCGGCTTGTAAGTACTCGTGCAGTTTTTCCATATGCATTCCTCTTTCCTTAACCCTCACGCCTGCGTTCCGCCGACCGCATGGGAAGCCCCGTGCTGTAATCCAGCTGTACAAAATCATCCTCGGCCTTTTGGCGGATAAAACCCGTATCGTCAAAGCTCGCCGTTTTGTCCTTACGCCAAGGACGGCAGGCCCAGTAATACCCGCGGTAGAGATCGCGCGTGTGATTCATGTGATCGAGCAGACGATCGTGCAGTGCATTGCGGATCGCGGCGTGCTGCGTGCTGTGGATCAGGTTGGTCATTTCGAAGGGATCGGTCTCCAGGTCGTAAAGCTCGTCTGTGGTCATCAGATTGATCACCAGCTTATACCGTCCGTCAAAAATACAGCGGATCGGCTGAAAGCCCATAAAGCTGTCGTGATCCACCTCATAGCGCGTGTACTCGATATGCACATCGCGCCTCGGCGTTTGCAAATCGACGGTTTGCAGAGCCTCGCCCGTAAGCGTTTTCGGCTTTTGCACCCCAAAATACCGCAAAACCGTGGGCACCATATCAATGTGCGACACGGGCGTTTGGCTGACGCCCTTCGGAAAATCTCCGCCGGAAATCAGCAGCGGGATGTTGGTAATTTCGTTATACATCACGCAGCCCTTACCCAAAAGTCCGTGAGAAAAAAACATGTCGCCGTGGTCGGCCGTGTAAATGATCATGGGCTGTATGCCGAGCGCATCGATCTTATCAAGCACGCGGCCAAGCTCGTAATCACAAAATGAATTGCAGGCAAACATGGCGCGCTCAATATGCCGGAACCAGAAAAACGGCATGTTTCCGTATTTTTCACGCCAGATCTGCTGGTGCACGGGCTTATATTTCAGACTTGCGCGTACATTCGGATTGCGTTTCAGACGGAAGCGGTAGCGCCGAAGCGCACGGAAGAAGCGCCGCGGACAAACGCTTGGGTCATGCGGCTCATCCAAAGAGACCGTCAGGAAGAAATCGCGGTCGCGGTGCTCCTCCAAAAAGCGGATCGCCCGATCGCAGCAGCGGTGCGCAAAAGTATCCTCCTCTTTCGGGTCATCCCGGCGGCCGTTCATATTTTGACGGCTTTTCCGGCGTGCGCGGTCATCCGGCAATTCGTCAAGGAAGTTGCGCATATCGTACCAATACCGTTTGTCAAACCCGTCGGGACATTTGCCGTAGCCGAAATAGTCGCCGCCGTCTAAATGCCATTTGCCGATGTAGCCGCACGCAATCCCGCTTTGGGAGAGCATCTGCCCAATGTGCGGAATACCGCTGCGCAGCGGCATACTGTTTGCCTCCATCCCGTTGGTATGCGGGTAAAGCCCCGTAAACAGCGCCGAGCGTGCGGGGCCGCAAACCGGCTGGCAGGTAAAGGCGTTTTCAAAACGCAGGCTGTTTTCAGCAAGCGCATTTAGATGCGGCGTGGGCGGGGCCGCTTTGTCATAGCAGCCGACCATATCCTTGCGCTGGGTATCCACCATCATCAAAACGACCTGTTTCAACGCCGGATCCTCCTTGTGTATCAACGCAGCGCATCAAACGGCCGGGCATGATCAAAAAAGACATATTCCTTGACAGACTCATGCGCCTGAAGCGTTGCAGCAGGCAGTGCATCCGCTTTATGCTGCGGGTCATAGGCGCCGCCGGAAAGCGCACCGTCCACATAGATCTTCAAAACGCCGTTCGGCTCACGCACCGCATCCACACGCACAAAGCGCCGCTCGTGCACTGCGTCGTGCGCTTTTGCCTTTACACCCATGCACTCAACGACGGGACAGCCGTTGGATACCGTCACCGTGAAGTCCTGGCCGAGCGTGAGCAGCACACCGTCGCGCGGGGCGTTTTCCAGCCGCATATGCAGCGTGAAATCGCCCTCGCCGGAGAAAACGCCCGGCAGCTTGCCGTCCGGGTACCATGTTACGGCACAATCCGCCTGCGCTTGATTGCCCCAAACGTCGCTGACGCTGTAAGATACGTTCAGCGTTTCGCCTTCCGCCGCCGGAGTACCAAGCTGCACCTCCGCTTCGCTGTAATCAGACAACAGCCGTGCTTCGCAGACCTCGCCGTTCACGGCAATGCTTTGGGCGTACAGAACGATACGCTTGTCGAAGGTCAGGCGCACGGTATTTTGATCCGTCATGCGCGCACGCCGGAGGACGGGCGCCGTTGTTTCCGGCTTGCCGAAGCAAAGCAAACGCACCGCGTGCGGCTGCAGTTCCACCTGCAGCGTGTCACCGTACTGCCAAAGCTTATGCATGGGCTCGGGGCTGTACGGCAGCCAAACGACACAGGCCATATCGCGCGCTTCCTCGCCCACACCGATTTGGCGGTCCAGCGTAACGGAAAAGCTCTGCACACGATTTAGAGGATTGCGCAGCGTTATGATACCTTCGCCGCCGTCCCACGCGCTGTACCCGTATACAGAGCCCGTTTCGGGGCTTTCGCCGATAAGCTGGGCATGGCGCAGGATATGGAATTTATCGCGCAGGAAGCGCAAAACGTCGGCATTGATCTGCCACTTTTCGGGGGAGAAAAGATTGTAACTGTAGTAAAGCTCCCAAAACGCCGTACCGCGCGATGCGAGCATATACAGATACTTGCGGAATTCCTCGTCGGTCATCTGCACCTTCGCGGTGTTGCCGTAAATGGGGTCATGGTTATACATATGCGCCGCAGGGAATTGGTAAGCGCGCGTTTTGTGGAAATCAAAATATTTTGCATCGCGGTAAGACAGCATGCGGTCGTAATCCGCACCGCCCATCGGCTCACCGCTGTCGGTCTTATCTAAGAACCCGACGTCATCACTGTTCTGCATCCAAAGGCTTTCGCAGAATTGCAGGTACCACGGGCTTGCGTTGCAGTAGCTCGTCTGATTGAGCCACAAAGCCTTGCCCTTTTCTGCACGCGCGGCACGCATGGCTTGGAATATGGAGATCCAATTCTCCCAGTGGTCGGTAAACGCATACATCCCCTCGCGCCCGCCCGTGGGGTGCCCATGGTGCTTGGAACGGCAGGGCTTCAGCATGAAGCCGTCGAGCTTCCAATAGTTGATGTCGAAGCGCTCCATATAGTCCAAAAACAGCGCTGTGATATTTTTATGGTAGCGGTGGTCGGCGGTACACACATCGTGGCTGCAGCGGTTGTAGCCGCCCTTGCCCGCGCGCTGCATACGCTTGCCGAAGCCCGGCGTTTTACTGTTATAGCCGCCGCGCGGCCCCAGCCAAAGCCCGAAATGCGAGCCGAAGCTCTCGGCCAATGCCGCGCCCTCGTACAGCTCGTTGGGGAATTTTTCGTTAAAGCCCCAAAAATCCTTGTCATAGTCCACCCAGCCGTCGTCCACGACATAAGCATCCACGGGCGGCACGCCGTTTTGCGTCAAGCCCTTTTCGATCTCCATAAAGGAATGCCGGATGTTGTCGCGGTCGATATCGAGCATATGGTCAAACCACGAATTGTACTGCACGCGCAGATCCACGGGGCGCGCGATGTCGTCTATGTAAGAAAGAAAATCCGCACGCACGACCTCGGGCTGTATACTGCGCGCCGCGCCGAACACGGTTTTCCACGTGGTGTATTCGGTCTTGCCGTCGGCAAGGTCATAAAAGGACTTCCCGCTGTAATAGCGCACATGCGCATAGCCGTCCTCGATGTTGTTATCCGCCGCCGGAAACTCACTGCCCGTGAACAGACCGTTCAAATAGATCGGCTGCCCGAGCGCCGCATGATACGGCTGCAAAAACGCCTTTTTCATATTCGGGCGGCTCCATTTCTGCGCCATCTCGCGTGGCAGGGAAATGAGCTCCGTGTCGATGGTATCCACGCGCACGTCGTCGTCCGTCGAGGAAAAGCGCAGTGTCTTATACATATAAGGCTTATCGCCCGTGACCTCATACGTTACGCTGACCGCATAGCCGACGCCCAGTGCGTGCAGCGGCGCAAAGCGGACTTCCAACCGCTTGGTGTCGCCCTCTTCGTTCGTCAAAATATCCGCCACACGAAGCGCCGAGCATTTAAGCGCGGCGATCTTCTTTTTTGCAGTGTATACGCGCAGAACAAATTCCTCCGAGCAGGGCTGAAACTCCAGATCCAGCCCGCCCTCGATTCGGCGGTTGCGGATATATTCGGTGCGGAACGTCTGTTTATCGGACACCGAAAAAACACGCACAATATGTCTGTTACCGATGGCGAAGAGCCCATCGCCCACTGTAATGAACGGTTTGTTCGGAAATTCCATTATGTATCCTCCTGAGAAAACAAGATCTTTTCCGCCGCACGCGCTGCACTTTCAATAATATGCAGACACGGGCGATTCTGGTAATAGCTTTCCGTACGTGCTTCGGGGGCGCTTTCAAGCGGCGAATCAGGCGGAAGCCCCAAAAGCTCGCGGCAGATGATAGACGGGTTGGTTTTGCGGAACTCGGCAGCGATCTCCTGCACTTTTTGATACGTATAAGCCTTTGCTTCGCTGTCTGATCCTTCGGTCGCACCGTAAAGCATCCCCGCGAGCATTGCCGCGCCGCAAAGCGCGCCGCAGACCTCTCGCATCCTGCCTACACCGCCGCCCAAGCCCGCTGAAACGCGCAGGGCGGTCTCTTCGGGCATACCGACCTTGTCGCAAAACGCGGCAAATACGGACTGCGCACAATTAAAGCCGGATTTGAAAAGCTCGACCGAACGGTCGGTGTATTTTGACATAAGCCCTCCTTAGAATTCAAGCCCTTCTACAGCAGCAACGCCGCGGTCAAACGGATGACGACGATTTTGGATTTCCGAAATCAGGTCCGCCATAGCAAGGACGCCGGCGGGGAAATCCCGTCCCGTCAAAGCGACATGCACAGATTCAGGCAGTGTCTGCAAAAGCTTTAGAAGCGCACCTTCCTCGAACATGCCGTTTTGAAGCGTACCGCCCATTTCGTCGGCAATCAGCAGAAAATCCCCTGCCTGCGGCGTAAAGAACTGCGGTACGAGCATTTCTGTGCGGGCGGTGTAATCCGCTTGCCCGGCTTCGTCGAGTTGAAAGAAAAACGGCATGTTCGGATGTGCAAGTGTCACAGGCGCGCCGAACTTATCTTGCAGCGCCGCAAATTCCGGTGAAATTGCCGGCTTCAGCAGTTGAAGCACGCGCACACACTTGCCATGTGAGACCGCGCGCAGCGCAAGTCCCGCCGCGGCGGTCGTTTTGCCGGCGCCGGCGCCCATATACAAGCGAAGCATGCCTGCGCCCCCTGACATCTCAAGAATTTCTCAGAGCTTATATTTTACAATATCCTACGAAAAAAGGCAACTGTTTTTGTGAAAATCTTGACAAGATCTACAAAAAAATCCCCGCCGCTTTTGCGGCAGGGATTGAAATTGCCCGGTTTTAATCGGAAAGCGCCATACCGTTGGCGTCGGTGATTTTGCCGGTGAAGATCTGGACAGCTTCGACAATTGTCCAAACCCAAATGGCGAGCGGCGCAATGATCGTCCAGCTCAAAAGCAAAGAAACCAGCAGTTGAACAACCGCTTTCGAGGTATAACCAAGGTAAAAGTTATGGATCCCCAAATACCCCAAAAAGATCGCCAAAAGCCCCGCAGCGATCTTGGATTTGCCCCCTACTGCCGGCTTCTGCTGCAAAGCGACACCGCACGACACGCACACAACGGCGGACGGTGCGACGGGATTGCCGCAGTTCGGGCAGAATGCGCTCCCCGCGCCTGCGGGCGTCCCGCAAGTCAGGCAGACGGCCTGATTCGGGTCCATAGCGTTACCGCAGTTTCTGCAAAACATAAAATCTCCTCCTAAATAAAAATGGGAAGTGCAAATTCCCGCTTTCGGCGGGATATTTCCAGCTCCATCATATGATATTTTAGGAAAGTTGTCAAGCGGTTTTACAAAATATCACCTGCAATTTGTGAATACCTAACGATTTCCATACACACGCCCGCCACAGAACATAAGGCAAAAAAACACCCCGTCCGAGGACGGGGTGCATAACGGCAAAACCGTTTTTATTTGAGTTCGACCTTGGCGCCGACTTCTTCGAGCTTCGCTTTGGCAGCTTCGGCTTCTTCCTTCGGCATAGCTTCCTTGACGGTCTTGGGTGCACCGTCGACGAGAGCTTTCGCTTCGCCGAGGCCCAGACCCGTGATCTCGCGGACAGCCTTGATGACCTTGATCTTCTCGGAACCGACTTCCGCCAGAACCACGTCGAATTCGGTCTTTTCTTCCGCAGCAGCAGCGCCGCCTTCCGCCGGAGCCGCAACCGCTACGGCAGCAGCCGCAGACACGCCGAATTCTTCTTCTACTGCATGGACGAGCTCAGACAGCTCGAGAACGGACATTGCTTTGATCTCTTCAAGCAATGCGGTAACTTTTTCAGATGCCATTTCTATGATCCTCCATTTTTCTTTATAGGATTATTCGGCAGGGGTCTCCTCTGCCGCGGGCGCAGCTTCTTCAGCCGCGGGTGCAGCTTCTTCTGCTGCGGGAGCAGCCTCCTCGGCTGCGGGTTCGGCCGCTTCGGCGGCAGGGACTTCCTCACCGCTCTTGTCTACAACAGCCTGAATAGCACGTGCAAACGCAGCGATCGGCGCATTGAACGCACTGAGCACCGTAGCGAGCAATACCTCGCGCGACGGCAGCTTAGCAAGACTTTGCAGCTTTGCAAGGTCGATCACTTCATCGTCCAGGAAACCGCCTTTCAGATTGAAGCTGTCGCTCTTGTCCGCATATTTCCCAAGGATCCTTGCGGCGGCGACGTAGTCGTCCGCGCTCGTTGCGATCGCGGTCGTGCCCTCCAAGACGCTGTCGAGCGCCTCATACGGCGT
>UQZS01000013.1 GCA_900545625.1 uncultured Oscillospiraceae bacterium | reverse complement strand
GGGGTGCACCAGGGCGTGGCGGCGTTTACCGCCGCGCACGATTACGCGAATCTTTCGGATATTCTCGCCGTTGCCGAAGCGCGCGGCGAACCGCCGTTTGTGGTCGTCTGCGATGAGCTGGAGGATCCGCACAACCTCGGCGCGGTTTTGCGCACGGCGGAGGCGGCGGGCGCGCACGGGGTGGTCATCCCCAAACGCCGCAGTGCACAGCTTTCCGCGACGGTCGCTAAGACCTCGGCGGGTGCGCTCGAATATATCCCCGTCGCGCGTGTGCCGAATCTGCCTGCGGCGCTCGACGAACTCAAGGCGCACGGCTGCTGGGTCTACGGCGCGGACATGGACGGCACGGATTACAAAAAAACGGATTTTTCCGGCGGCGTCGCGCTGGTTGTCGGTGCGGAGGGCAAGGGCCTTGGGCGGCTCGTGCGGGAAAAATGCGATTTTATCGTGTCCCTGCCCATGAAAGGGAAGATCAATTCGCTCAACGCTTCGGTGGCGGCGGGCATTTTGCTGTATGAAATCTCTTCACACAGATCTTTGGAGGCTGAGGTGTAAGGCATGTCGCAAAAGGACATTCTGTCGGGGCTTGCGGTAGATAAGATTTTAGACGACGTCAAGCACCTGCAAGGGGAAAAAGGGAGCAGGCTCTGGTCGCTTTCCGAAGTGGACGCGCTGCTTTCCGACGAAGAAAAGCCCGCCGCAAAAAACGGCGGGGAGGCTTCGCCGCGCCCCGTTTTGTCCGACATGCCGCAAGATCCTGCGACGGGTGCAAAGCCCGAAGTACAGTCGGAAAAACCAATCGAAGCGCCTGCGGCAGCCCCCGAAACTGCCGCACGAAAAGAAACGCCTGCGCCGGAGCCCGAAAAGCGTGAGCCGCCGAAAAAGGGTGTGTCGCTTAAAGAGGCTGCGCGTCGTGCGGCACGGATGGAGTCCGCAGACGAACTGTCGCCTGAAGTCCCGTCGCAGGCGGCGGACGGTGAGATCGAGCCGCTGCTTACGGGCGCGACCCCGCAGGCGGAGGCACCGAACCAAGAAGAAGCAAAGCCTTTGCCGGAGGATCTGCCCGGGCAGATCTCCATTGAAAAGACCCGTGTGTTCAACGAGGTGGAGTCGCACGCGGTGCACCGCAGCGGGATCGAACACCAGATCGGCAACCGCGTTTTGCGCACCACAACGGGCGAATTCGACGCCGTCGTACCCAAACGGCGCGTCATGGAGACGGATGAAAAGCGCGACCGCTTTTTGAACCGCCCGCAGCAAAAACTGGAAAAAACGCAGGAGCATAAGCGCCTCTTGGAGCAGATGCCGCCGAAAACGATCGAAAAGCCGGGCGTGATCGTGCGCAAAGCGGAAGAGGCGGCCGAGGGCGACCTGCAGGCGATCCCGACGCTCGTTACCCCGGAGGATGTGCTCAAGGATCAGAAAGCACATCCCGAACGGCAGGCAGGGGATTTAAACGCGTTCGCAGCTGAAGATAAAGAAGCGCCGTTGGAGAATCAGATGATGCTCGACGGCTATGATACCCATGAGGCGCCTGTGGAGCAGATCGACGAGGAGATTGCCGAAGCGTCGCTTCGCCGCCGCCGACGCGAACGGGCGAAGGATTTTCGCCTGTTCCCGGGGCTTTCGACCGCAGAGGATGCCGAAAGCACGCGCCCGGACGCCGAAGTTGACGAAATGCAGCCGGACGAAGCGGAAGCGCGCACCCGCGCCGTGCCGGAGCTGCCCGAAACACAGGCGGATGCCGACACCGACGAACCCTTTGAAGAGGAAGAGGAAGCCCCGCGCCGCCGCAGACGCCGTGCACCAAAGCCGGAAAGGGCGCCGATACGCGTGCTGCGTGAATTTTACGGGCCAAAGGATGCACAGGCAGTCTTTGATATTTTTACCGCCGAAAAGCGCGGCTTTACCGTGCGCATGTGGTTGAGCCTCATCTTTTTGGCCGCTGCCGCCGCTGCCGCGCTGCTCGTGCGCTTTACGGGGGATTTCACACTGCTCGGCGGCGATCCCGCCGTATACAGCGCTTTACATCTGGTTTTGCTGCTCGGCGGATTCCTGATTTGCCTGCCGCAGATGAAAATTGCCTTTTCGGGGATCGTGCATCGCCGCACCACAGCGGAAACAGGGCTTTTAGTCGCGCTGCTGTTCGCGCTTGTGCAGGCTGCCGTTTCGCTGGCGTACCCGGAGCGGCTTACGGAGATCCCTCTGTATTCTGCACCGGCGTTTTTGCTGTTGACCTTATATTATGCGGGCAGACGGCGCGGCTTAAAAGAGGACATTCAGGACTTTATGCTGGTCGCCGAACGCAGCAGCCGTTTTTCGAGTGTCGCGCGCATTGAATCGCCCGAAACGGCGTTTGAGATCGGGCGCGGGCTGCTGCTCGGTGATCCGGACGTTCGCTATTCCAAAAAGATCGCGTTCCCGTCGGATTTCGTGCGCGTTTCCAAAACCAACAACCGGGATTTTGATGTGTACGCAAACGCGCTGCCCGCGGTGCTCATCGCCGCCTTCCTCATCGGCGCGGTCACGAGCTTTGTGCGCAACGACGTGTTCGCGGGCATTTCCGCCATTGTCGCCACGGTGTTAGTGGGGCTGCCTGTTGCCGCCGTGCCCGGCTCTGCCGCAGCGCTTGGCGGTGTCAACCGCCGCCTGCGCGCGCAGAACTCGCTGTTGAGCAGCTATGATGCCGCCTTTGATGCGGTCACGGCGAACGCCGTGGTGCTCGACGCTGCCGAGCTGTTTGACGGCTGCCGATGCCGGCTTTGCGGCATGAAGACCTATCACAAAATGCGTGTGGACGAGGCGCTCTTATATACGGCGGCGATGACCATCCGCTCGGGTGGGACGCTGTCCGACGTGTTCGACGCAGTGATCCTTTCAAAGCGCGAGATCCTGCCGCCCGTGGAATCTCTTGCCTATGAGGAGCGGCTGGGCTGTTCGGGCTGGATCTATAACCAGCGGGTGCTCGTGGGCAGCCGCGATCTGCTTTTGAAGCACAATGTGGACGCCCCCACGCGTGAGGAAGAGCAGCGTTTCAAAAAAGACGGCTGTGAGGTGCTGTATCTGGCGGTGGAGGGCAAGACCGCCGCGCTGTTCGTGGTGGAATATGCGTCCGATAAACAAATTTCCGTCTATTTGCAGCGGCTTGAAAAATACGGTGTGACGATTTTGCTTCGCACCTCTGACCCGAATATTACCGAGACCCTTGTGGAGCAGTACTTTGACCTGCCGCACAACCTTGTTAAGATCATCAACCCCGTCGCGGGCGACATGTTCCGCGAGCTTTGCGAGGAACCCCCGCGCCCGGAGCCCTGTGCGATCCTGCACAGCGGTTCGACCGCTGCCGCCCTGCGCGCGTTTCTGGCAGCGTTCGTGCTGGAAGAAAAATACAGGCTTTCACAGGTTTTATTGTATATCGGTGTGGGGCTTAGCGTATTGCTCATGGCGGTGCTCAGCTTTTTCTCGAATCTCGGGCAGGCAGGAATCCCCGAGATCTTGATTTTCGAGCTTTTCTGGGCAGTGGTCGTGCTGCTCATCCCGAAATTCAAAAAAGTGTAAAGGAGGCGCACGAATGGAATGGCTCAAGGAAGCCGCACTGTGGCTTTGGAACAACCAGGAGTTCCGCTTTGTGATCGACGCGGCGTGGAAGCTGGCTTTAAGCGTGCTGCTCAGCGGGATCATCGGCTTTGAACGCGAGCATTCGCACCGCCCCGCGGGCTTCCGTACGCACATCCTCGTGGCGGTCGGCTCAACGCTTATCATGCTGACCTCCGTATACATATCCAGGACCTATGAGGGGCAGGCGAATGTGGACATCACCCGCATGGCGGCGCAGGTCGTAAGCGGTATCGGCTTTTTGGGCGCTGGCACGATCTTGCGTGAGGGCTTTTCCGTCAAAGGCCTTACCACGGCGGCAAGCCTGTGGGCGGTCTCGTGCATCGGTATCGCCGTCGGCGCAGGCTTTGTAACGGGTGCGATCGTTGCGACCTTTGTGATCTATATGACGCTCAATTCGCTCAAAAAGGTCATCGTCCGCGGCAAAGCGGGCAAGGCGCTGTATATCGAGGTCAAGGATCTCGCCGAGCAGGTGCCGAAGATCTCGGGGCTCATCAAGCGCACGGGCACGGTGGTGCACTCGATGGAGATCCTTTACGACAATGACTCGAAATTCCGCAAGAAAAAGGATACCGCCACCATCAAGGCGCTTATTTTCCCGAAAACGGACAACGCGCTGAAGATCATCGTTTCTACCCTGCAGGCGGACGAAAACGTTGTGGACGTATATATGGATTAAAGCGTAAAGCGAGAAAACGGGCGGCAGAAGCCGTCCGTTTTCAGATTGCAGATGTGAGCTGTCAGACGCGCAAAGCCGAAAGCACGCGTATGTTTGTATCTTTTCCGCAAAAACTAAATTCGGGCAGCCGCCCGAAATCGCGCAAAAGCGGAAAGGAGCGCAAATATGTCGAAGGACAAGAAGAAAAAACCGTCGCAGCGTGCGGTCGAAAAGATCAGCGAGGTCACCGAGGAGATCGCCGACATCTGGCACGGCTTTGACAACGAGGGCGCCGATACAGACGTGCTCGGCAGCTACACGGGCACGCCGACGGATCACACGGCAAATCCCGTACAGGACGCCGACGACCTGTAAGCGGGAAAAAAGGCTTGCAATTCTTTTGCACTTGTGCTATGATTGCAGCGTAAGAATACAGGCTGCGATTGGAGAGTGGGGCGACCCGCTCTCCTCGTTTTGTGCGGACTTCGCGGCAGAAAGGAGTGCCGCGCCGACAACTCGGCGCGCCGCAAACCAATATGGCAGAAAAAAAGCAGAATACGGCGGCGGTGGTCTGGGAAATCGCCGAACCGCTCGCACAATCGCTCGGTCTGCTGCTTTGGGACGTGCGCTTTTTAAAAGAGGGCACCGAGTGGTATTTGCGCATTATTATTGACAAGGAAAATGAGCCTGTCTCTATTGAGGACTGCGTGGCGATGAGCCAGGCGCTCGATACGCCGCTGGACGAAGCCGATCCCATCGACCGCAGCTACAGCCTGCAGGTGCAGTCTCCGGGGATCGAACGTGAATTGACGCGCGACTTCCATTTTAAACGGTATTTGGGCGAAAACGTTATGGTGCGGTTCATCCGCGCCGTAGACGGCAGACGCGAATACAGGGGCGTTCTGGAAGACTTTTCGGACGGCACAGTGACCGTCCGGTGTGACGACGGCGCGACGCGCGCATTTGACAAAAAAGAAGCATCGTGGATAAAGCTCGATGATTTTGGAGGTTTTTAAGTGATGAACAAGGAGTTTTTCGAGGCGGTCAAGGCGCTGGAAAAGGAAAAGGGCATCCCCGCCGAATACCTGTATGAAAAGATCAAGGCGGCAATTTTGGTCGCGGTCAAAAAGGACTACAACGGCAAGGACGTCATCTCCTGCGAGATCGATCCAGAGAATAGCATCATGAACGTGTTTCTCCACAAGACGGTCGTGGAAACGGTGGAAGATCCCGACTGCGAAATGACCGTTGAGGAAGCACAGCAGTTCAAATCCGACGCGGCGGTGGGCGACGAGATCCAAATCGCGCTCGAAGCCAAGGACTTCGGCAGGATCGCGGCACAGACCGCGAAGCACGTTATCCGCCAGGGCATCCGCGACGCGGAGCGCGGGCAGATCATGATGGAGTTCCAGTCCAAGCAGCAGGAGCTGGTCACCGCCAAGGTGCAGCGCATCGACCCCGTAACGGGCAACGTGACGCTTGAGATCGGCAAGGCGGAGGCGATCCTCCCGAAAGGCGAGCAGGTCCCCGGCGAGACCTTCACCGAGGGGAGCCTTACCAAGGTGTTTATCGTGGATGTCCGCGAGACCGAAAAGGGCCCGAAGGCTATGATCTCCCGCACGCATCCGGGTCTTGTCAAGCGGCTGTTTGAAACGGAGGTGCCCGAAATTTACGACGGCACTGTGACGATCGAGGCCGTCTCGCGCGAAGCGGGCGCGCGCACGAAGATCGCCGTGCACAGCAAGGATGAAAACGTGGACGCCGTCGGCGCGTGCATCGGCCCGCGCGGCGCGCGTGTGAATAAGATCGTCGAGGAGCTCGGCGGCGAGAAGATCGATATCGTCGTATACAGCGAGGATCCGCAGCAATTCGTCGCCGCGGCGCTTGCACCCGCAAAGGTGCTGGGCGTCGAGATCGTGGACGCCGAAGCGCGTTCCTGCCAGGCGACCGTGCCCGATAACCAGCTTTCGCTTGCTATCGGCAATAAGGGCCAGAACGCCCGCCTTGCGGCGCGCCTTACCGGCTGGAAGATCGATATCAAGCCCGAAAGCGGCTTTTACGAGGGCTAAGACCCAAAAGGATTTACAGGCAACAAGGGAGCTGACAGCGTGAAGACCAAAAACATACCGATGCGTCTGTGCACGGGCTGCGGTACGCAGAAGCCGAAGCGTGAGCTTGTGCGTGTGGTGCGTTCGAAAGAGGGCGTCATCTCGCTCGACACGACCGGGAAAATGCCCGGAAGGGGCGCCTATATCTGCCCCGACGTCGGCTGCCTTTTGAAAGCGAAAAAAGCGAAGCGGCTCGAACGCGTGTTCGGCTGTGCCGTCCCCGACGCCGTGTACGCCGAATTGGAGGAGGCGCTGCAGCGTGACGGATAACAAAGCAGGCGGGCTGCTGGGGATCGCCCGCCGCGCAGGGCTTTTGAGCGCCGGACATGACGCGGCGCTCGGCGCAATTCAAAACGGGTCTGCGAGCCTTTGCCTGCTCGCATCGGACGCGTCAGAGCGGCTGCAGACGGAAATGGAACGCGCCGCTGCCCGCTTTTCCCCGAATGCCGCGACGGTACGCGGTGCTTTTACCATGCAGGAGCTCGGCAAAACGATCGGCGCAAAACCTACGGCGGTGCTCACCGTCAACGATGCCGGTTTTGCCGCGCGCATACAAGACCACATCGGGAGGGAATGACAGGATGACGAAAAAATATAAACTCCACGAAGCCGCAAAGGATTTCAATGTCCCCAGCAAAAAGCTGGCGGATCTGCTGGGCAAATATTTCCCCGGCGAAAAGAAATCCCAGACGGCGCTTGAAGAAAAAGAATTGGATGTGCTGTTCGATGTGCTGACCGCTGAAAACGCGGTGGAATCTCTGGACAGCTATTTTGCCATGCAGCGTACTTCCGCGCCGAAAAAAGAAAAAGCTCCCGCCGCCGAGAAGCCGGCGGCTGCGGCGGACAAAAAGGCGGATACTGCACCTGCACCCGCGAAAAAAGCAAAGGATCCCGCGAAACCCATGCAATCCCGCACCAAAGGCGAGGTGCGCCACGTGGATACGCGTGCGGGCAACGTTGAGCTGGACAAATACAACGAGCGCTATGAGAATATCGCGCCTGTCAACAACCGCAACAACGGCGATAATGTCGTACACAAGCAAAAGCTCAAGCAGAAGTCGCAGCAGTACCGCCGTCAGGGCATGCGTTCACGCAAGCGCGAGACCGAAAAGGAGCGCATGGCGCGTATCGCCGCCGAGCGCGCGAAGAAGCCCATCAAGGTCACGATCCCCGACGAGATCACCGTCGGCGAGCTTGCCTCCCGCCTGAAAATGACGGCGGCGGAGGTCATCAAAAAGCTGTTCTCTTTGGGGCAGATGGCGACCGTCAACGAGGTCATTGACTATGAGACGGCGGCGATCGTTGCATCCGAGCTTGGCGCAAAGGTCGAAAAAGAGGTCGTTGTGACGATCGAGGAACGCATCATTGACGATACCGAGGACGCCGAAGAAGACCTGCTTCCGCGCGATCCGGTCGTGGTGGTCATGGGCCACGTCGACCACGGCAAGACCTCCCTGCTTGATACGATCCGCCATACTGCGGTCACCGAGACCGAAGCGGGCGGCATCACGCAGCACATCGGCGCATACCGCGTTGATGTGGGCGGGCAGAAAATCACCTTCCTCGACACCCCCGGCCACGCGGCGTTCACCGCCATGCGTGCACGCGGCGCACAGGCGACGGACATCGCCGTGCTGGTGGTCGCGGCGGATGACGGCATCATGCCGCAGACCATAGAGGCCATCAACCACGCAAAAGCCGCGGACGTCAGCATCATTGTTGCGATCAACAAAATGGATAAGCCCGGCGCTTCGACCGAAAAAATCATGCAGCAGCTCACCGAATACGAGCTTATCCCCGAAGAATGGGGCGGCGACGTGATCTGCGTGCCGGTTTCGGCAAAAACGGGCATGAACATTGACAAGCTGCTTGAATCCATCCTGCTTGTGGCGGAGATGAAAGAACTCAAGGCCAACCCGAACCGCCCCGGCAAGGGCGTAGTCATTGAGGCGCGGCTCGACAAGGGCCGCGGCCCCGTGGCAACGCTGCTTGTGCAGAACGGTACGCTCAAAGCGGGCGATACCATCGTCGCAGGCATGGCGGTCGGCCGTGTGCGCGTCATGACCAACGACCGCGGGCAGCGTGTGGAAACGGCGGGACCCTCTGTTCCTGTGGAGATCACCGGCCTTGTGGATGTCCCGCAGGCAGGCGACGCCTTTGACGCGGTTTCCGATGAAAGACTTGCGCGCGAGCTTGTGGAGCAGAGAAAGCACGACGCCAAGGAAGAGGAATTCAAGCAGTTCCACAAAGTCACGCTCGACAACCTGTTTGCTTCTATCAACGAGGGTGAAGTCAAGGAACTCGACATCATCGTCAAGGCGGATGTGCAGGGCTCTGTGGAGGCGGTTCGCCAAAGCCTCGAAAAGCTGTCGAACGACGAGGTGCATGTCAAGGTTATCCACGGCGGCGTCGGTGCGGTCAGCGAATCCGATGTGATGCTCGCCAACGCTTCGAACGCCATCATCGTCGGGTTCAATGTGCGCCCTGATCCGGTGGCAACGCAGCTTGCCGAACGCGACGGCATTGATATGCGCATGTACCGTGTCATTTATGACTGCATTGAGGAGATCGAGGCCGCCATCAAGGGCATGCTTGCGCCGAAATACCGCGAGGTGCAGCTCGGCCGCGCCGAGGTGCGCAATGTGTTCAAACTTTCCTCCGCGGGTACGATCGCAGGCTCCTATGTGCTCGACGGCAAGATCACCCGAAACGCGCAGATCCGTGTCGTGCGCGACGGCGTCGTCATTACCGAGGATGCGATCGCGTCGCTTAAGCGCTTTAAAGACGATGTCAAAGAGGTCGCACAGGGCTATGAATGCGGCGTGGGGCTTGAAAAGTTTAACGACATCAAAGAGGGCGACGTGCTCGAAGCCTTCATCATGGAAGAATACCGCGATTAACGCCGCGCAAACTACATTCGATATTACGGGCGGCAGGGGATGACAATGGCAGGATATAAAACAGACAGGACCTCCGAGGATATCAAGCGCGAGCTGGTTGCGCTCCTGCGCGAGCTCAAAGACCCGCGCGTCAAGGATAAAATGCTCACGGTCGTGCGTGTGGAGGTCAGCCGTGACCTTTCGGTAGCGAAAGTGTACGTCAGTGCGCTTGAGGGGCTTTCGACCGCCAAAGAGGCGGTGGAGGGCTTAAAAAGCGCGACGGGGTATCTGCGCCGCGAGGTCGGCGGGCGGCTTGGGCTTCGCAAAACGCCGGAGCTGCGCTTTATTGCGGACGATTCCGTTGAACGCGGCATGGAGATCTTTGAGAAGATGAAACACATTTCGGGAGGGGAAGATGCATAACGTGACCGCAGAACAGGCGGCAGCGCTGCTTCGTTCCAAAGACCGCATTTTGATTTTGACGCACCGCAATCCGGACGGCGACACGCTCGGCAGCGGGTTTGCGCTGCTGCACGCGCTGCAACATCTCGGCAAGACGGCGCGCGTCGTCTGCGGTGACAAGATCCCGCCGAAATACGACTATATGCGTCGGGATCTCCAAAGCGAAGCGGACTTTCAGGAAGCGTTTGTTGTCGCGGTGGATATTGCCGATACAAAGCTCCTCGGCGCGCGGCTCGATGCGGCATACGGCGAACGGGTGGATCTGTGCATCGACCACCACCTTTCCAACACCAAATACGCGGACGCACTGTTTTTAGAGGAGTGTGCGGCGACCTGCGAGCTCATCTACCGCGTGATCGCAGCAATGGGCGTCAAGCTCACGCCTGTGATCGCCGACTGCATTTATACCGGGCTTTCTACCGATACGGGGTGCTTCCGTTATTCCAATGTCACGCCCGAAACGCTGGAGCTTGCCGCCGACATGCTGCGAAGCGGCGCAAATTTTGACGATATCAACCGCGTCATGTTTGAGACTAAAACCAGGACGTATTTAAAGCTCGAAGCACTGGTGCTCGACTCGCTCGAACTGCTGTTCGGCGGGCGCTGCGCACTTGTGACCATCACACAGGAGATGTTTTGCAAAAGCGGCTCGAACGAAACGGAGTGCGACGGCATCGCCTCCTTGCCGCGCAAGATAGAGGGCGTTTCGGTGGGGCTTACTTTGCGCGAGCGCGAGGACGGCAGCTTTAAGGTGTCTGTGCGCACCTATGCCCCGTATGACGCTTCTGCGATTTGTGCAAAGCTCGGCGGCGGCGGTCACGCGCGTGCGGCGGGCTGTGAGATCGAGGCAGGCGCGCTCAAAACAGGGAAGGACCGGCTTTTAGACGCGGTCAGAACAGAATTGGAAACACAATGACAGGATTTATCTGCATAGACAAACCACAGGGGCTCACCTCTTTTACCGCGACGAACCGCGCGAGGGCGATCCTCAGTGCAAAAAAAGCCGGGCATACCGGCACGCTCGACCCGATGGCGACCGGGGTGCTCCCCGTGGCGCTTTCGGGCGCTTCGCGTTTTATAGCGCTTCTGCCCGAGCACGAAAAGACCTATGTCGCACGCGTGCGGTTAGGGATCACGACCGACACGCTGGACATCACAGGCGAGGTGACGGGCGAATGCCCCGTGAACGTCACGTCCGAACAGGTGCAAAAAACGGTGCAAAGCTTTCTCGGCGAGAGCGAGCAGCTTCCGCCGATGTATTCCGCTGTGTCGCAAAACGGCGTGCGGCTTTACGAATTGGCGCGCCGCGGGGAGACGGTCGAGCGCAAGTCGCGGCACATCCGTATTTCCGAGCTCGTGCTTTCAGATATGACGGCTGCGGAATTTACCCTGCGCGTCACCTGCTCGGCGGGGACTTATATCCGCTCGCTCGCACACGACATCGGACAAAAACTCGGGACAGGGGCGGTGCTGACGGCGCTGCGCCGCACGGCGGCGAACGGGTTTACGGAAAAGGACTGCGTTACCCTTGAAGAACTCGAATGCCTGCGTGATGAAAACCGTCTCGGCGAAGTCCTGCGCCCCGTGGATGCGTGCCTGTCCGCGTACCCCGCGCTGACGGTGACGGCTGCGCAGGGCGTGCGCTTCCAAAACGGCGGCGAGCTGCTTGCCGCGCGCGTCAAAGGGTTGGAACAAGCGGGGCTTTACCGCGTGTATGCGCCGGAAAACCGCTTTTTGGGGCTCGGCGAACTGCCCGAAAACGGCGAAAGCCTGCTTGTAAAGAGGGTGTTTGTCGATGGCTGAACAAAAAAACTGCGTCGCGCTGGGCACCTTTGACGGACTGCATCGCGGTCACAGGCAGGTGCTCGAACTGACCAAACGCGGCGGCGGTGCGCCTTGTGCGCTGTTGTTCCCCGAACACCCCGCTAAGATATTGTTTGGCGCTGCGCCCCCTGCACTTTTGACTTCCGAGGATCGCGAAGCGCTGCTGCGGCAAAACGGGATCACGCCTTTGTATGTGGATTTCCGCGCTATCCATGCGCTTTCCGCGCGGGATTTTTTTGAAGAGATCCTGCTGAAACGGTTTTCGGCAGGCGCGCTCTGCTGCGGCGAAAATTACACGTTTGGGAAAGGCAAGACCGGTGACCCCGCACTTTTACGATCTTTCTGCGAAACAGCAGGCGTAGAACTGCGCGTAGCGCGGACCGCCTGCTTTGCCGGCGCGCCCGTGTCCTCGTCGCGCATCCGCCGCGCGCTCGAAAACGGCGAAGTGGAGCAGGCGAACGCCATGCTCGGCAGGCCCTTTTCCTACGCGTTCGAAGTCGCGCACGGCGACCGGCGCGGCAGACAGCTGCACTTCCCGACGATCAACCAATTTTTCCCGGAGGGCTTCGTGCGCCCGAAATACGGCGTGTATGCCGCGCGTGTAAGCATAGACGGCGTGTATCACCCCGCCGTGACAAATTTCGGCGTGCGACCGACCATCGGGACGGAAAGTGTGCGAAGCGAGACGTGTATTCTTGATTACGAGGGCGACCTGTACGGGCAGCGCATACGCGTGGAGCTTTTAAAGTATCTGCGCCCGGAACAGAGGTTTTCGTCGCTCGACGCGCTTTCCGCAGCTATCGGCCGCGACGCGCAATGTGCACGGGAATATTTGGAAAAGGGTTGCAATCTTTGTGAAAATCCTGTAAAATAAATACCATATTGGCAAATGTTTCTGCCAAAATCAATAAAGGACGGTGCGAAGCTATGTGGGCTTTGAAAGTTGCGTATTACCGCGCATTCCAAAAAATCATGAAGGTGTTTATGTACTTCCTTGACTGGTCGGAGCCGCAGCTGCTGACCGGCCCCGGCTGCATTCGGCAGCTGCCGGGCGTGATCGCGGATAAGGGTATCCAGAATATCCTGATCGTTACGGATAAGGGACTTATGAACCTGCATCTGCTCGACGGCCTGTTTGAAGAGCTGAAGGCGAAGAACATCCACTATGTTGTTTACGACGGCGTACAGCCGAATCCTTCCATTGAGAATATCGAGGAAGCGCGTGAGCTGTTCTTGCAGAACAACTGCGAGGGGATCATCGCTTTCGGCGGCGGCAGCCCCATGGATTGCGCAAAAGCTGCTGCGGCGCGTGTGGCGCGCCCGAATAAATCCATTCCGCAGATGCGCGGCGTCTTAAAGGTCATGCACAAGCTGCCGCCGTTCTATGCCGTGCCCACGACGGCGGGCACAGGCTCGGAAACGACGCTTGCGGCGGTCGTCTCCAACACGCAGACGCATGAAAAATATGCCATCAACGACCCCTCGCTCCGTCCCAAATTTGCGGTTCTCGACCCCGAACTTACCGTGGGTCTTCCCCCGCACATCACTTCAACAACGGGGTTGGATGCGCTCACCCACGCGGTAGAGGCGTATATTGGCAAGAGCAATGTGAAATCCACCTCCGAATATGCCGAAAAGGCGACGAAGCTCATCTTTGAAAATCTGGAGACCGCCTACAACGACGGCAAGAACATAGAAGCGCGCAACAACATGCTGCTTGCATCGTTCTATGCCGGCATGGCGTTCACGCGCGCTTACGTCGGCTATGTCCACGCCATTGCGCACAACCTCGGCGGTATGTACGGTATTCCGCACGGGCTTGCAAATGCCGTGATACTGCCCGTCGTGCTGGAGGAGTACGGCAGCGCGATCTATCCGCGCTTGGCAAAGCTTGCCGATATCGCGGGCGTCCCCGGTGTGAGCGAAGCGGATAAAGCGTGCAAATTCATTGAAGCCATCAAGGGCATGAACGCGCGTATGAACATCCCCACGGGCTTTGCACAGATCCGCGATGAGGATATCGATCTGATCGTCGAACGCGCCATGAAAGAAGCGCACCCGCTGTATCCCACGCCGGTGATCTTCACGAAAGAACACCTGTGCGACATCGTCCGCAAGTTGAAGATCGAGGAATAAGACGGATTTTTCCAAGCAGCAGTCTGCGTATGCGGGCTGCTGCTTTTTGCGATAGAACGGCGTGTTTTCGCAAAAAAATCCCTTGAAAGTGAAAAAACTGTTGATACTTGCGCCGATTTCTGCGATAATAGACGCATACATTTTGAACCGACGGCAAATGTCGCCCGGGAGGAATTCTTTTGACCGACTGTGCAAAAATCGCGGAGCTTCTGTTCCCGCATATCCAAAAAACGCCTGCCGACCTTGAGGCGCAATACCCGCCCCGTAGTCTTCCCGAGGGCGCACGCGTGACCCGCTTTTCGCCGAGCCCCACGGGGTATCTGCACATCGGCGGGCTGTTCGGCGCGCTTGCGGATTATATGACCGCGCGGCAGTCGGGGGGCATTGTCTATCTCCGCATTGAGGACACCGACAAAAAACGCGAGATCGGCGACGGCGTGGCGGCGATCTTAGATGGGCTCGAAGCGTTCGGCATCACCTTCGACGAGGGTGTGACCAAAGACGGCGAGAACGGTACATACGGCCCGTATACGCAGTCTGCGCGGGTGGAGATCTATCAGATCATGGCAAAGGATCTGGTGCGCCGCGGGCTTGCGTACCCCTGTTTTTGTACAGCGGAAGAGCTTACGGAATTGCGCGACCGGCAGGAGCGCGAGGGCGCGCTTTTGCGCGGCTACTTCGGCAAATATGCCAAGTGCCGCGACCTTTCGGACGAAGAGATCGAGGCGAACCTGAAAGCCGGCAAGCCCTATGTGCTGCGGCTGCGTTCCGACGGCGACGAAGCGCGCCGTATCGTGATTGAAGATATGGCGAGAGGCCGCCTCGAAATGCCCGAAAACATCATCGACGAGGTGCTGTTAAAAAGCGACGGCGTGCCGACCTACCATTTCGCGCACGTCTGCGATGACCACTTTATGCGCACCACGCACGTCATTCGCGGTGAAGAGTGGCTGCCCTCTTTGCCGAAGCATATCGCGCTGTTTCGGGCATGCGGCTTCCGCGTGCCGAAATACGCCCACACCCCGCAGATCATGAAGATCGACGAGGAAACCGGCGGCAAGCGCAAAATTTCCAAGCGCAAGGACCCCGAAGCGGCGGTCAGCCATTTTGCCGAGGAAGGGTACCCGGCAGAGAGCGTCAAGGAATACCTGCTGACGCTGCTCAACTCCAATTTCGAGGACTGGCGGCGCGCGAATCCGACCGCAGAACTGACTGCCTTCCCCTTTAACCTGAAAAAACTGTCCGTGTCGGGCGCGCTGTTCGATATGGTGAAGCTGCGCGACGTCAGCAAGCTGTGTATCTCCCGCATGACCGCCGAAGAGGTATATGAACGCACGCTCGCGTGGGCAAAGACTTATGACGATGCGTTTGCACAGCGGCTTGATGCAGACCGCGAAAAGGCGCTCGGCATGCTTGCGCTCGACCGCGGCGGCAAAAAGCCGCGCAAAGACTTGGCGGCGTTTTCGGAAGTACAGCCGTATTTTTCCTATATGTATGACGATCTGTACGAAGCGGATTATACCCTGCCCGAACACATCGACCCGCGTGACGCGGCGGCGATCTTGGAGCAGTATTTGACCGTCTGGTCGCCCGAGGATGACAAAGACGAGTGGTTTGCGAAGGTCAAATCCATCTGCGCGCCGCTGGGCTTCGCCCCGGAAATGCGCGACTGGAAAGCGGACCCGGAAAGCTACAAAGGCAATGTCAGCGACGTGTCTACGGTGATCCGCGTGGCGGTCACGGGCCGCACCAACACTCCGGATCTTTGCACGATTCTGCGGCTTTTAGGGCGCGAGACCGTGCGCGCGCGGCTGTCTGCGGCGGCGGCGCATTACAAAAGCATTTGACTTTGACATACAGCGCGCTTTGCGGCGCGAAGGAGGTTTTGACGAATGGCGGACGAGAAAGAGACCACCATGCCCTCAAACTTTATCCATGATTATATTGACGAGGACTTAAAAGACGGCGTTTACACCCATGTGCAGACACGCTTCCCGCCTGAGCCGAACGGATACCTGCATATCGGCCACGCGAAGGCGATCTGCATCAACTTCGGCACGGCGCAGAAATACGGCGGCACATGCAACCTGCGCCTGGACGACACGAATCCCCAAAAGGAGGATATTGAGTACGTTGAATCCATAAAAGAGGATATCCGCTGGCTGGGCTTCGAGTGGGACAAGTGTTTGCACGCGTCGGATTATTTTGACTTTATCTACGAATGCGCGGTCAAGCTCATCGAAATGGGCAAGGCGTATGTGGACGACCTTTCCGCCGACGAGATCCGCGCGTACCGCGGCACGCTCACTGAGCCCGGCAAGAACAGCCCGTACCGCGACCGCAGTGTGGAGGAAAACCTCGATCTGTTCCGCCGTATGACGGCAGGCGAGTTCGAAAACGGCGCTAAGGTGCTGCGCGCCAAGATCGACATGGCGTCGCCGAACCTCAACATGCGCGACCCCGTGATCTACCGCATCGCGCACGTGCCGCACCACCGCACGGGCGACAAGTGGTGCGTGTACCCGATGTATGACTTTGCGCATCCGCTTTCCGACGCGAAGGAGGGCGTGACCCACTCGCTGTGCTCGCTGGAATTTGAAAACCATCGCCCGTTGTACGATTGGTTTTTGCGCGAGCTTGAGATCCCGAGCCCGCCGCGCCAGATCGAATTTGCGCGCTTGAATCTCAACTACTGCTTGACAAGCAAGCGCAAATGCTTAGCGCTCGTGCGCGACGGCATCGTGGACGGCTGGGATGACCCGCGCATGGCGACGCTTTCTGGCATGCGCCGCAGGGGCTACCCGCCGGCGGCAATCCGCAATTTCTGTGAAAAGATCGGCGTGTCCAAGGCGTATTCCGTGGTAGATATGGGGCTTTTGGAGTCCTGCGTGCGCGACGAGCTGAACGAGACCGCGCCGCGCGCCATGGCGGTGCTGCGTCCCTTAAAGCTGATTATAGACAATTACCCCGAAGGCAAAACGGAGCTGCTCGACGTCGAAGTCCACCCCGCGCACCCCGAAATGGGCACGCGCCAAATCGTGTTCTCGCGTGAGCTGTATATAGAGCGGGATGACTTTATGGTTGAACCGCCGAAAAAATATTTTCGCCTGTTCCCCGGCAACGAGGTGCGCTTGAAAAGCGCGTATTTCGTGAAATGCATAGGCTTCGATACCGACGAAAGCGGCGAGGTGACCGCTGTGCACTGCACCTATGACCCGGAGAGCCGCGGCGGGAACTCCCCCGACGGGCGCAAGGTGAAGGGCACGGTGCATTGGGTCAGCGCCGCGGACTGCTTCAAAGCCGAGGTGCGGTTGTATGACCGCCTGTTTTCGGTGGAAAACCCGTCGGACGAGACGAACGGCAGCTTTGAGCAGAATCTCAACCCCGATTCCCTGACGTGCCTGACGGACTGTCTCTTAGAGGGCGCGCTGCGCGACGCCGGCCCCGGCGACGTGTTCCAATTCCTGCGGCAGGGCTATTTCTGCGCGGACAAAACTTCCACGCCGGGGAGACCCGTGTTCAATCGGACGGTGGCGCTCAACTCCTCGTGGGAAAAGGCAAAGGGCGCGCAAAAAGCCTGAACGGGCTGCGCGGTGAAAAAGGTGCGATAAAGGAGAAACGAATATGGCAAAGGTCAAGCAAAAAGGCGGCAAAGCGGTGCTGTACCGTCTGGTGATGGCGGTACTCGCCGTGTGCGTGCCGATCGCGGCATATTTTTGCGACTATATATATGTTTTGACACAGTCCTCCGCGTTTCAGCTGCTTTCGCAGCTTGCGGGCAATTCCGAGGACACGGGCGAGACGGTGGAATCCTTGAGTCTGCACGAGCTGCGCACGGAATTCCTGCCGATGCTCGAGAGCTATTTCGGCGGCGATTCGGTGTCGCTGCCCGAATCCCTGAATGCGATCAAGCCCGCAGCGATCGCCTTCGCCGTATGCTTTGTGCTCGCGGTGGTGCTCGCCGTGGTGCTGCTGGTGTTCGCGATCGTGTCCAAGAAAAAGACCGTGCCGATGTGCATTGCGGGCGCGGGGATCTTAGTGATGATCGCCATGTATATCTCGTTCCACTATGTAGCGGCGCCGTTTTTGGACGGGACGATCACGCTGTCTTCGTTTTTGCCGGAGTCCGTCGTCGGGACGCTGCTCGGCGGGCTGATCACGGTCACGGTGTTCCGCTTGACAACGGGGTATTTCATCGAGCTGTTCCTGTTTATCGCCATGCTTTTGTGGGCGGGGGCGAACAAGCTGGTGGAACTCGGCGACAAGCCGCCGAAGGTGAAAAAGGAAAAAGCGGCGTAAACCAAAACAGAAGCGCATACAGATCCACAGGGCGCAGTCAAACGACTGCGCCCTGTGTTTTGCTGTGTCAATTTATTTGTGAATATATCTAACTTCAAAACCGGATCTGCCCCGACAAAAGCCCATACAGCGCCACAAGGCCTAACGCGACCATACAATAGCTGCAAAACTGCACGCCCTCTAAAACTTCACAAACCACACCCTCCGAGGGGCTGCGGCGCAAACGGCGGGCAATGAGCAGCGCAGCTGCTGTGCCGCTGAGAATGACAAAAACACTTAGGGAAATCAGCATGGTCATACCTGCCTTTCTGCCGACGGCGCGTCGGCGGTCGTGGGGGACGTATCCGCTGCAGATGGATTTTCCTGCGCGGGGGTCGACGGCATCTGTGCCTGCTGCGCCTGCACGGCTTCTGCAAGCCGGGCTGCGCCCGAAGCGGGAAGCGAAACGGTCGCCTTAAACAGATCCCCGTCGATCTCAAGCTTCAGCTTGCCGCCCTGCAGCGCACACAGGTCTTTTGCAATGGAGAGCCCCAGCCCGCTGCCCTCGAGCGTTCGCGAAGCGTCGCCGCGCACGAAGCGCTGGGTCAGCTCGTCGGGGTCGATGTTCAGCGGCTCGCCCGATACGTTCTTGATGCGGAACACGCCGTTCGAACCATCGGGGAACACTTCCACATAGACCCGTGAGCCGGGCAGGGAGTATTTGCGTGCGTTGCTCAGCAGATTGTCAATGACGCGCCAAGTCTTTTGGCTGTCGGCGAATACAACGGGAGCTTCTTCCGGGGTGTTCAGCACGATCTGCAGATCGCGCTCGGCAAAACTGTCCTCCATCTCGCCGATCGCCTGCACCGCCAATTCATACAGGTTGACGTGCATCTTGTGCAGGGTCACCGCACCGGAAGACGCCTTTGACGCTTCGACCAGATCTTCAATGAGCCGCTTTAAGCGGGTGGATTTTTCGTCGAGCACCGTGATATAGCTTTGCGCGTTCGGGTCGTCGATGTCACATTTCTTGAGCAGATCCACATAGGAAATGATCGAGGTCAGCGGCGTTTTCAAATCGTGCGAGACGTTGGTGATCAGCTCCGCTTTCATGCGCTCGCCACGGATCGCTTCCTGCACGGCTTTCTGCATTTCCTCCTGCGTAACGGTCAGATTGCGCGCTAAGCTCCCCAGCGGTTCCGGCATGCGGTCGGCGTTGAGCGGCGCGGTTTTTTCGCCGCGCTTGCCGGCCTCGGCAGCATCCATGATCTTGTCAAGCGAAGAAAGGTATTTCCAAATGAGGACCAGCGCGATCACATTGAATACGATCGCCGGCAGCAGCATCACGGAATTGCCGGTCGCAAACAGCAGGAAGTTCACGAGCAGATACACGCACGCGAGCACGATCGCTTTCTTGGAGATGTGCGTCATACGGTGCCGCGTGCGGCGTGCCCAGGCGGCAAAACGCCGTGCACCGCGTACAAGCAGCATCGAGCCGAAATACGGTCGGCGGGATTTTGCATATTTTGTGACCGACAGCACCCATTCCGCTAAAAAGGCATACAACAGCGCCGCGCAGAAAGAGGCGCCGAGCTGCAGCAGTGAGACGCTGCGGATCTGGTAAGAGGTGTCCGAGGTGCCGATAAAGCCGTCCATAAGCCAAAGGGCAAGGATCGTCAAGCCGAGACAAATCACACCGGAGAGGAAAAGGTGTATGTCGCAGGGCAGACGGTCCTGCGGCAGAAATTGGATCTCATCGCTGCCGCGCACGCGCCCGGCGGTCAAAAGCAGGTAGACGGAAAGCGCCAGTGCGACAGTCAGCGTGCAAACGAGCACCGCCATCAGGCGGTCGATCTGTGCGGAGCTCGTTTCAAAGGTCTGCGCAGCCGTCCAAAAGCTGTCGCCCTCTGAAAGCTGCTGCGATACGCCGAAATAGACGTCAAAGCCTTCCTCTGAAAAATTGGAATCCAGGAAGGGCATCAAAAAGCTGTTCATACCGCTGCTTTGGGTGCTGTCCAGTGCCATTTGTGCCGCCGATTCGGAATAGCGGATCAGCCCGCTTTCAACCGTGTAGCCAAAGTACCAATCATCGTCGGAAAACGCATTGAAAAAGTCGGCGGCGGTAGAAACACCCGCCATGTTCGTCAGCACTTCGCCGGTCTGCGTGTTGACAAGCAGATAGCGGAAATTGCGAAGCGAAGAAATCGCTTCCTCTGCGCGCAGTACGCCCGCGCGGAACGAGCGCTGTGCGTAATTGAGCTGTGCGGTGTAAAGTTCCGCCACATCCGCCGCCAGCTCCTCGGCGGTCATCGACGCATTGATATAGACATCTACATCAAAGTCGCGCAGTGAATAGAAGGAGGACGCGGTGCTGTACGCTTCCTCGAGCTCCTCCTCGGTGGGCGTGTAGGTTTGCGTCTCGCTGCCGGATACAGCGGTCACAGGCTCGCCGTATTCGTTATAAAGATAGGAATATTCACCCGAAAGCTCGTTGTATACGCTCTCGCGCAGCTGCCGGCGCACCTGTTCGGCGGCAGCCTGCTCTTCTGCAAGGGTGGCATAATTCGGCAGCGCATCGGTCTCCCAGTCGTTATAAATATAAGCGCTGCATAGGTTTTGCGATGCGCTGTCCACCTCGTTTTGGAACAGTGCGGTGTCCGTGAACACAGGCTTTTCGCGCACCATGGTGTTTTCCCAGCCGAAATCGTTGAGGATGTTCATGATGCTGCCCGCGCTCCATGCGCCCGAAAACACGCATGCCGCTGCCAGCAGGAACGCTACGGTTTTCAAGCCATAGGCGTATTTAATATTTTTCAATTTTGTAGCCAATGCCCCACACCACCTTCAGATACTTTGGGTCCTTGGGATTGATCTCGATTTTTTCGCGGATGCGGCGGATGTGTACGGTCACGGTTTTCTCGGTGGAAAAGGCGGGCTCGTTCCAGACCGCTTCATAGATCTGGTTCGTGGAAAGCACCCTGCCCATATTTTTCATCAAAAACTCCAGAATCCCGTATTCCGTAGCGGTCAGGCGTACGGGTTCGCCGTCGAGCGTGACCTCCTTGGAGTCGGGGTCAAGCGTAAGACCGCCCGTGGTCAGCACGTTCTCGCGCGTTTCAAGGCTCCCAAACGTCGCATAGCGGCGGATCTGCGATTTGACGCGCGCCATGAGCTCCAGCGGATTGAACGGCTTGGTGACATAGTCGTCTGCGCCGAACGAAAGCCCGGTGATCTTGTCGGTGTCCTCGCTTTTTGCAGAGAGCAGGATGATCGGCACATTGTGGCGCTCGCGCAGTTTGAGCGTGGCATTTAAGCCGTCCAGCCCCGGCATCATGATATCGAGAATGATGCAGTGCAGCTCGTGGCTCGCGGCTGCTGCAAGCGCCTCCTTACCGTTGGTCGCCTTGATGACCTCGTACCCTTCCAGGTGCAGATAGATCTCCAGAGAATCCAAAATCGCCTTATCGTCGTCACAAACCAAAACCGTGTACATGCTGTTTCCCTCTTTGCTTTCAAATTACCTTTGTATCATACCAAATTTGTCGGCAAAGTGAAAGCCTTTCTCTCCCGTTTTCTGTATTGTAGCAGGATATTCTAACAAAACAAGCCGCAGAATGGTTACAATTTTATTACGGGAAAGCGAATGCGGCGTAAAAAGGTCGAAAAAAACCGCCCCAAAAATCGGGGCGGGGAATGAAGCTGTATTGCTGTGCGCGCTTTCGCTACGCGGCGGGCTCGGTCGCATCAGCTTCGTTTTGCGCCTGCGTGGTTTGCGTCTCGGATGCTTGCGTTTGCCGGGTTTGTGCAGCAGCGCTGCTGCCGAATTGCAGCAGGCTGCCGAGATCCAGGCTGCCGATCGTATCCCGCAGACCGTTCGCGGCGTTTTCCAGAGCTTCCTGCACCTGCGAGCCGGCGCCGCTGTCTGTGCTCGTGTCTGCGCCGTTTGCGTTCAGAAGGTCGTCGATGGCGGACAGGGTGGTTTGTGTCTGCGGCTTCGCACCTGCATAATTGTTCAGGATCGTTTGTGCGTCCGCATGCTGCACGATGTTGTTCCCGTCCATATCCGCCGCCTCCAGAGCTATGGCGGAAAGCGCGGCAAACGAACGGACATGCCGCAGTACCAGCCGCGCATCCACAAGGTTGACCACGCCGTCAAAGTTCACATCACCTTGCAGCATGGCTTGGGGAACAAGGACGCCGGTTTCGGAATTGTACCGCATGAACTGCGGGTAGGCGGGGTCAGAGTGAATGTTGACCTGCGTGTCGGTCGTCATCAGCCAAAGATAGAAATCGCATTGGTTCTGCACATCGGAAAATTCCACATGCTTCATATCTTTGATGAACCAGGTCTCGTCCGGCAGCAGGCAGGTGGAGGCGTCAATGACGCGGTCAGGGGAAACGTACGGCCCCGAAACGCTTTCCAGAAGCGTTTCGCCGATATTTGCACAAGTGGCAAAGCCGCTCGTGTGCATCGTTTCGATCACCTGGTCGCCGGTCATTTCAGATGCGGTGGAGACGGGCGGCATTTGATAGTTGTAGTTTGAGACGATCGCAACATTCACACCTGCAGCCTTGGCGGCTTTCAGCGTATCGCCGACATTCGCCTGTACGGTATGATACGCATCGATCTTTGCCTCCAGCACCGCTTTTTCTTCGTCGGTGGAATCCATGCGGGCGAACATAAAGGCCTTGCAGGCTTCATAATCCGCCGCGGGTACAAAGGACCATATCCCCGGATTATAACCGAAGGCGGGGATCAGGCATTCCGTGAAAATGCGGTCGCCGCAGGCGGCGTACAGATCGTCTACCAGAGCGATCAGATCCCGCACGATCCCCGTCGAACCGAAAATGCGTGTAAGCACATCCGAGCCGATGACCTGCTCCAAGAGACGATACAGCCCGTCCGCATCGATCTCCAGCTCCCCGCGGAACAGCCTGCCGACATATTCCAGCCCTGTAAACGCGCCGGAGATCATGGTGATATTGGAAATATCTTCCGTACCGTATTTCCAAAGGTATGCCGAGACCATCCCGGTCCCCATGCTGATCCCTGCGATAGAGACCTTGTCGGACCCGGTTTTTTCTTTGATGTGCTGCACCCACTCGTTGAGCTCATCCGCCACGTCCATAGGATCGCGCCGCCAGTCCAGCCCGTAGACAAAGGTGTTTTCCGCACCGACCGCCTGCATGGCGGCAAGCGCCAGCCCGTTGGTGATGGTGCCGTCCGGATAATCGGCCGCCGATTCGGGATACTGATATAAAAGCCCCACGTCGCTGTGGCGAACGGTGCCGTCAGGGTTGCAGGCAATGGGGTCGAACAGCTCGTTCACCACAGGCAGCACCGCATCGCAAAGCGCGTCGTAATCCGCCTGTGTCCGCCCGCTTGCCAGCAGCTGGAGCAGCGCGGGGGCTGCGCCTGCGACGGTGTTGATGATGTCCTGCGTTTCAGGCGGGAATGCGGATTCCCCCGTCTGCGGGTTTCCCAACGGATACTCCGCAAACCCCGTGACGATCAAAACCGGTGTTTCTCCCTGTTTGTCCGAAGCGGCAAGCGCCGGAACGAACAGAAGCAGGGCAAGCACCACCGAGAGCAAAAGGCTCAACGATTTCCGAAAAACACCCTTTTTCATTTCAAAATCCTCCCTCGTAAACCATTTGGGAAATCTACAAATACATTCTACTATATTTCACAAAAAAATGCAAACCAAGACCGCAAAATTCGCAAAAATCACGCTCCTGCCTGCGCAAAAACGCTTTCTACCGTTTTTAGGCATCCCGGCGGGGAATAGACCCAGCGGTCGAGGTGCTGTGTGTCGGGGTAGGAAATGTGCTGCGGCGTTTCCGGTGCGGGAAAGTGGTCAACTAAAATCAGCTTGATCTTCATGCGATCGGGAGAAATGCTTTTGATGTATACGCTCGCGCCCTCGCCTGCCTGCACGCCCGGCGTTAGTTCTGCAAGCCCAGCAAGGTTGGGCGTAAGTTCCACAAAAATACCGTAGCTTTCCACCGAGCGTACTATGCCGGGCACGGTCTCGCCCACCGAAAAGCGATCGGCGTTTTCCTGCCACGTTCCTAAAAGCTCCTTGTGCGAAAGGGTGATGCGTCCCATTTCGTCGCGTCCGCGCACCACGGCGCGAATGCGCTGTCCTACGGCGAAGCGCACGCGCGGGTGCGGGATGCGCGAAACGGAAATGCCGTCGATGGGCAGCAGAGCCGTCAGCCCCGCACCGATGTCGCAGAATGTGCCGAACGCCTCGTTGCGTGTGACGACGGCATCGATCACATCCCCTACAGAAAGACAGGCGACGTATTCACGCCGGCATGCCTCCTGTACGGCGCGGCGGCTGAGCACAGCGGTGCGCGCGCCGTTTTCATCGTCGTAAAAAGAGGTAATGCGAAAGCAGACAGGTTTGTTGACGCGGGAGATCACCGCGATGTCGCGCACCGTGCCCTCTGCGATCCCCAGCGCGCATTCCGCGTGCGGCATAAAGCCTTTGATTTCGCCGAGATCGACATGCAGATTGTGCGCGCGGTCGCACAGCACAGCGCGCGCTTCCAAGACGGCGTCCTCGTAAAACGCCTCCCGCAGCCGCGGAAAACTCGCGATCCGCTTTTGGTTTTCCTCTGTCTCAAATAAAACGCCCTCCGGCAGAAATTTTTCCATGCTGTTCACCTATTTTCTGTTTTCCGTCGTTTTATCCAATATATATGCGTGCGCGCGGCAAAATAGAAACATCCCGCGCTGCTTGCTTTTTCATGGGGAACATGCTAAAATGATCGCGTGGCCATACGCGCATAAAACGCCCGCACCGCGCAGTGAACTCTGCCGCAGGGGCGATGATTTTTAGGACAGGAAGGCGGAACGCAGGTGCTTTTCACACAGGAGGCCGCGCCGAGCGGCAAAAACAAGACCTCGGCAAAAAAGAATGTGATCACGATCATAGTTGCCGTTTTGGCGGTCGCTGCCGTGCTCGCTGCCGTTTGGCTGTACCGCAACCCGCCGCAGGAGGACGATGCATCAGCGCTGGGCAATCCGGAGCAGCTCGAAACGGTAGAGCTTGCACGCACCATTACGTCCATTCCCTACATGTCCACCGATTTCGACAATGTCTTTTATACGGCGGACGCGGCGGGCAACGTGCTGTTTTATGAATTCAACGGAACAGATTTTGTAGAGCTTGCCGAGACCGGTACCATGGAGCTTTCCGTGCCGTTGAGCGGTCAGCAAATCCCCGCAAGCATCCACTATATCGAGCGTGACGGGCACATTTGCGGCTACGGCGTGTTCTCAACAGACGGTTCGACGGACGAGGATGTATATATTTACAGTTTTATGATGTTTAAGGTCACGGATCTTCCCACTGCTTATGCCGCGGACGGACGCTGCCTGCTGCTTGCGCACTCCGACCGCACACAGGCGTATTCGGAAGAACCCGTCTGGGAGGAATCGTATATTGTCAACCGTTCGGATGGGAGCATGACGCGGTTCTTGAGCGAAAACAACCGCACCGTCGGGATCTCAGGTGCCATGCGGGAGGATTTCTGTATGATCACGGACGAGGCGCTCACCGCGACGGGCTCCTCCATCCCGTTTTTCTCGAGCCGTAACCATGAGCAGAGTGCGGACGGTGAAACGCCGATCGATATTTACGTGAAAACCGACAACCGTGAGGATTCGGCGGCGCTTTCCGTGGCGGAATGCTATGTCAAGCCGCTGGAAAACGGCGCGTTCGCCTTTATCCGCGAAACGGACGGCGGCTTCCGGACCGTGCGCTACGAAAACGGCGAGGAGAGTGTGATCTCCAGCTTTTATGCGACGTATGACTCTTCGTATATCCGCAGCGGGGATTACCTGCTTGCCAAGGAGGACGGCCGCATCTACACGACCTATGATACGACGGTCATCACACCGCAGGATTACAAGATCAATCCGCTCGCGTTTGCTGTCAGCCCCGACGGGAAGTATGTCGTTATGGCAGGCACGGTTGCGAATGCGCTTGACTACCGTATTTATGTCTATAACACCGAAACGGGCAGGTCTGTGACGTATACCGAAACGAATTATGCCCAGCACGGCAACATGCGCTTTATCGATGACACGACCGTCATGTTCTATGTCATCAACGTGGACGGCTATGAAAACGTGGTGCTGGATCTTTCGGCGATCCGCTGACGGCAGTAAGAAGGCAGTAAAAAGAAAGGAACGGCACACGCCGCAAAATGGAAACCATGAAACCCCGTTACAAGGCAGTATTATTTGATTTTGACGGAACGCTGGCGGATACCTCGGAGGGCATCTTCAAAAGCCTGCAATATGCGTTCGAGGCGGACGGCAAGCCTTCGCCCCCGCTTTCGACGCTGCGCAAATTTATCGGCCCGCCGATCTATGACAGCTTCCAGACGCTGTTCGGCTACCCGGATGATAAGATCGGCTTTATGATTGAAAAATACCGCGAACGCTACCGGGCGAGAGGCTGGCGTGAAGCGCGCATTTACGACGGGATCCCTGAACTTTTGCGCACGCTTCGCGAAAGCGGTGTAAAAACGGCGACCGCGTCTTCCAAGCCCATACCCTATATTGAGCAGATCTTACGCGAGCAGGGGCTCATACAGTATGTAGACTATATCGGCGGCACGAGTTTCGATGAAAAAAGCGCCGATAAGGCGGAGATCATGCGCACCGCTATGCGGATGCTCGGTGTTGCAGGCGCCGACACGGTCATGGTCGGCGACCGGCTTTACGACATCTGCGGGGCAAAGGCGGCGGAGATCCCCTGTATCGCCGTGCTGTACGGCTTCGGCAGCCGTGCGGAATTCGAGGAATACGGCGCGGATCATATTGCCGAAACGCCCGCCGATGTGCAAAAATTGCTTTTTGAGGATTGACTATGACAGCACCGCTGGCGGACAGGCTCCGCCCCGAAACGATCGACGATATGGTCGGGCAGCGCCACCTCTTAGGCGAGGGGGCGCCGCTTCGCAATATTGCGCAGTCCGGTGTGCTTCCGAACATGGTGTTTTACGGCCCGCCCGGCACGGGCAAAACGACACTTGCGCGCATTCTTGCCAAAACCACCAACCTGACGCTTAGAAAGCTCAACGGTACGAATGCTTCCACAGCGGACATCAAGGAGATCGTAGGGGAGATCGGTACGCTTGCCGCACCGAACGGTGTGCTGCTGTATTTGGACGAGATCCAGTATTTCAATAAAAAACAGCAGCAGTCGCTTTTGGAATACATGGAAAGCGGCAAGATTACGCTGATCGCTTCCACCACGGAAAATCCGTATTTTTATGTCTATAACGCCGTGCTCAGCCGCTCGACGGTTTTTGAGTTTAAGGCACTTACGGCAAAGGAGATCGAGCCTGCCGTGCGCCGCGGCTTTGCCTTTCTCGAAGCGGAACAGGGTGTGCGCATTACTGCGCCGGAAGAGGTGGTGGCGCACATTGCGCAGGCCTGCGGCGGAGATGTACGCCGCGCGCTCAATTTTACGGAGCTCTCCGTCCTTGCCGCCCCGCGCGACGCGGACGGCGGCAAGACCGTTACGCTCGAAGCGGCGGTGAAGCTCACGGGCGGCAACACCTTCCGCTATGACAAGGACGGCGATGAGCACTACGACGTGATCTCCGCTTTCCAGAAATCCATGCGCGGCTCCGACCCGGACGCGGCGCTGCATTATCTCGCAAGGCTTTTGGAGGGCGGCGACCTGCCCTCCGCCGTGCGGCGGCTGATGGTCTGCGCGTGCGAGGATGTGGGGCTTGCCTACCCACAGATTATCCCCATTGTCAAAGCGGCGTGTGACATCGCGCTTTCCGTGGGGCTGCCCGAAGCAAAGATCCCGCTTGCGGATGCCGTCATTTTGGTGGCGACCTCGCCGAAGTCCAACACGGGCGATATGGCGATCACCGCCGCGATGGAGGATGTGCAAAAGGGGAACTACGGGCGCATCCCGCGGTGCCTGCAGAATAAGCATTACGACGGCGCGGACGCCGCGCGCCCGGGCCAGTTTTACAAATACCCGCACGACTTCCCGCACCGCTGGGTCGAGCAGCAGTATATGCCCGACGCGCTTTTGGGAAAGCAGTATTATTTCTACGGCGACAACCGTAACGAGCAAGCCGCCAAAGCGTATTGGGACGCGATCAAATCAGAGGACAGAAGTTAGTTGGCGGAAGTCAGACGCGGCGTGGGAAACGTGTGCAAAGCCGAAAACCTGTATAACTTGTAGGGCAGATTTTAAGTGCCCGCCCCGCAACGGAGCACTTTAAGTTTTCCGCGCGCTGAAAGATACCTTAAATCCGCAGGGACAGCCCTTGCGGCTGTACGCAAATCCATATAAGAGCGTAAAAGGGACGGGTCTGTGTCACCAAAGACACAGACCCGTCCTCCTTGTCAGTTCCTCATCTTATCCTTTCAGCTCCGCACGGCGGATCAGTGCAAAAGCGCCGAGCCCGAAAACGAGGCCGATCACAAGAAACGTGATCACGGGGAAGAAAATATTTGTCGTTCCGTCGCCCGTAAAGCCCATCGCCCGTATCCAAAAATCCGCGACCGCGCGCACGGCTTTGTCAGAGAGTACGAATCGAAACAGCGCGATCACCAGCAGTACGCTGCCGCCGAGCCCAACGGCAAGCAAAAGCGACGCCGTTTTCCCGATCCTGTGGATCACTAAAATCGCTAAGTAGGACAGACTGCAAAACAATAGATATAAAACCGTGAGCCATAACCAATTCGCGAAAAGGCTGCTGTATCCGTACAGGCTGCCGAACAGGGTGAAATATTGCTTTGCAAAATGGTGGATGGTGTTGCCGATTACAGTGTCGATCAGAGCCATGGTCCCGCAAAGCAGCGCAAACATGCAAACGGTCGAAAGAAAGATGGATTTGCGGGTGTATCCGTTTTGCAGCAGTGCCTTAAAGTCTTCCTTGTAGCCCAATACCCCGATCACGCTTACAAAAACGACCGAGCTGATTTCCAAAGCATTGGAACCGGTCTGGCTCCCGTCCGTGAAAAGGAGGACGATCGCGAAAATCAACGCCGTGATCGCATACTGGATCAAATAAAAGACGCCCATAGCCTTGATTTTTGTTGCGTATTCGTATAGAACCGCCGCTTTTAATTTATTCATTTCCGTTGCCGCCTTTCTCCGTCAGCTTGACAAACAGCTTTTGCAGATTGATCGCCGCGATCTGCAAATTGCTGCCCTGCGGCAGCGCTGCTTTTTCCCCTAAAACATAAGCGATCTTCATACCGCCCAGCGTATCCTGCCCGATCACGTTTTTGCCTTCGCAATAGCTGTCTACTTCCTGCGCCGTGCCTGAAATGCTGTATCCGGTTTCCGATAAGGCTTCAACGCTTTCCTGCAGGAGCACCTTCCCTTTGTCAATTAAAACAACTTCCTCGATCAGGTTCGCGACCTCTTCGATCAGGTGCGTTGCAAGGATAAATGTTCGTTCGCCGGTTTCAAACTCTTCCAGAAGCAATTCGTAAAACAGTTCCCGGTGGTTTGCGTCAAGCCCTAAAACGGGCTCGTCGAAAATGACATAGGGAACACGAAGCGACAGTGCAACGATCAGCTTGAAAATGGACTGATAGCCTTTGGATAATGCCTTGAACCGCTTATGGATATCCAAATTAAATTTCTCGGAAAGCGCCAAGGCTTTATCGGAATCAAAGGCATCATAAAAGCGATCCGTCCATTTGAAAAGCTCTTTCACTTTCAGATCCCGATCATACAGATCCGCTTCGCTCATGCAAAAGAGCTTTTCATGAACGCCCATGTTCTCCTTTGCCGGGATCCCATCGATCCGGACCTCACCGCAGTCCGCAAAAATACGGTTCGCAATAATGTTGATAAGGGTGGATTTCCCGGCGCCGTTTCTGCCTAAAAGCCCATAGATTTTCCCGAATGCGAAAGAAAGGGAAACATCCTCCAGCGCCGTTACGTCCTTATATCGCTTTGTAACATTCTGAATTTCAATGGCGTTCATCGTCATACCCTCTTTCAATCAGTGCCATGATATCTTCCTTTGACATTTGCAGCTTTTCCGCTTCACGGATCAGCGCCGCGATATACTGCTCATAAAACTGTCCTTGCCTTTTTTGCCGTATTTTTTCAACAGCGCCTGTTTTTACGAACATCCCAAGTCCTCTTTTTTTGTAGATGATATCCTCGTCGACCAACAGATTCATGCCCTTGAGCACCGTGTGGGGATTGATGTTCAGCACAGCGGCGATCTCATTGGTGGAGGGGATCTTCGTCTCCTCGGGGAAAACGCCTGTGAAGATCGAATCTTCCAGCTGCTCCGCGATTTGAAGGAATATGGGCTTATCTATGCTCGGATGCACTTGCAATAGGATCACCGCCTTAGCTTGCTGTTTTGTTAGTTGAGTAACTAACTACCTTACAAGTGGAGTATACCCGAGAAAAGTTCGGTTGTCAACACCTTTTTTGAAAAAATGAATACAAAAACGAAGCTGCCTGCGTTTTTACAGGCAGCGTATAAAAAGGACGGCTCTGTATCGGTTTGAATACAGAGTCGTCCTTCATAAGTATCAGAAGAAGAATTATTCCTGGATGCCGGGGAGCTTCGGCAGCTTATCAAAGCCGACCTGCAGATCCGCATCGGTGGGGATGTAATCCGCCATTTTCCCTTCGTTATAGGCGGTGTAGGCGGTCATATCGAAATAGCCCGTGCCCGTCAGCCCGAAGAGTATGGTCTTGGCCTCGCCCGTTTCTTTGCATTTGAGCGCCTCGTCTACCGCAGCGCGGATGGCGTGCGCGCTTTCGGGGGCGGGGAGGATGGTTTCGATCTTTGCAAACATGGTCGCGGCTTCGAAGACCTTGGTCTGTTCTACGGCGACCGCCTCCATGTAGCCGTCGTGATAGAGCTTCGAGAGGATCGGCGACATCCCGTGGTAGCGAAGCCCGCCCGCGTGGTTGGGCGAGGGCTTGAATTCGCAGCCGAGCGTATACATCTTTGCCATGGGCGTGATCTTGCCCGTGTCGCAGAAGTCGTAGGCGTATTTGCCGCGCGTGAGCGACGGGCAGGAGGCGGGCTCCACGGCGATGAAGCGCGGGTCGGCCTTGCCCGTGAGCTTATCCTGCATGAACGGTGCGATCAGCCCCCCGAGGTTTGAGCCGCCGCCTGCGCAGCCGATGACAATGTCGGGATATTCGTCGAGCATTTCCATGGCGATTTTGCTTTCAAGGCCGATGATGGACTGGTGCAGCAGCACCTGGTTGAGCACGGAGCCCAGCACATAACGGCAGCCGTCGGTCGTGACCGCTTTCTCGACCGCTTCCGAGATCGCTGTGCCGAGCGACCCGGAATTGTTCGGGTCGGCGGCAAGGATCTTGCGGCCTGCTTCGGTGGTGTTGGAGGGGCTGGGGATCACGTCTGCGCCGAAGGTGTGGATGATCGCTTTGCGGAATGGCTTTTGCTCATACGAGACCTTGACCATGTATACGGTCAGCGGCAGGTGGAAGTACGCGCAGGCCTCGGCAAGCGCCGTGCCCCACTGCCCCGCGCCCGTTTCCGTCGTCAGGGAGGTCAAGCCCTCCTCTTTCGCGTAGTACGCCTGTGCGATGGCGGAGTTGAGCTTGTGGCTGCCGGAGGTGTTGTTGCCCTCAAATTTATAATAAATTTTTGCGGGCGTGCCCAGCGCTTTTTCCAGATTGTAGGCGCGAATCAGCGGCGAGGGGCGGTAGACCTTATACATTTCCTGCACTTCGTCGGGAATGTCCACGTAGCGCGTTTGGTCGTCCATTTCCTGATGCGCCAGCGCCTTGCAGAATACGGGGTACAGATCCTCTTCTTTTGCGGGCTGCAGCGTCGCGGGATTGAGCATCGGGTCGGGCAGCTCCTTCATATCCGCGCGCAGGTTGTACCACTGCTTGGGCATCTGGTCTTCGGTCAAATATAATCTGTGGGGGATTTTAGCCATTTTTGTTCTCTCCTTATCCTCGTTTGAAAATTCGATTGATTTTTTGATAATACGCTTTGTCGATCTGCTCGATCGTTTCCTTCGTTGTACGGAACAGCCAGTTGCCGTCGGCGCGGCCGGGCACATTCATGCGTGCGTCCGAGCCGAAGCCGCACAGGTCCTGAAAGGCGATGACCGCAAGCTTGGCGCTCGAGCGCCAGACCGTTTCGATGATCTTGCGGCAGGCGGGGCTGTGAAAGCCGCCCTCGCCCCAATTGCCGCCGTCAAAGCCGCAGTAGTCGAGTGCGAAGCGGCGGTCGCGTTCCGCAGCCTCCCAAAGCCACGCGAGCAGGGTGGTGTTGTCGTGCGTGCCGACATAGGCGACGCAGTTTTGCGGATAATTGTGCGGCAGGTGCGTGGAGTCCGCATCGGGCGAAAAGCCGAATTGGATGACGCGCATCCCCGGAAAGCCCGTGTCCTCCAAAAGCTGTACCACATCTTCACCGTAGGTGCCGAGGTCTTCCGCAACAATGGGGACTTCACCGAACGCGGCTTCCACCGCGTCAAAAAGTTTTTTACCGGGGCCTTTTTCCCAAACGCCCTCGCGCGCGGTCTCGGCGTCGGCGGGCACCGCCCAATACGAAGCAAAGGCGCGGAAATGGTCGATGCGCACCGTGTCATAGAGCGTCCTTGCGGCGGCAATGCGGTCGCACCACCATCGGTAATTGTCCTTTTCCATCGCCGCCCAGTCATACAGCGGGTTGCCCCATAGCTGACCGTCTGCGGAAAAGTAATCGGGCGGCACGCCCGAAACGCGCTTGCGCAGATAGGTGCGCTTATCCAACTCAAAAAGCTGCCGGTTGCTCCAAACATCCACGCTGTCTGCGGAAACGTAGATCGGCATGTCGCCGAGGATTTTCACGCCGTTTTCGTTGGCAAACTGCTTGAGCGCATACCACTGTGTGCAGGCGATATATTGCTCAAAGGCGAAAAAGTCAGCCGCCTTTTGCAATGCGTCATCCATGTTCTGCAACGCATTCTCATAGCAGGCAAAGTCCGCATCCCATTCGTACCACGGCTTCCCCGCAAAGCGCTCGCGCAGTGCCGAAAAGCGTGCATAGTCCGCGCACCATCGGTGTTTCGCGCAAAACGCGCGCACCTCTTCGCGCAGCGCTTCGGGCGCGTTTTGGTATGCCGTTTGCAGCAGCGTGCGGTGCGCTTCTGCTGCAAAATCGTAATTTGCCGTAAACGGCGAACCGCTATAGGCGGCACGGTCTGCATCCGCCTGTGAGACAAGCCCCGCTTTTATGAGCGCGTCCGGGTCGATATACAGCGCCGAGACGGCAAACGCCGCGTATGAAGCGTAGGGCGAGCCGTGCATATCCGGCGGGTTCAAGGGCAGCACCTGCCAATAGGAAAATCCCATTTCCTTAATAAGGCGCACGAACTGCCGCGCCTGCTCGCCGAATGTCCCGCAGCCGAAGCGCGACGGCAGGGAAGAAAGCGGCATCAAAACACCGCTCGCTCTTGTGTGCAGCACGAAAAGCCCTCCTTTATTAGGCTGAAACGAAAAATAAGATAAAAGCAAAACGCCTGCCCTTGCATATACAAGGACAGGCGAAAAATATACCTGCGGTACCACCTTGCTTGACGGCTGAACGCCGCCCGCTCAAACAGGATACAAACATATCCCTCTCTCTGTAACGGGAAAGCCCCGTCGCATCTTTTCAATGCGCCCTCAACGGACCATTTGTCTGCCGCGTTTGCTGCGGGGCTCTCAGCGCCGCCCACTCTCTGTAAGCGCGTCGTGCAGTTTTACTTCCGTTTCATCGGTTTAGCTTATTAAAACACAGATGTTCTGCTTTGTCAATCTTTTTTTTCGGGATTTTTACGCGCCCGCTTTTCAAACCGGCGCTCACACACGAACAGCGCAAACACGGCGAACAGCAGGGAAATGATAATTTTGAGCGCCGCCATATCCGCAAGAGAAGCAAGGAAAAATGCCTGAAATTCTGTGGACGTTACGCCTGTTACGGGGAATGACCATTTTATGGGGAAAAAGTAAAAACTCAAAAGCAGCCAGGACAAAAGCATTGTACCGCAAAAGGCGGCGATCTCGGTAACACGTTTTTTCATGCGAGCGCGCCCCTTTCCGGATAGTCGATGCGCGAAAGCTGCTCGCCCGTGCCTCGGTCAAACGCGACCAGCGCCGTGTCGGAGAGCGTATACAGGGTGTCCCCTGCAAAGGTCAGGCGCGCAATGGCGTAGACATCCTCGCCCTCCAAGTCGGGCGAATACGTTTCGATCACGCGCAGCGTGCCGTTTTCGACCGTGAGCACGCAGGCAAGGCTTACACCGGGCTGCGAGACGGTGCCGCTTTCATAAACCGGGATGGCGAACGCCCCGTCGGGCAGCGTCAAATAGGCGTGGTGGTCGGATTGCGCCGTGCTGGACGTATATTGCGCGCCGTCAAACACGACCGAGGAGATTTCTTTTGGATCCTGCATATCGCTGACATCAAACAGCGACACCTTCACCTTGCCCGTTGCACCGTTTTCGTCACCGCTCTCGCCTATGCCGATGAGTAAGTTTTCTGCGTAGGGATGCAGGTAACTGGAAAAGCCGGGGATCTTTAATTCGCCTGTGATCTCAGGGCTTGTGGGATCGCTCAAATCCACGATAAACAACGGGTCGGTCTGATAAAAGGTTACAAGATACGCCGTATCGCCCAAAAAGCGGACGGCATAAATGTCCTCGCCCGGCGCGATGCCGCCGAGTTTCCCGACCGTTTCGAGCGATTCGTTTAAGACGGTCAGGCAGCTGCCGTCCTCTGCCGTGGTGGCGATGCGGTAATAGCCGCCGTAGGCATCCATGGCGAATTGGTTGAGCAAGCTGCCGTCGATCTCGGTACTGCCCTGATAGCGTATGCCGTCCGAGAGCGAAAAGGCGAACAATCGTGTGTCAACAGCCCCGGACACAAAGGACGCGATCATGTCGCCCGCCGCGTTCGAGTTGGCGGTCGTGTCGCTTAGATCCTGTGCCGCGACCAGCAGCGTGTCCTCGGTGCAGTAAATATCCGTGCCGCCGCCGAGCACCGCCTTCATCTGCGCGTTTGTACCGTCGGAAGCCGTGTCCAAAAGCGTGACCGTAAGATAGCTCTGCGAATCCGTGTTTGCCGTCAGGCATACCGTATTTACGGGAAAACGCGTTTTTACGCCGTCTTTGTAAAAGCAGGGGACGCTGGCGTTTTTCAGGTCGTCGTTGTTCCTGTAAAGCGGGACGCTGTATTCTGTCACGAGCAGCAGCGTGTTGCCCGCCATGCGCGAGGAGATCAAGCTTCCATCCACCGCATAGGTATAGCGAAGAACGGGGACGGCGCGGTCCGTGACATCGTATACGGCGGCGACGGTTTGCGTCGTGCCCGCGGTGCCTGCGCCGTATATCTCCGGCATTTCACTCGAAACGGAATACGTGGACTCCGTATACAGCACGGTAAGTGTGTTACCCGTGATAAAAAGCTCCGAGATGTTTGTATAGGTGCTTGTTCCGTCGGCGGTTTCCGCACGGCACACCTCGATTTGGGACACGGAACGCATTTGCGCTTTGTCGCGGATATCCACGATATCCACATAGCCCATCTCAGTCGTCCAGCGCAGGACGTACAGATACGAACCGTCGTTTTTGAGGATGTCACCCTCCTCTATACCCTCGACCTGTACGTTCGTCCCGCCGAAGACGGCGTCGCCCATGCCGCCGTCTGTGACAGCGCCCGCAACGCCGCCGAGGTCGAAGCCCTCCGACGCGGTGGCCTTGTCGGAACCGTTGAACAATTCGGAAAGCGAAAACCGGCTGACCGGCGCGTTTTCATCGCGCAGCGCAACAAACAGGTCTTCGATCTGCTCGTAGCTTTCCGCCGTCTGCAAATACGCGTCGCCCGCGTCCGCTTCCTGCGCATTCTCCAATTCCAGAGGCGCCGTGAGCGTCGGCGTGCCGTCGGCGAGCTGCCAAACCGCAAGCCCCGCGAGCACAAACAGCACGAATGCCGCCGCGACGGACACATACCGCGCGATATGCCGTTTTTTCGGCTGCACGGTTTCGCCTGCCACGTGTTCTGCAATGCGCTCGGGCGTGAGACTTTCGGGCAGGGGTACTGTGGTTTCGGCTTTTATGCGATTTAAAATATCTTGATTCGGCGTTTGTCGTTTCATTCGGATTCCCTCCCGGTTTCTGTGAGGAAAGGCCGCATTTTGCGAAGCGCGCGCGAGAGCTTGGAACGCACCGTGCCCGCCGTCATCCCTAAGGCTTCGGCAATCTCCGCAGAGCGCAGCCCCGCTATGGCGGAGAGCAGCACCACCTGCCGCTCGTCGTCTTTTAAGGCGGCGAGCGCCTTTTGCAGATCGGCGCGCAGTTCCGCGGTATGTACGTCGTTTGTGATGTCGGGCGCGGTCGGTTCGATCTCGTCGGTAACGACGGTCAGCGTCCGCTTTCGCGCTAAGGTTTTTACGGTGTTGGAAAGGGTCTTGAAAAAATAGGCTTTGAAGCGTTCGGGCTTTCGAATGCTGCGCACCGCGCGGTATACGCGCACGCACGCCTCCTGTACGGCGTCTTCGGCGTCGTGCGGATCCCGCAGAACGGCGAGCGCATAGGCATAAAGCTCATTGGCATATAATGCGTAAAGCTGTCCGAACGCCTCGGCGTCCGCAGCTTGTGCGCGCAAAAGCAGTGCCGCGGCAGAATTTTCCATACAAACGCCCCCTTTTTCATTTTCAAGCCCTTTCACCCAAATAGACTGCGGTTTTGACCGAAGTGTTGCAAAATTTTGGGGAAATTTTACCACGCATGGGAAACAAAAAAAGGACGCCCGAGTAAGGAGCGTCCTGAAAAATATTACATGGTGGGGGGCATACCC
>UQZS01000012.1 GCA_900545625.1 uncultured Oscillospiraceae bacterium | reverse complement strand
AGCCCGCACAGCCGTATGCAGCACCGTACGCCGGGCAGACGCCGCCGTACGCGCCGCCCGCACAACCGTACACGCCGCCCGCAGGGCAGCCGTATGCATACGGGCAGCCGGGGCAGGGGTACGCGCCTTACGGCGCGCCGGCAGCTGCCGTGGACGACAAGAAATCCGTCGGGCTGAATATTTTGAGCTTCTTCTTCCCGGTGATCGGCCTGATCATTTATCTGGTGACGAAGAAAGACAAACCCGTTCGCGCAAAGTCAATGGGCAAAAGCGCGCTCGGCGGGTTTATTACATGGTTTGTATTGACCGTGATCCTGACGATTCTGCTCGTTGCGCTGGGCATGTATGGATTCTCTATTTTGCAGGAAGAAACAGGGGGCAGCTTTGAAGCACCCTATATCACCTCGCAGGACGGTACGGTCATTGTCGGGGATGACTTCACCAATGACGCCGCGTTCGATTGGCAGAATATGGTCGTTGTGATCAACGGCGTGGAAGTCGATCTGCCCTGCACGTACAGCGAATTCACGCAAAAGACCGGCTTCGCGCTGGAACCGGAGCAGCTGAACGAGCAGTTGGAGGCAAAATATTACTCCTATCGGGTCTCTGTGGAAAATCTACTCGATCAGGAGATCGACATCCGCTTTTATAATGTGAGTGAAACAACGGCTGCCGTACAGGACTGCCTGGTCGTCGGGGTAGCGGTAGATGCCGAGTATGACGGCTCCGAAGCGGTGATCGTGCTGCCGCAGAATGTGCAGGTCGGCGGTGTGTATGACCCTGCTGCGCTGCGCGCGGCCTTCGGCGAGCCGACGGATACTTATACCGGGACGGACGGCTATGCTACCATGACCTGGCAAGATGATTACGACACGTACAATACGCTGGAGATCACGACCTACGATGGGCAGACGATCGAGGAGATCGCAGTGGATGCGTACCCGGTGGAATAAAGGAGCATAACGATGTTTTGCAGGCGCTGCGGTGCGGAAATGAAGGATAATGTGTGTCCTGCTTGCGGTTACCATGAGCCGGAGAAGCCATCGCCGACGGGGTCGGATCCGGTCGCGCCGCAAGCAGCGGCAGTTTCACAAGGTATACCGGCAGTCAATGACAAGAAATCTGTCGGGCTGAACATTTTGAGCTTTTTTATCCCGCTTGTCGGTCTGATCCTTTACCTTGTCCAAAAAGACGAAAAACCGATCCAAGCGAAATCGGCAGGCAAAAGTGCGCTCGGCGGGTTTATTACATGGTTTGTATTGACCGTGATCCTGACGGTTTTGCTCGTCGCGCTGGGTTTGTATGGCTTCTCTGTATTGCAGGACGAAGCTGCGGGCAGCTATGAAACGCCCTATATCACCGCGCAGGACGGTTGGCACCATGCTTATGGGAACCGTTATGCCGACACGATCTTTCAATCGAACAGTATGACGGTAGTGTTTGACGGCGTGGAAGTTCAGTTCCCCTGCACCTATGCAGAGTTTACACAGAAAACCGGTTATGTGCTGGAGGATACGGCAGATGTTTCGCAGCCGCTGAATGTCAAAAACATTTCGGAATACATGCGGGCATATAACGCCGTGGGCTCTGAAGTATACATCCATTTCTATAATAATGGAGACGCACCGGCGCCGGCAGGCGAATGCCTTGTGGCAGGCATGACTGTGGATATATGGAATTCGTCGACTTCCGTGGTGCTGCCGCAGAATATACAACTCGGCGGTGCATATCGGGCGGAGGAATTGACGGAAAAATACGGCGAGCCGGATTTTGTTTATACCGGCAATACGGCGTTTGTTTACATGCTTTGGGAAGAAAGTCCTTATGGCAGCAATATCAAAATCAGTTCCGGTGACGGACTGCGGATTACAGAAATCGATTTTGACATTTGTCCGGCGGAATAAGCCGAAATGGAAAGCCAAACGTAAAAAATCGCACCCTGCAAAAGGGTGCGATTTTTCTTTGCGTAAATGCGTCCGACAAATGGTTTTGCTTTATTCCACCGTCACGGATTTTGCAAGGTTGCGGGGTTTATCCACGTCGCAGCCGCGCTCAAGCGCCATATAATAGGCGAACAGCTGTAAGGGGATCACATCCAGCGACGGCTTGAGCATCGCGTCGGTTTGCGGGATGGGGATCACATAATCCACAAGCGAACGGATCTCCGTGTTGTCCTCGGATACAAGCGCGATCACCCGCGCGCCGCGCGCACGGACTTCCTTGATATTGCCGAGCGTTTTTTCAAACAGCGCGTCCTGTGTGGCGATCGCCACGACCGGCGTGCCTTCCTCGATGAGCGAGATCGTGCCGTGCTTGAGCTCGCCCGCGGCGTATGCCTCGGATTGCAGATAGGAGATCTCCTTGAGCTTTAACGAGCCTTCGAGCGCGATGGCGTAGTCGAGTCCGCGCCCGATGAAGAACACCTGTTTTGTTGCCGCAAACTGCCGCGCGAGCGCCGCCATGTCGTCGTCGAGCGACAAAAGGGATTCGATTTGCGCAGGCAGGTGTAAAAGCTGCTCGCAAAGCGCAGCTTCGCGGTGTGCGAACGCGCTGTCCATCGCGCGTGCAAAGCGCAGTGCCAAAAGGTATACGACGGCAAGCTGCGCGGAAAACGCCTTGGTCGTCGCCACGGCGATCTCGGGCCCCGCGAGGGTATAGATCACATCATCGCTTTCTCTTGCAATAGTACTTGCTACAACGTTGACGACCGAAAGCACATGCGCCCCGCGTGCCTTTGCCTCGCGCAGCGCCGCCAACGTATCGGCGGTCTCGCCCGATTGGCTGATGACGATGCACAGGTCGCCCTTGCGCACGATGGGGTTGCGGTAGCGGAACTCACTGGCGAGATCCGTTTCGCACGGGATGCCTGCCGCGGCTTCCAAAATATATTTTGCCGCTGTGCCCACATGCCATGCGCTGCCGCAGGCGACGATATGGATCTTGCCGATCTGTCGAATGTCCGCATCGGTCAGGTGCAGTTCGGGGATCGAGACCCTGCCGTCCTCGATGCGCGGCGAAAGCGTGTCGCGCACGGCGGTGGGCTGCTCGGCGATCTCCTTTTTCATGAAATGGGCATAGCCGCCTTTTTCTGCCGATTCCGCGTCCCATGTAACATGGTAAATGTCCTTATATACGCGCTGTCCCGCCGCGTTGTAAAACTTGGGCTCACCCCTTGTGAGCACGGCGATCTCGCCGTCCTCAAGCAGATAGCATTCGCGGGTGTACTTGAGAATGGCGGGAATATCCGACGCAAGGAAGTTTTCCCCCTGCCCGCGCCCGACGATCAGCGGGCTGTCCTTTTTCGCCGCGATGATGCGGTCGGGACAGTCGCTTGTGAGCACCGCCACGGCGTATGAGCCGCGCACTGTGCGCATGAGGCTGCACATGGCGTCGAGCGCATCGCCTTTGTAGTAATAGTCGAAAAGCTGCGCGAGCACTTCGGTGTCCGTTTCGGAGACAAAGCGGTAGCCAGCCGCTTCCAGCATGGATTGGATCGCCGTGTAATTTTCGATGATGCCGTTGTGCACCAGCGTCACGCGGCCGTTCGTGCTCGTGTGCGGATGGGCGTTGACATCATTGGGCGCGCCGTGTGTCGCCCAGCGCGTGTGCCCGATGCCGACCGAGCCTGCCGCGCCGCCTTCTTTTTGCAGCTTGTTTTCGAGGTCTGCAATGCGTCCGCGCGTTTTGATCACGCGCACACCGTCGTTTCCGAACACGGCAAGCCCTGCCGAGTCGTACCCGCGGTACTCCAGCTTCCTAAGACCGTCAAGCAATATCGGCGAAGCACTGCTTTCCCCGATATAACCAACAATTCCACACATATTGAATTTTCCTTTGCAAATCATAAATTTGCGCGTCACGTTTCTTTGTGACGGGCATTGCTGCCCGCTTTTGGAAAACGCGTGGGCGCGCGCCAGGCTTTGCTGCGCGCGTCCCTGCCCCCGCACATACGGGGCAAGAAGCATCCGCCGAATATTTCGATGACTTCTTCCTCGTCACCTGCCCGAATGCCGCCGTGCGGCAACAGTGCACCTTTGGACAGGCCCGGCGCTATTTTCGATGGCACCCGAAAATTTCAAAAGGGCGTTCTCCTTTCTTATGAATTTAGCGGTGGCGCGCACTTCGCCCTGCCGCTTTATATGCATTATATGCAAATATGCATAGGTTTGTCAACTTATATCTTTGGGTTTTTGTGGAAATTTTTATTATTTTACACAAAAAAGGATATACTAACCTTTACGGAGGTGTTCTTCATGTCGCTTGCCCACGCGCGCTTAGCGGCGCAAAAACGGATGCTTGAAAACCGAGGGCGTATGACGCTGGTGTGGCTGTTCGGCGCAGCGGCAAGGCTTGTTCTGCTCTCCGGTCTCGGGATCAGCGTCTACATGCTTGCCACGCTGTCCGGTTTTACAGAGCCTGGGCAAAATCCGTATCTGACCGCCGCATTGTATGCGCTGTTTGTTCTGGGCGCGCTGCTGTCCTCGGCGCTGTTTGCGCTGGTATCCTTTTGCACGGCGCGCTGGTTTTACCGCAACGCGGTGCACGCGCAGCCGTTTGCCGCCTTTTTTGACCGTCTGACGCTGCGCGATACGGTCAAGCTCGTCTATTTCTTCTGGCTTCGGCGGCTGCTCGGCGTTCTGCACTTCGTTGGATATCTGTTTCCCTTTTTCATCGGCGCCGGCACGTTATGGCTGACGCTGCGCGCAAGAGGGCTTGCGCCGTTCCTGTTTTACGCCGTGTGCGTGCTGCTGGCGGCATTTCTTATAACGGGGCTGTATTTCGGCTTTGCCGCCGTGCAAAAATACGCATTCTGCGAGGCGCTGCTGACGCTTGACCCCGCGCGCGGCGTGGTCGCTACCCTGCGCGAAAGCCGCCGCCTTTCCCGGGGGCTTTGCTTTGCCTGCGCGCGTGAACGGCTGCGGTTTTCCCTGTGGGCGCTGCTGTGCGTGCTGATTTTCCCGCTGTTGTATGTTGCGCCGTATTACCGGCAGAGTATGGCGTGCATGGCAAAACTCGTTTTAGATAAAAATCATCTAACGCCGCAAAGCCAAAAGCCGATCGTTTTCCTGCGGCTGGCGAAAAGCCCCGCGTAAGGGGTCAAAGCAGCTGCAAAAGCGTTCCCGCGACAAGCAGAACAAGCCCGAAAGCTGCGCGGCGGGACAGGCGTTCTTTTAAGAATATGCGCGAGAAGATCACCGTCACAACGACGCTCAATTTGTCAATGGGCACGACGACGCTTGTGAGCGCCTGCGGATCGTGCAGCGCCCCGTAATAGCAAAGCCACGAAGCGCCCGTCGAAAGGCCCGAAAGGATCAAAAACAGAAAGGTCCTCGGGGCGATGTCGGTAATGGTGCCTTCCGAGCCGACCACAAACACGATAAGCCAGGAAAAGATGAGCACTACACCGGTGCGCAGCGCGGTCGCTACGTTGGAATTGACCTTTTGAATGCCGCATTTGGCGAGGATCGCAGTAGCGCCCGCAAACAGTGCCGACAAAAACGCAAGAACGATCCACATGTACAGTCGTTTCCTTTTGGATGGATTCTCTATTCTACAGTATATTCTGTTCCCGCAAAATGTCAATTCTGTCAAGCGGAGGATTGAAAAGCGGAAACTTTGGCGGTAGAATCTCAATATGCAGTGTACAGCACCGTACAGCGGACAAAACGCCGCGCGGTGCGTCTTTCTGATTGTAAAACGGTTTTCAGGCGGGAGGAAGACTTATGCCCAAGCAATATAAAATCGACTCCGTTTCCAACCTCTACCCGGCCATGGGCGGCTATGTGTTCCGCCTGTGCGCGGTGCTGCGCAAGGATGTTGACGCGGCGCTCCTGCGCCGTGCGGTACGGCACGTTGCGCCGCAGTTCCCGATCATGTGCTCGCACCTCGAGCGCACCTTTATGAGCTATGTCCATGTGGCGGCGACGGATCTGGATGTGGTCTCCTACGGCGAGCCGCCGATCCGAAATCCCGATATGTTCGATACCGAAAAGCCGAGCTTCCGCCTGTATATCCGCGGAAAGCGAATAGCGATGGATGTGTTCCACGGCAATGCTGACGGCGTTGCTGCGATCACCTTTTTAAAAGCACTGATGACCGCCTATTGCTGCTTTGCGGCAGGCGTGCCCGCACCGCCGGCGGTCGTGCCGAAGGCGGAGATGCTTGAAGATCCGTACAAGCAGTATTATAAACCCGCCAAGGCGGCGTCCCTGCTCGAAAAGGAATCCTACCGCATGCGTCTGCCCGTACCGAAAAACGGCGGATTTTATGTGCGTTTTTCGAGCTTTTCCATGTTGGGTTCCGACATCAAGCCCGTCACAAAGCCGCACGGGTGCACGGTCAACGATTTCTTGTGCGCAGCCGTGTATTTTGCCATCCTGCGCGCGACGGACGCGGAAAAAAGCGGGCTGCCCGTAACGATCTCGGTGCCTTTGGACCTGCGGACGTTTTACGGCTCGCAGACCCAGCGCAATTTCGCCTTTTACATAAACGTGCGCTTAAACGCTTCGGAATGTGCGAACGATTTTGCCCGCGCCATGCAAAGCGTACACAGCCAGGTGCGCGCCGCCGCCGCAGAAAAGGGCGTGCGCGCAGGCGTTGCAACGACATATCTGACCGCCAACAATATAGGGGTGCGCCTTGTGCCGCGTGCGGTTCGGGAACACGCCATCCGCAAGGTGTACCGCCACGTAGCGGGCAATTCCATCACCACCACGCTCTCGAACCTCGGCGCACATACGCTTGAAGGCCCCGCAAAGGATATGGTTGAGCGGTTTGAAATTTACCTCGGCGCGGGGTACGGCGGCATCAACACCTCGGCGGTGGGCTTGGGGGACGGGGTCTCGCTTTGCGTGGCCTGCGGCAGCGACAGCACCGTATATGAGCAGGCGCTTCTCGACGTGCTGAAAGAGCAGGGCGTGCCCTGCAAATGGGAGCACTTCGCTTACAAAAATCGGGAGCTTGTGGAGGAGTGCACCGACTGATTCGCAAAATTCCCGCTTGACAAATCAAAAGTGTTCGCATATAATGAAAAAACAAATAAAATATCGCCTGTCAAAGACTGTGAAGGAAATAAGGCAAATCGGAAGGTTCAGAGAGCTGCCGTGTGGTGCGAGGCAGTACGGAAGGTTTGCGCATAGCTCGTTCCGGAGTCGCCTAACTGAAAGCATAGGTTAGGACGGTTGACCTCGTTATTCGGTCAGACCTTGTTGGAGGTCGTCAGAGGGCGGCGTTTTCGCCGCTGAATTAGGGTGGTACCGCGTGGAATTTTCCTCGCCCCTGTTTTGCCGAACGGCAGAATGCGGGCGATTTTTTATTGCAATTTTGTAAAGGAGAACACATGAGATGAAAACGAACAAGTATTTCCCGTTTGTGCCCGTAGACATTCCCGACCGCACATGGCCTGCAAAAACCATCGAAAAAGCGCCGGTCTGGTGCTCGGTCGATCTGCGCGACGGCAATCAGGCGCTGATCGATCCGATGAATCTCGAAGAAAAGCTCGAGATGTTCCAAACGCTTGTGGATATCGGCATTAAAGAGATCGAGGTCGGCTTCCCGTCCGCGTCCGAGACGGAATATGAGATCCTGCGCACGCTTATCGAAGGCAATTATATCCCTGACGATGTGACCATTCAGGTGCTTGTGCAGTGCCGTGAACACCTGATCCGCAGGACGTTTGAGGCGGTGGAAGGCGCGAAGAACGTCATTATCCATTTTTATAACTCCACCTCAACTTTGCAGCGCAAGGTCGTATTCAAGAAGGACATGGACGGCATTACGGACATCGCCGTCAGCGGCGCGCGGCTGGTCAAAAAGCTTTCCGACGAATTGATGCAGCATTCCGACATCCACATCCGCTATGAGTATTCGCCCGAAAGCTTTTCGGGCACGGAGCCGGATTATGCCGTCGAGATCTGCCGGCGCGTGCTTGACGAACTCGGCGCGACGCCCGAAAACCCGGTCATTCTCAACCTGCCGAGCACGGTCGAGGGCAGCACGCCCAATGGCTATGCCGACCAGATCGAGTATTTCTGCCGCCATTTGAAAGACCGTGACAGCGCCATCATCAGCCTGCACCCGCACAATGACCGCGGCACGGCGGTCGCGGCGGCGGAACTGGGGCTGCTTGCGGGCGCGGACCGTATCGAGGGCACACTGTTCGGCAACGGCGAGCGCACGGGCAATGTGGATTTGGTGACGCTTGCTTTGAATATGTATACGCAGAATGTGGACTGCAAGCTGGATTTCTCGAACATCAACCACATCAAAGAGGTCTATGAGCGCACCACGAAAATGCAGGTCGGTCCCCGTCAGCCGTATGCGGGCGAGCTTGTGTTCACGGCGTTCTCGGGCTCGCATCAGGATGCCATCAACAAGGGCAAGGCCTATATGGCGGAAACGCACTCCGACCGCTGGGAAGTGCCGTATCTGCCCATCGACCCCGCGGACGTCGGGCGCGAATACGAGCCGATCATCCGCATCAACAGCCAGTCCGGCAAGGGCGGTGCGGCATATGTGATGCACGAGTTCGGCTTCAAGATGCCCAAAGCGATGCACCCCGAATTCGGCGCGGTCGTGCAGGCGGCGTGCGAGAAAACGGGCAAGGAATTAAAAGGGCAGGAGGTTTTCGACCTCTTTATCGAGGAATACCGCAACGTCTGCGGGCCGTATAAGCTCCTGCGCCACAAGTTCAGCGAGGAAAAAGAGGAGCACGAGGCGCTTACCAAGGTGCATTTCACGGGGACGCTGCAATACAACGGCGACGCGCCCGTGGAGATCGAGGGCACGGGTTCCGGTCCCATCGAAGCGTTCTGCCAGGCGCTCAACAAGATCGGCTTGCAGGATTACCGCTTTGTGGATTACAGCGAACACGCCATTTCCCGCGGCAGCGACTCCAAGGCGGTCAGCTACATCCACATCCAGAATCCCGAGGGCAGGGATGTGTTCGGCATCGGGATTTCCCACAACATCAACTATGCCTCGATGAAGGGCCTTCTGTGCGCGATCAACCGCTGCCAGAAGAACTGTGTGCGCGCGCCGCAGCCGCCGATTTTTGAACCTGCGGAGGGCGCAAAATAAAATGAATATCCAATGGGACGCGGGCAAATACGCGCAGGATTTTGCCTTTGTGCCGAAATACGGGGAGGCGCTGTTGGCACTGATTACCCCGGAAACGGTGCACACGGTGCTGGATCTCGGCTGCGGCGGCGGGGCGTTGACTGCGCTTCTTGCCGAAGCGGGATATGCTGTCTGCGGCATGGACGCAGATGCAGAACAGCTCAAGCTCGCGCGGCAGCGCTGCCCGAACGTCCGTTTTTTCCAAGGGGACGTGACGGATTTTGCGTTGGAAACGCCTGTGGACGCGGTATTTTCCAACGCGGTGCTGCACTGGATCGACCGCGAACGCCAGCCGGATGCGCTTCGATGCGTTTCCCGCGCCCTGCGCGCGGGCGGGCAGTTCGTCTTTGAAATGGGCGGCGCGGGATGCGGCGCGCAGATCCACAGTGCGCTGCGGCGCGCATTCCAGAAGCGCGGCTTAGCGTATCACATGCCGTTCTATTTCCCGACGATCGGGGAATACGCCCCGCTTTTGGAGCAGGCGGGCTTGCGCGTGACGTATGCGACGCTGTTTGACCGCCCGACGCCGTTAAAAGGGGAGCAGGGTATGGAAGGCTGGATCAAGATGTTTGTCAAGGAGCCGTTTTTGCCGCTTCCGAAGGCACAGGCGGAGGAGATCATCCGCGAAGCCGTCGAAGCCCTGCGCCCGAGCTTATATCAAAACGGCGTGTGGACGGCGGATTATGTACGCCTGCGGTGCAAGGCAGAAAAACAAGTATAAAAAGGAGCAATAGAAGATGAGAGAACATAAGATCGTGGTGTTAAAGGGCGACGGCATCGGCCCCGAGATCGTGGACGAGGCGCTGAAGGTCTTGGATGCCGCCGGGGAAAAATTCGGATTCAAAATGGTCTGTGACGAGCGGCTGATGGGCGGTGCGGCGATCGACGCAACGGGCGTGCCGCTGCCGGAAGAGACCGTAGACGCATGTAAGGCGGCAGACTGCGTATTTTTGGGCGCGGTCGGCGGCCCGAAATGGGACAGCCAGCCCGGGTCCAACCGTCCCGAAGCGGGGCTGCTGGGTATTCGCAGTGCGCTGGGGCTGTATGCGAATCTGCGCCCCGCGACGATCTTCAAACCGCTTAAGAGCGCATCGCCCATTAAGGACGAGATCATCGGCGACAGCATGGATCTCCTCATTGTCCGGGAGCTTACGGGCGGCATCTACTTCGGCAAGCGCGGCACGGGCGAGGAAAACGGTGTCGCCTATGCCTATGACACCGAGCAGTATTCCGTGCCGGAGATCCGCCGCATCGCAAAAACCGCCTTTGAAATGGCGATGAAGCGCAATAAAAAGCTGACAAGCGTCGACAAGGCGAATGTGCTCGACTCTTCGCGGCTGTGGCGCAAGACGGTCATCGAAATGTCCGCCGACTACCCGGAGGTGGAGCTCAACCACATGTATGTGGACAACTGCGCCATGCAGCTTGTGCGCAACCCGAAGCAGTTCGACGTGATCGTGACCTCCAACATGTTCGGCGATATTTTGTCGGATGAAGCGTCCATGATTTCGGGCTCGATCGGCATGCTCGCTTCTGCGTCTCTCGCGGAGGGCAAATTCGGGCTTTACGAGCCCATCCACGGCTCCGCGCCCGACATCGCGGGGCAGGGGATCGCAAACCCGCTTGCCACGATCCTCTCCGCGGCGATGATGCTTCGGTACTCACTCGACGAGCCGCAGGCGGCAGCGGCGATCGAAAACGCGGTGAATACGGCGCTCGAAACGGTGCGCACACCCGACATTTATGAAGAGGGCTTCCGCAAGGTCTCTACTTCCGAAATGGGCGATACGGTCGCTTCGCTGCTGTAAGCAAAGTCCATACAAAATGAAAACAGGCGGGCGCTTCTTTCTCGGAAGTGCCCGCCCTTTTCACGCATACACCTGTCGCGCCCGTCATAAGATTGTATGGCTTTGTGCACAAGAGGAGGGTGTGTATGCGGGGTGCGGAGGTGTTGCGCCTGCTTGCGGGGCTTGCGCTGTTTTTATACGGGATGCAGATGATGAGCACGGGGCTGGAGGAAGCGGCGGGTAAGCGGCTGCAAAGGCTGCTTTCGAGGCTGACCGACCGCCCGCTTGCGGGGGTACTTGTCGGCGCGGGTGTTACCGCTGTCATACAATCCTCCTCTGCGGTGACGGTCATGGTCGTCGGCTTTGTGAACGCGGGGGTGATGACGCTCAAACAAGCGGTCGGCGTCATCATGGGTGCAAACATCGGCACGACCGTCACAGGCCAGCTCGTCGCGCTCGATTTTGGGCAGCTTGCACCCATCTTTGCGGTCTGCGGGGTACTCCCTGCGGTCTTTTCGAAACGCCGCACCCTGCGGCTTTGCGGGCAGGTGACAGCGGGGCTCGGCTTTTTGTTTCTCGGCATGACCGAAATGAGCGAGGCTCTTGCGCCGCTTGCGCGGTCGACGCAGTTTATCCGCCTGCTCACCGCATTTGAAAGTCCGCTGCTCGGCATCCTTGCGGGCATAGTATTTACGGCGGTGATCCAATCCTCGTCTGCCGCCGTCGGCATCTTACAGGCGCTCGCGGCAAACGGCCTGATCGGCGCGGACGCTGCTGTGTATGTGCTGTTCGGGCAGAACATCGGTACCTGCGTTACGGCGGCTCTCGCCGCCGTCGGGACTTCCCAAAACGCCAAACGCGCGGCTGCGGTGCATATTTTGTTCAACGCCATAGGCACAGCGATCTTTACGCCGTTGTGCATGGCAATGCCGCTTGCCGAACTGATGCAGGCGCTCGCCCCCGGCGACCCCGCCGCACAGATCGCGCATTTTCACACGCTGTTCAACATGGCGAGTACGCTGCTGCTGTTCCCGTTCGGCGGCGCGCTCGCCCGCCTTTCGGAACGGCTCCTGCCGGATGAAAAACGGCGCCGACCGCGCCGCAACCGTAGGCTGCGTCCCGAAAAGGGGATTTGCAACATGCGAACGCCGCATAACGCAGAAGCCCCCACCTTTCGGTGAGGGCTTCTGCGTTATATTCGATTCTTGGTTTAATCATCCTTGCCGCAGCAGTGCTTATACTTTTTGCCGCTGCCGCAGGGGCATGGGTCGTTTCTGCCGGGCTTTTTCGCCTTGCGCACGGGCTGGCGCTTTTCGCTGCCGTCCGTACCGCCGGATGTGCCCGTGATCTTGACCTGCTGTTCGCGCTTGACCTCCTGATTCGTGCGCAGCTGCACGGTCAGGATGCCTACGACGGTGCCCTCCTGGATGGCGGCGGTCATTTCGTCAAACATATCGAAGCTCTCGCGGCGGAACGCGACGACCGGGTCCTGCTGGCCGTAAGAGCGCAGGTAGATGCCGCGCTTGAGCTCCTCCATCGCGTCGATGTGATCCATCCAGCGCAGATCCACGTTTTGCAGCAGGATCTTGCGCTCAAGCTCGCCCATGATAAAGTCGCCGAACTTTTCCGCCTGCTCTTTATAGCGTTTGTCTGCCAGATCTTTGAGCAGGTCGGCGCACGCTTCCTGCGAAGTGATCGATTCCACGTCCGTGTTCCCAAGCAGCCAGCCGAGTTTTGCCTGCATGCCGCGCAGGTTCCAGTCGCTCTTCGGTAAGGCTGCGGGGCAGTAGAACTCTGCCTGTGCCGTGCAGAAGTCGTCGATCATTTTCTGAATGGTCGCGTGCAGATCCACGCCGTCGAGCACCTGGTTGCGCTGCCCGTAAATAACCTCGCGCTGCTTGTTCATCACGTCGTCGAATTTCAGGACGTTGCGGCGTGCGGCGAAGTTGTTGCCTTCCACTTTCTTCTGTGCATTCTCGATCAGGTTTGTCAGCATTTTGGTCTCAATGGGCATGTCGCCGACAGATTTAAACGAATCAAGCACCGTGTAGAAGCGGTCGCCCGCGAACAGACGCAGCAGCTCGTCTTCGGCAGAGAGATAGAAACGGCTGCGGCCGGGGTCGCCCTGACGGCCCGAACGACCGCGCAGCTGGTTGTCGATACGCCGCGACTCGTGGCGCTCGGTACCAATGATGTAAAGCCCGCCCGCTTCGCGCACGGCGTCGGCTTCCGCACCGATCTCGGCTTTGTGCTTATCTTCAAGCTCCCGGAAGGTCTTGCGCGCGTCGAGGATCTCTTCGTTGTCCGTCTCGGCAAAGCCCGTCGCCTCGGCGATAAGCTCTTCCGAAAAGCCCTTTTTGCGCATCTCCGCTTTTGCCATAAATTCGGGGTTCCCGCCGAGGATGATGTCCGTGCCGCGGCCCGCCATGTTCGTGGCGATGGTCACGGCGCCGTATTTGCCCGCCTGCGCGATGATCTCGGCTTCCTTTTCATGGTACTTCGCATTAAGGACCTCGTGCTTGATGCCGCGCTTGCGCAGCGCTTTGGAGAGCGCTTCGCTCTTTTCAATGCTGATCGTACCCACAAGCACGGGCTGCCCTTTTTCGTGACAGGCGAGGATCTGCTCGATGATGGCATTGAACTTTGCCTGTTCGGTCTTATACAGCACATCGGGTTCGTCCACGCGGATCATCGGCTTATTGGTCGGGATAGCCACAACGTCGAGCGAATAGATGTCCTGGAACTCGGGACTCTCGGTCATCGCCGTACCGGTCATACCGGACAGCTTGCTGTACAGGCGGAAATAGTTCTGGAAGGTGATGGTCGCGAGCGTTTTGGACTCGCGCTCGACCTTGACGCCTTCCTTCGCCTCGATCGCCTGGTGAAGCCCTTCGCTGTACCGGCGGCCGAGCATGATGCGGCCGGTGAACTCGTCGACGATGAGCACCTCGCCGTCCTTGACAACATAGTCCACATCGCGCTTCATCACGCCGATGGCGCGGATCGCCTGCTCAATGTGGTGCAGGATCGTGATGTTCTCCGCGTCCATCAGGTTTTCAATATTAAAGAATTTTTCGGCTTTTGCAATGCCGCGTTTCGTCAGCGTCGCGCTGCGCGCCTTTTCGTCCACGACGAAATCGCCGTCCGCGTCTACCACGTCCTCGGCGTTGACCTTGGTATCCAGCTCCTTGACCGTGACCATTTTCAGGGATTTCGCAAAACTGTCCGCGATCTTATAAAGATCGGTGGACTTGTCGCCCTGCCCGGAAATGATCAGCGGCGTGCGCGCCTCGTCGATCAAAATGGAGTCTACCTCATCGACGATGGCAAAGCTGTGCCCGCGCTGGACGCGCTGGTTCGCATACAGCACCATGTTGTCGCGCAGGTAGTCAAACCCCATTTCGTTGTTCGTGCCGTAGGTGATGTCGGCGGCGTATGCCGCTTTGCGTTCCTCGTTGGTGCACTCGTGAACAATGAGCCCCACCGAAAGCCCCAAAAAGCGGTACAGCTTGCCCATCCACTCTGAGTCGCGGCGGGCAAGGTAGTCGTTGACCGTAACAATGTGCACGCCTTTGCCCGCGAGCGCATTCAAATAGGCAGGCAGGGTCGCCACCAGCGTTTTGCCCTCACCGGTCTTCATTTCGGCAATGCGCCCCTGGTGGAGTACGATACCGCCGATGATCTGTACGGGGAAGTGCTTCATATTGAGCACGCGCGATGCCGCCTCGCGGCAGGTCGCGAACGCTTCGGGCAGGATGTCGTCGAGCGTCTCGCCGTTTTGCAGGCGCTCGCGAAGCTGCGGGGTCTTGGCCTTCAATTCCTCATCGGTCAAAGCGGCGTATTCGCTCTCGAGCGCGAGCACCCGCTTTTGCAGCGGCATGATCCGTTTGATCTCACGCGAGGAATAGTCGCCGAATATTTTTTTCAAAAATGACATGGCTTCTCGTCCTTTCCGACCGTTTTCACCGAAGCCTTACGCAGCTTCTTGGAAAACGACCATATACATATAGCATTGTACCACACTTGCGAAAAAAAATCACCTGTTTTTTTCCAATCCCGCCGCGTGCGGGCGCGTACACGGTTTTTCACGGATTTTTGGCGTGCATGCTGCGGGTTTTCGTTGACTTTGCATGAAACTTTTGCTATACTTTTAACATAGTTTTCTCGGGAACTATATCGGCAACCAAAATGCAAAGGAGGAATTCCATTGACCGATTCAAGAACACTGGCGTTCGTCAACCTGTACGGGGTTCTCGGCACGCTTGAAAACCTGTGCGAGCTGGATACCAAAGCCAAGGAGATCTTATACGAGCTCAAAAAGCCCGTATCCGTCTGCTTTGACGTCAAGGGCGGGCCTTGCGCAACCATCAAATTCACCTGTAAGGGCTGCCGCATGGAGGACGGCAAACAGCCGCACGACATTCTGATCCCGTTTTCCTCCTGCGAGAAGTTCAATGGGATGATCGACGGCACCGTCACGCCTATCCCCGTCAAGGGCTTTTCCAAGATCGGCTTTTTGCTGAAAACGTTTGTGGCGCTCACCGACCGCCTGACGGAATTCCTGCGTCCGAGCGAGGAAAATCTGCGTGATCCCGCCTTCTTTGAACTGTCCACGGTATTGACGTTTTATACCATCGCCGTAGCAATCGCGCAGATCGGCAATCAGGACAAGGTCGGGCAGGCGAGTGCCTCCTATATGCTTGACGGCGACGTTGCGTTCCTTATCAAGAACGGCCCCGCCGCCACGCTGCGCGTTAAGGATCATCATTTGGTCGCGATCAAAAAAGCCCCCGAAAAGCCGCGCGCCATTATGCAGCTCGATTCTTTGCAGCTGGCAAACGATTTGTTCAACGGCAGGATCAACTCGCTGGAATGCATCGGCCGCGGTACGGTAGAGATCCGCGGGATGCTTTCGATGGTGGACAACATGAACCGCATCCTCGACCGGGTTGCACTGTACTTAGCGTAAGGGAGGACCGTTTCACATGAGCAAATTTCCGGAATACAAGCACGATAAAAGCCGCGAATATTTTGACCGCGCCGTCAAGGTGATCCCCTCGGGCATTTACGGGCATCTCGGCCCCGCCGAAGGGCTTTGGGTGCCGGTCTCGAAGTGGCCTTTCTTCTCGGAAAAGGCGCAGGGCACCTATTTCTGGGATGTGGACGGCAACAAATACATCGACTTTATGTGCGCCTACGGGCCGAACGTGCTCGGCTATAACGACCCCGATGTGGATGCCGCGGCGCTCAAACAGTTAAAGCTCGGCAACTGCACCACCTCGCCGTCCAAGGTCATGGTGGAATGCGCCGAAAACCTGGTGAACACCATCGCTTCGGCGGATTGGGCATTCTTTGCGAAGAACGGCTCGGACACCACCACGCTTGCGGTCATGGCCGCGCGCGCGCATACGCACAAGAAAAAGATGTTCTTCTTAAAGGGCTATTACCACGGCGACTTCCAGTGGGCGCAGAAGGTGGACTATCCCGGCATCCTGCCCGAAGACGTTGCAAACAACGTGGTTGTGCCGTGGTTCAACCTGCAAGCCTTGGAGGATGCTTATAATGCCTGCGACGGCGACGTGGCGGGCCTTATCGCGCAGCCTTACGACCACGGCAACTTCAAGGACAATGAAGTCGCTTCGAAAGAGTATTGGCAGGCGGTGCGCAAGTTCTGCGACGAAAAGGGCATGGTGCTCATCTTCGACGACGTGCGCACGGGCTTCCGCCTTGATCTGCAGGGCTCCGACCACTACTACGGCATCAAAGCCGACCTCATCTGCTTCTGCAAGGCGCTTGCCAACGGCTACAACATGTCGGCGCTTTGCGGCGGCGAGCATATGAAGAGCACGGTTTCGGGCATCACCTACACGGGCTCGTACTGGATGAGCGCCGTCCCGTTTGCAGCAAGCATCGCGTGCATCAACAAAATGAAGAAGCTCGACATCCCGACCATGTTCCGTGAAAAGGGTACGAAGCTTACGGAGGGCTTTAAGGCGGCAGCCGCCGAGCACGGGTTCGATCTGGTCGTTTCGGGTGAGCCGGCGCTCTTCTATCTGCGCATTGCCAACGACGACAGCCTGATGCTCCATCAGGAATGGATCGCCGAATGCGTCAGCCGCGGTCTGTTCTTAGCGTCGCACCACAACCACTTCATCAACGCCGCCGTCACCGACGAGGACATCAAAAAGGCGATCGAGATCGCTGAGGATGCGTTCGGCGTAGTCGAAAAGCGGCACCCGGAGCTCAAAGCTTAAGAAAGCGGAAACGATTTGCGGCGGACGCCGCAGTGATATAAGGGAGGAAAACTATGCAAAGAGCACCTTTGACCAAGGACGAGTGGCTGGCGCTGGAGAAAAAGGCAAACGACCTGCGCCACCTCTGCCTGCAAACCACGGTTTGGGCGGGCAGCGGCCACATCGGCGGCGGCATGAGCGTCATGGACATCCTGACCGTTATGTATCACCGCTATTTGAACATCAAGCTGGAAGACCCGAAGTGGGAGGACCGCGACCGCTTCATTCTGAGCAAAGGTCATGCGGGCATCGCTTATGCGCCCGTGCTGTGCGACCTTGGCTGGAACGATCCCGAGCAGCTTAAGACCTTCAACCTGACGAACTCCAAAATGGGCATCCATTTGGATTCCAACAAGGTCGTCGGCGTGGACGCGTCCACCGGGTCGCTGGGCCACGGCATCCCGATCGCCGCAGGCACGGCGATCGCCGCACGGGTCCTTGGCAAGGATTACACGACTTATGTTGTCACCGGCGACGGCGAGCTGGATGAGGGTTCCAACTGGGAGGGCTTAATGACCATCCGCCATTACAACCTCACCAACTGCATCACCATCGTCGACCGCAACCACTGCATGATCGACGGCGATACCGAGGACGTGATGAAGCTCGAGCCGCTGGCCGATAAATTCACGGCGTTCGGGCTCAACACGATCACCTGCAACGGCAACGACATTGTGGATCTGTGCCGCGCCATCGACGAGGCGCACGCCTGCACCGAAAAACCGAGCGTCATCGTGGCGGATACCGTCAAGGGCGTCGGCATCAAGCTGACGGCGGGCAACTACAAATGGCACTACGGCGCGATCGACGACGAAATGGCGAAAACCGCCGCGAAGGATCTGGATGAATACAGCGCCGAGCGCATTGCGCGCTGCGGAAAGGAGTTTGCGTAATGGCTGGAGGATTTGTTTATAACGTCATTGAGACCCCCGAGCTTTCCACTTCGGAAATCTACGGCAAAACGCTGGCGGAACTTGCCAAAGAACATAAGGAGATCGTCGCGGTCACGGCAGACCTTGCCACCTCGACGAAGCTGCAGGACTTTACCAACGCCTGCCCGGAGCGCGTGTTCAACGTCGGCATTGCCGAGCAGAACATGCTGGGCGTCGCGGCAGGTATGGCGCGCGCGGGGCTTGTGCCTTTTGCCTCCACCTTCTCGGTGTTCGCGTCGCTGCGCGCGGCTGACCAGCTGCACACCGACATCTGCTATCAGAACGTCAATGCAAAGATCATCGCCACCCACGCGGGCACGTCGTTTGGGCAGGCAGGTTCCACGCACCACGCCATTGTTGATTTGGCAGTGACGCGCGCCATGCCGAACCTGACGGTCATCTGCCCGGCGGACGGCTACGAGACAGCAAACGCGGTCAAGGCGGCGTATGAGAATTTCGGCCCCTATTACATCCGCATCAACCGCGGCTTTGACCGCGTGCTGTACGATAACGAGGATTACGGCTTCGAGGTCGGCAAGGCGGTGGAAGTCCACCCCGGTACCGACATCACGGTTATTGCCTGCGGATCGTGCGTGTTCCAGGCGCGCGAAGCGGCAAAATTCCTGGAGAATGCCGACGGCTTAAAGGTGCGCGTGCTCAATATGCATACGATCAAGCCCATCGACAAGGAAGCCATCCTCAAGGCGGTGCAGGATACCCGCCGCATCATCACGGTCGAGGATCACAGTGTGCTCGGCGGGCTTGGTTCCGCGGTCGCGGAGGTCGTTGTAGAATCCGGCAAGGGCTGCGCGTTCAAGAAGCTCGGCCATCCCGACCAGTTCGCGCCCATCGGGCTGCATGAGGACATCATGTCCATCGTCGGCATCGACGCCAACGGCATCATTGAAGCCGTGCGCGAGGTCATGCATAAGGACTTCGAGCTCGATGACAACTGGGACGACGAGGTCTGATTTTCCCCGGCAGTACCGAAAGGAGCGTGAAAGTTTTGCATACCAAAGAAGAACTGTATTCCAACAAGATCTTTTTCAACGCCGCGCTGCCGCTGGTCAAGGTCATCGCCACCGATGTGCCGTCCTTGAAAAAGCAATTTGCCAAGGTCCACGCCGTGATTCAAGTCAGCGCCCTTGACCCGGACGCGGAGGGCGGCAAGGTCGGGATGCACTTTGTGGTCAACAGCGACGAGTGGCTCGTGCACCTCAATAAAGTGGACCCCCGCCCGCATGTGGAGCTGGAATTTAAGAGCGTGGAGGCGATGAACGCCTTTTTCAAGGGCAAGATCGGCCCTGCTACGCTGCCGAAGATGCGCGGCGTCGTCAAGCATTTCGGGGCGTTCAAGGCGTTTTTGATGACGCTTCTCAAAATGTCCTCGCTGCTTGGCGCAACCAAGGCGCCCGAGGATGAAGCGACCAAGGAGCTTATGGTCAAATGCTTCTTCTATCTTCTGTCCTCCGGCATCAGCCAGCTTAATAAAATGGGGCATGAGGACATCCACGACTGGACTTCCAAAAGTCCCGACCGCGTTTACGCGTGGGCGGTCAACGGCTATCCGCAGGTGTCTGCATACCTGCGCATCAAGGCGGGCAAGTCAAGAGCGGGCCGCGGCGAATACAAGCGCGCCATGCCGTTCTTTACGCTGCGCTTTGACAGCCTGGACAGCGCGCTGGGCATTCTGCTTGGCACCGATGACATGCTGGAAGCCGTCAAAAAAGGCCGCCTGATCATGGATGGTGCGCCTGAATTCGGCGGGCAGATCGGCACGTATATGCTTGAAGTTGCCGCGCTGGCGAAATAAGCACAAAACAAAAGGGCGCACTGTAGTTTCAGCGCGCCCTTTTTCTTTGGGAAAGGAACGGATATGAAGAAACAAGGCGTCGGCAAGAAAATCGGTAAAGTGGTCGCCGTTGTGCTCGTGTGCGTGATCGTTGTGGGCGTGGCGGGCTATTTTGCAGGCGGCGTGAATACCCCGCGTGCGGTGACGGGGTACCGTGCGTTTTTGGCGAACGTCACGGAATACATCGGACGCGGTGTTCGAGGAGCCATAAAAACCGACAACGACTACACGGGCTATACCGAGCTTGCCGCGATTCCCGAGACCGAAAACGGCTACGTCCCGCAGGGCTACTGCTACTGCGAGGCGGCGGGGGCGTATGTGCTCTCCTACTACCACGATGATAAAGCATCCGTTTTGAGCTTTGTGGACGATGCTACGGGAGAACGCACCAAGACGCTGCATCTGCAAAACGCCGATGGCACGGATTTTACGGGCCACGCGGGCGGGCTTGCGGACGGCGGCGCGAATTTGTACCTTTGCTCCGGGAACAGCATCTACCGTTTTTCGCTGGAAACGATCGAAGCGCTCCCCGACGGCGGTACGCTGGTGCTCGACAGCTTTGTGGACACGGATGTGCGCTGCTCGTATATCCACTGTGACGGGGTCTATCTGTATGCGGGGGAGTTTTACACCTATTATCCGGACGCGCGCTACGGCACAGATGAAACGCACCACATGCAGATGTCCATGACGGAGATCCACTTTTCCCGCTTGAACGCCTACGCGCTCGAAGCCTTAAATGCCGCGTTCGATGCGGGCAACGGGATGATCCCCATTCCCGCGTTTGCCTGCACCACACCGAACCTCGTGCAGGGTATGGCGCGCACGGCGGACGGCGGATTTGCTTTAAGCACCTCCTACGGGCGCAACACGGATTCGCATCTGTTGTACTATACAGACGTCACCGTGCGCGAACCCGCCTATTATTTGACCGTGCCCGGCGGCGAAGTGCCCGTTTACGCACTTACAAAGGACACACAGACACAAAGCCTGCGCCTGCCCCCGCTTTTGGAGGGCATAGACATAAAAGACGGCGCGGTCACGGGCATTTTCGAGTCCGGCGCACAGAAATACAGCGACGGCAAATTCCCCCTCAACCAAATCTGCGCGTTTTAAGGGAGAACCTGCAAACCAAACGGGACGGCCCGTTCAGAGTTCAGATGTCAGAATGCAGAGGTCAGAAGCGGAAGGAGAACGTTTGCAAGAAGCCGCAGACTGGTCATAGACGAATAAGCGAAAGCTAACGATTCGATTTTGTTTTTTAAAAGAAACGGAGCCAAAGGACAAAGCCGCTACGGCGACCAACAGGGCACAAAATCTGTTTTCAAATTAAAGACGGGACGGCACAATTTGTGCCGTCCCGTTTTTGTGTCTTATAAAGGATATTCCACCTAAGCCCGATCGTCTATATAATACCCCGCCTGCGCGTCCCAAAGGCGCTTGTATTCGCCTTTTGCATGCACAAGCTGTTCGTGCGCGCCGCACTGTACGAGCTCGCCTTTGCGGAACACCGCGATGGTGTCGCAGAAGCGGCAGGAGGAGAGGCGGTGCGAAATGTAGATCGCCGTTTTTCCCTCGACAAAGGCGTTGAACTGCTGGTAGATCTTGTGCTCCGCCACGGGGTCGAGCGCGGCGGTCGGCTCGTCGAGCACCACAATGGGCGCATCCTTGTAAAGCGCACGGGCAAGCGCGAGCTTTTGCGCTTCGCCGCCGGAGATTTCCACGCCGTCTTTATCCAAGTCCTTGTAAAGCGGCGTGTCTGCCTGCTTTTGCATGCGCTGTACGTGCGCATATACGTCCGCCTGCGTCAGGCTTTGGCGCAGCCGCGCTTCGTCGGGCTTTTCCCCGCAGGTCAGGTTCTCCGAAACGGTCAGCGCGAACAGCTTAAAGTCCTGAAACACGACCGAAAACAGCTTTGTGCAGCACTCTCTTGAAAGTTCTCGCAGATCCACGCCGTTGACGTATATCGCACCGCGGTCGGGGTCGTAAAGCCTACACAGGAGCTTGATGAATGTCGTCTTGCCCGAGCCGTTGCGCCCGACCACCGCCAGCCGTTCTCCCTTTTTGATCTTCAGGGAAATGTCCTTTAGGGTGTAGTCGTCCGCCGAGGGGTATTTGAACCAGACGTCGCGAAATTCAATCTCGACCGATTGCAGGTCAACTTCTTTGTCGCCATAGGTCATGTCGGTCTTTGTGTCGGCAATGCGGAAAAAGTATTCGAGGTTCGGCAAAATTTCCGCGTGCCGCCCGAGCGTGGTCGCAATGGACGTGATGCCCGTGATCATCTGCATGAACGCGCCGATGTAGCGCACCAGCGCCTCAATGTCGAAAAGCCCCAGCGTGCCCTTCACACCGATGAAGGTGTAAACGCCGAAGCCCACCAGCGCCCCGACGATGGCAATGTAGGCACTCGCCGCCGCGGATTGCCGCGAGGTCTCGTGCAGGATCGTTTCGCCTTTGGTCAAAAGCTGCTCGGTCGCCTCTTTTTCGATCAGCGGGCGCTCGTTGTACAGACGCACCTCTTTGCCGGAGTTGTAGTCCGCCAGCAGGTCGCGGTAGCGGCGGAACAGGCGGTTGAGTTTGCCGTAGCGTTCGTTGGACTGAAACCAGATGCGGCTCGTGCGGCTGCTCAAACGCAGGATAATGACCACCGCCACGGCGATCCCCGCACCCAAAACCGCCAGAAACCACGGGGAGTGCAAAAACCCCTCGCCCGTTTTCGTTACGCCGATTTTCAAAAGCGGGAAGATCAGCGCAACGGCGCAGACCAGTGTTACCACGCCGGTCAGAAAATCCTTGAACATCCAGCAAAGCTGCACGAATGCGGAGAAGATCTTATCCATGGATTCCGTATGCAGATGCACAAGCTCCTGAAACGAGCTGTCCTCGAGCTTCGCGAAATCCAGCCGGAACAGCTTGTGCTCCACGGTCATGCGCTCTTTTTCATACAGGCGGCTGCGCAGCATGTAAAACGTCGGCGTCAAAAAGTCGGTCAAGAGCTGTAACAGGAAGTTAAGCCCCAAACACACCGCCACGAGTGTGACGAGCGTGCGCACGGCCTGCGTGCCGGAAAGCTCGGCGACGATGCGCGCCGAAAAATAAATGTTGATAAAGGGCTTTACGCCTGCGCAAAGGGCTAACAGTACGGCGACGGGGATGAGCAGCGGCTCAAATTTTGCGGTTTGCCGGAACGCCCGCAGGTAGGCGCGTATGTAACGGGTCATATGGCGTCCGCCTCCTCCCGGTAATAATAGCTTTGCAGCTCATACATGCGGTAATATTTGCCGCGCTTCTGCATAAGCGCCTCATGCGTGCCGAATTCCGCGATCTTGCCGTCTGAAAGGAACAAGATCTTGTCGCAGAACCGTGTGGAGGAAAGGCGGTGCGAAATAAAGAATGAGGTTTTGTGCGCGGACAGCGCGCTGTACTGCAAATACAGCTCGTTTTCCGCAATGGGGTCGAGCGCGGCGGTCGGCTCGTCCAGAATGAGGATGGGCGCGTCTTTATATAAGGCACGGGCAAGCAGAAGCTTCTGCTTTTCGCCGCCCGAAAAATCCACCGCCGTTTTGTAAACGCTTTTGTCCATCATGCTGTTCTCGCGCTCGGGCAGGCTTTCGATCTTTTCGCGGATACCCGCTTTCGCAAGGCAGTCCCAAAGCCTGTCGCGGTCAATCTTGTCTTCTTCGCAAAGCGCGACGTTTTCGGCAATGCTCACGGGCAGAAAACGGTAGTCCTGAAACACGACGGAATACAGGTCGAAGCAGCTTTTCTGCGAAACCGTTGACAGCGGCTTGCCGCTCACGAGCACCTCGCCGGAAGTGGGCGCATACAGCGCGCACAGCAGCTTGATGGCGGTCGTTTTGCCCGCGCCGTTCTCGCCGACGATGGCGATGTTCTCGCCCGCCTTGACCGAAAAGGACATCCCGCGGATGGTCTCTGCTTCGGCGTCCCGATAGCGGAAATGCACGTCGCGAAATTCTACCGCATAGCCGTCCGCTTTCGGCAGCGCGGGAAGCGACACCTGCCCGCGTTCCGGGCTTTCCACATATTCGCGGAATTTCGAACATTCCAAGGAACAGCGGATGAGCTGGTTGTACTGCGTTGTGAGCATTGTCACATAGCCCGAAAAGCCCGTGACGATGCCGAACAGGAAGATGAAATCCGAAATGGAAGCACTGCCGTTAAGTACCGCAGAAATCAAAAAGAAATAGGCGATACCGTCGCGGGCGGCGGAAACGAGCGCGCGCGAAGCGGAAACGGAAAACGAAACGCCCAAATACCGCCCGATCACACGCGTGTAGGCACGCAGAACGTCGGCGGTGATCTTGATGAACCAGTCCCCAAGCCCGTATAGGCGGATGTCCTTGCCTGCGGCAAACTCGTGGCTCGTGCGGTAAAAATACGAGAATTTCACAAGCAGTTGGTTTCGCTTGTCGCGGCTTTTGCGGTCGGCACGGTATTCGATACGGTACAGCAAAAATTCGCAAGCGCACGCCGCAACGATCAAAAACAGCATCAAAGCGGGGAGCTCTGAAAGGAGTGCAACAGAGGAAATGATGCCGAATATGCTCTGCGCGAGCATGCAGACGACCTCGCAGAAATCCTGCGCGCCGCTGTAGCTGCCGTTGACAAAGGTCTGGCTGCGTTCTAAGCGCTCGCGCCCCGCAAGACTTTCCACATCCACAAAGTCGGCGGTCATGGTCTTGCGGAAGGAAAGCACCGCATAGCGCATGCGCAGGATCTGCGAGCTGCCGATGAGCTTTTGCTGCATGAACGGTGCGATCCAGCTTGCCGCCGCGATGCTCGCGCTCAAAAGCGCCACGCGCAGCACGAGCGTGGAAACGGGCGCGTGCGCGGTCACGCAGTCCATAATGACCTTCGGCGCGTACGCCATGAGCATCGGCACGGCGACGAGCGCCGGGATGCGTGCCGCAAGGTACAAAAAACTGCGCCGGTGCCAGCGGTACCAGTTGCGCAGCATGTAGACGGTGTTGTCCTTGAGTTGTCGAAGCTCGGGGAATTTCATACGGAAGTCCTCTTACAGCAGGGGCGTGCGCGGCGCGCCGTCCCTGAAATCTATGTACTGAACAGAAAGACGGCAGGGCATTCGGTATTGTCCGCAAAAGCTGGATTTCCCGAAAATCCGTTACCTGTTTTCCTTTTGATTTGCGCGTTTGCTTCCCCGCGGCTTTGCACTGTAAAAGTATAAAAGCACCGTGCAAACCACCAGCAGCACAAACATGCAGGTAAGAAAGACGGGGAAGACCCGTATGCCGGCGGCGCGCGACACGACGCCGAAAAGAATAGGTGTCAACAGGATGCTCAAATTGGAAAACGCCATTTGGATACCGATCACGGATTGCGAAACATCCCGCCCGTAAAGCGTCGGCGTCAAATGTGTGATGCTCGGAAAGATCGGCCCGTTCCCGAGCCCGATGCAGAACAGGGCAAATACCGCGCCCGTCACACCGGGGCGCAGCAGGAGTACGCAGAGCGCAAACAGGAGTACGCACTGGCTCAGTCCGATCGTCCGCCAGCCGGAAATTTTCGCTTTGGAAAGCCCCGAAACGCCCGAAAGGAACCGGCCGAGGGTCATCCCCACAAAATACAAGGTGATCCGCGCGGCGGCCGCGTCCGCGGAAAGCCCCAGCGCCTCCGTCAAATACGTCCCGCCCCAGATCAGGCAGGTGGATTCGAGCGCGCTGATGCCCACATACACCCCGCAGGACGCCCAGATCTTTTTCTGCCGGAGCATTTGCGGAATCGTTAAGACCTGTATGGGCTCTTCCTCTTTCGCGGCAGCTTTCACCTTTTTCCAAAGCGGGAGCGCCGCGTAGGACAGCAGGGCGATCCCGAGCTGGATAAAAAACACGGTGCGGTAGCCGCCGCGCCAGTCCAGCTCGTCCGACAGGGCAAGCGACATGAGGTATGGGCTCACCGTAACGCCGATGCCGTAAAAGCAGTGCAAAAAGCTCATCTGTCCGGCGTTATAGCGCACGGCGACGTAATTGTTCAGCGCCGTGTCAATCGACCCCGCGCCGATGCCTAAGGGAACGGCGCAAAAGCACAGCCACAGGAAGTTCTGCGACAGGGAAAAGCCCAAAAGCCCGACGGCGGCAAGGCTTGTGGAAAACGCCGTGACCTTTGCCGTACCGAATCTTGCGATCGCCTTTGCGCTCGCAAGGCTGGAGAGCACCGTCCCACCCGAAATGATGGCGGAAATGAGGCTTGCATAAGAGACCGGCACACCGAGCTCTCCATACATCGCCGGCCACGCCGCGCCAAGCAACGAGTCCGGCAGCCCCAGACCTATATAAAAGATGTAGATCAGAATCAAGAGGAAAATTGTCAAACGGCAGTCTCCTTCTCGTTTATCTCGCTTTACAGAACACCACATCTATTATGAAAGGTGAAGGGTTATCCCCAAAAACCGGGATATTAGCTTACCACGTTTTCCACACTTTTGCCGCAAACTCGATGAGTTCGCGCTCGGCCTGTATTTCTACAGGGGCGGGGTAGGTTTTTGCGCACTTTTCAAACTGTGCGCGGAAAGCAGCTGCTTTGGCGCTGTCTTTTTCGATATACAGCGCATAAACATAATTTGTGCGCAGTACGGAAGGATTATTTTTCATAGCCTTCATGAAATCCTTTTGCTCTTTGGTCAAAAGAAGCACAGGCTGTGTGCAGCGGCTTTGCCCGATGATGGAAAGATAGAGACGATCGCAGCCCAGTGCGCCGCGATGCACCCCGGCGATGCCGCTGTCTGCCGCCAGCAGCCGCTCCATCAGTGCATCGGCTTCTCCGAATTGCTTCGCGTCCATGAAACGGCTGCATGCAAGGACACCAAGAGCGGCAACCATGCTGTTTCCCGGCGATGCGTTTTCGGGCAGAACGAAAAACGCGTCGGGCATGTCCTTGAGACGAATGCCTTGGAGAAGCATCTCGTTGACTTTCATCTGTATCCAAAACGCGCGCATGGCTTCCGGTTCTTTTTGAAGTGAAAAGGCGTTATATCCGTCGTTGTCTACAGCGTTCAGCCGCAGGGGTACGCCGTTTATTCCTGCAAGGAAAAAGCCGGTTACGGCAAGGAGGAACAGGAATACAGACAGAAGCGACAGATGCCGAAAGGCCAGGAACAAGAGCAGGAAAACAGTGCCTGTAAGGACATTCATCAGTGCACCGCCGAAATTATAAAGCATAACGGGAAACCTGTCGTTGACCGGCTCCGGCGGCACCATTAGGCATTGCCCGCCGGTCCCTGCGAGGGATAGCCGTTTTAAGCGCAGCTTCCCTTTTTCCTTTACCCAAAGCAGACTGAAAATTCGGAAGGAGCAGAATTTATAACCCGACAGAAGCCCGAACACCAAGTGCCCCGTCTCATGCAGGAGGATCTGGAGTACAAGCGCCGAAAAAAAGATGGCAAAAAACAGGAACGGAAGCAAAATTGTTTTTAAATACGAGCCTTCCGCCAAAGAACGTTCGAGCAGCGGATAAAGCACACAGCCGCAAATAAGTCCGAGCAGGATGTATAACAGAAAGACAACGCATTGGCCGACACGGCTTTTCTGTTTTGTTTGGTTTTTCATTTTATTTCCCCCTTGATTGCGTTCTGCTCTCTTGCCAAAACGGTCAGGCTGTACCATGGTTCCGCTGAAGCAATACAACCGTCTCCACATGATTCGTATGCGGGAACATATCGACGGGCTGGATCTTTTTGACGCGGTAGCCGTTTTTGCAAAGGAACAAAAGGTCGCGCCGCTGGGTCTCGGGGTTGCAGGAGATATACACCACCCGCGCGGGCGCAAGGCGCACGAGCGACCGCAGGAAGGGGAGGCTGCTGCCCGCGCGCGGCGGGTCCATCAGTACCACATCCGCGTGTTCGCCCGCACGCGCCATGTCTGTCAAAAATGCGCCCGCATCCGCTTTTACAAAACGAATATTATCGACGCCGTTTCGCTTAGCGTTTTTGCGCGCGTCTGCTACCGCGTCGCCGTTCAGCTCCACGCCGATGACCTGCTTTGCGTGTTTTGCCGCAAAAATGCCGATGGTGCCCGTCCCGCAATAGGCGTCTATGACCGTTTGCGTGCCGTCAAGTGCGGCAAATTCGAGCGCCTTTTGATACAGCACCTCGGTCTGCATGGGGTTGATCTGGTAAAATGCTTTGGCGCTGATCTGAAACGTGCAGTCCCCGAGCTGTTCTTCGATCTTACCCGGCCCGTACAGCACGATCTCCCGTTCGCCAAGTACCATACTCGTGCGCGCACCGTTGACGTTTTGCAAGATCGTCGTGATCTCGGGGTGCTTTTGGAGAAGGGCGTGCAAAAACGCCTGTTTCCCCGGGAAAACGGGCGATCCCGTGACGAGCACGACCATAATCTGCCCGCTTTTGAACCCGCGTTTCACGAGCACATGGCGCAAAAAACCTTTCCCGGTATCGGGATCATAGGGCAACAGATGGAATTGCCCCAAAAGCGTGCGCACCGCGCCGATGATCTCATCCGCCTTTTCGTCCTCGATCAAGCAGCTTTCCACCGCTACCACACGGCGGCTTGCCGCCTGGTATACGCCCGAAATGATCTTCCCGCCGCGCGTGCGCGCGAACGCCGCCTGTACCTTGTTGCGGTAGTGGTAGGGGTGTGCCATGCCGAGGATCTCGTCCACATGGCAGAACGACCCGAGCAGGCGGATGCACTTGACCTGTTTGTATTGCAGCTGCTGCGGATAGCTTAAATTTTGCAGCTGACAGCCGCCGCATTTTTTCGCGTGCGGGCAGCGCTGTGTTGCTTCCGCCATGTCTTCACCTCGTTTTGTCTGTCGATCGCCGTTTTTTGCGGCGCGGATACCTGCCCAAATAGTAGCATGCTTTGACGGAAAATTCAACAAAAATTGCGGTGCACCGAGGGCGTCTTTAAATTGATACGTTTTTAACGAGCACAGAGCAAATGTTATATTCATTTTTTGAAAACGAAACAAAAAGGAAATTTTTTCAATCAACACAAGAAGAAAAAAAGGCGATTATTCGGCAAAAGTATGAAAAAATCAATATGTAATTGGGATTTTTCACAAATCAGAGCTTCGCTTTTTGTGTAACATTTTCACTGCTTTTTCTTGACAAGTGCAAAAAGGCTTGTTATAATAATGTTGCAAATTTAGGGAATGAAAGGAGATGTAACTATGGATTTTAACGCAATTCTGACCTCCATTACGGAAGCGCTCAATGAAGTTATGGGGCTTCTCGCGGGGCTGGGGCTGCCGGTAGAAGACATCATGTCTTTCTTCTCGGACATCATCGGCAAAATCGTCGGGATGTTTGCGTAAGCTTATTGTGCAGCTGGATCGGCGGCGTTTTGGCGCCGCCGATTTTCCTATCCTCCGAAAGAATCAGGTGCTTTGCCATGAGAATATATAAAATTTTTGTGCTCTGCGCCGCGCTGCTCCTGCTTTGCGCCTGCGGCAACGGTGCGGTGTCGGCCGAGGTGACCGCGACAGTTCCCACCGCACAGACGACCGTTCCCACACAGACAACCGAAGCGCCGCCGTCCGCCGGCAGTGCCGAGACACAATCCGCCGTACCGCAGACGACCGAGGCGAGCACAACGCTGCCGTTAGGAATTACTATGCCGCAAGAAGATTACACCACACTGTTCACCGACGATCCCTCCAGCAAATTCATTGTTGCCGTTGCCGAAAAATACGGCTTGGACACATCGCTTTTGGCGGCGGTTTATACCGACCCCGTCAGCGACAGCAATCAGGTTTGGCAGTTTAACGGCAAAACGGACTCGTCCGGTAAGCTCCTGCGCAATGCGGACACACTGCAATATGTTTACAGCATCTCTGCAGATTGCAGCCGGATCAAACGCACAGGCGGACTCACCGGCAACGACGGCTACAACGCCGTTTCCGGCTATGTGGTGTTCACCACGACCAAGCAGATGATGCTGCCGGAGTTTGAAGCAGAGCTGAACGCCTGAAACGCATGAAATACAAAGGAAAGCGCCCCGCAGCAGCCCGTTCTGCCGCGGGGCGCTTGTGCAAAATCCATTAAAAAGAAGAAAAATGGCGTGCCTTTTGCCCTGTATTCATAAAATGTACGGAAAAATCAAGAAAACTATGGAAATTCCGAAAAGATTATGGTAAAATAACCGTTGGTTCTCTGTGCCCGAATGCGGGAGTTCGCATCCGGACAACCATAATTTCCCAAGTGTATCAAAAAATGGAGGTATTTGCATGAGTAAAAAGTATGTGTACCTGTTCTCTGAGGGGAACAAGGACATGCGCAACCTGCTCGGCGGCAAAGGCGCGAACCTTGCCGAAATGACCGGGCTGGGGCTGCCCGTCCCGCAGGGCTTCACCATCACCACCGAAGCCTGCACGCAGTATTATGAGGACGGCAGAAAGATCAATGACGAGATCCAGGCGCAAATCATGGAGTACATCGTCAAAATGGAAGAGATCACCGGCAAAAAGTTCGGCGATAAGGAAAACCCGCTGCTCGTGTCGGTGCGTTCCGGCGCGCGTGCTTCCATGCCCGGCATGATGGACACCATCCTGAACCTCGGCTTAAACGAGGACGTCGTCGAAGTTATGGCGGCGAAATCCGGCAACCCCCGTTGGGCTTGGGACTGCTACAGAAGATTCATCCAGATGTATTCCGACGTCGTTATGGAAGTCGGCAAGAAATACTTTGAACAGCTCATCGACGAGATGAAGGAAAAACGCGGCGTCACGCAGGACGTTGACCTGACCGCCGACGACCTCAAGGAGCTGGCGGAACAGTTCAAGGCAGAGTATAAATCCAAGATCGGCGACGATTTCCCGACCGACCCGAAGGTGCAGCTCATGGGCGCTGTCGAAGCGGTGTTCCGTTCCTGGGACAACCCCCGTGCGAACGTTTATCGCCGCGACAACGACATCCCCTATTCGTGGGGTACTGCCGTTAACGTCCAGATGATGGCGTTCGGCAACATGGGCGACAACTGCGGCACGGGCGTTGCGTTCACGCGCGACCCGGCTACCGGCGAAAAGGGCCTGTTCGGCGAGTTCCTGACCAATGCACAGGGTGAGGACGTTGTTGCAGGTGTCCGCACGCCCATGCACATCAGCGAAATGGAACAGAAATTCCCCGAAGCGTTCAAGCAGTTCACCGAAGTCTGCAAGACGCTGGAAAATCACTACCGCGATATGCAGGATATGGAGTTCACCGTTGAAGAGGGCAAGCTCTATATGCTGCAGACCCGCAACGGCAAGCGTACCGCGAAGGCGGCGCTCAAGATCGCCTGCGACCTCGTGGACGAGGGCATGATCGACAAGAAGCAGGCTGTCGCCATGATCGACCCGAGAAACCTCGATTCGCTGCTGCACCCGCAGTTTGACGCGAAAGCGCTCAAGGCGGCTACGCCCGCAGGCAAGGGCCTCGGCGCTTCCCCCGGCGCAGCGTGCGGCAAGGTCGTCTTCACCGCTGAGGACGCCGAAGAGTGGAATAAGCGCGGCGAAAAGGTCGTGCTTGTGCGCTTGGAGACTTCTCCCGAGGATATCACCGGCATGAAGGCTTCGCAGGGCATTTTGACCGTGCGCGGCGGCATGACCTCCCACGCGGCGGTCGTGGCGCGCGGCATGGGCACCTGCTGTGTTTCCGGCTGCGGCGACATCGTTATGGACGAGGAAAACAAGCAGTTCACTCTGGCAGGCAAGACCTACCGCGAGGGCGACTATATTTCGATCGACGGTTCGACCGGTAATATCTACGACGGCATCATCCCGACCGTCGATGCGGAGATCGCGGGCGAGTTCGGTCGGATCATGACCTGGGCGGACGAGTTCCGTACCCTGAAGGTCCGCACGAACGCCGATACCCCGGCGGATGCGAAGAAAGCGCGCGAGCTCGGCGCGGAGGGCATCGGCCTTTGCCGCACGGAGCATATGTTCTTTGAGGCGGACAGAATTGCTGCGTTCCGCGAGATGATCTGCGCAGATACCGCCGAGGAGAGAGAAGCAGCACTTGCCAAGATCCTGCCGTATCAGCAGGGCGACTTCGAGAAGCTGTATGAAGCGCTGGAAGGCAACCCTGTTACCATTCGTTTCCTTGACCCGCCGCTGCACGAGTTCGTTCCCACCGAGGAAGCGGACATCGAGGCGCTCGCCAAGGCACAGGGCAAATCCGTGGAAGCCATCAAGGCGATCATCGCAGGGCTGCATGAGTTCAACCCGATGATGGGTCACCGCGGCTGCCGTCTGACGGTCACCTATCCCGAGATCGCCAGAATGCAGACCACCGCAGTCATCCGCGCGGCGATCAACGTCAAGAAGGCGCATCCGGATTGGGACATCATGCCCGAGATCATGATCCCGCTGGTCGGCGAGGTCAAAGAGCTGAAGTTCGTTAAGGATATCGTTGTGGAAACCGCAGATAAGGAGATCACGGCTGCCGGTATCGACCTGAAATATGAGGTCGGCACCATGATCGAGATCCCGCGTGCGGCGCTCACCGCCGACGAGATCGCGACGGAAGCGGAGTTCTTCTGCTTCGGCACGAACGACCTGACCCAAATGACCTTCGGCTTCTCCCGCGACGACGCAGGCAAGTTCCTGGATGCCTACTATGACACCAAGATCTATGAGAACGATCCGTTCGCGAAGCTCGACCAGAAGGGCGTCGGCATGCTCATGAAGATGGCTGTCGAAAAGGGCAAGGCGGTCCGCCCGTCCCTGCACTGCGGCATCTGCGGCGAGCACGGCGGCGACCCGTCCTCGGTGGAGTTCTGCCACGAGATCGGGCTAGACTACGTCTCCTGCTCTCCGTTCCGCGTGCCGATCGCGCGTCTTGCGGCAGCACAGGCTGCGATCAAGAACAGCTAAGATCCGCATGATTAAAACCAAACGGGCGTACCGCATGTGCGGTGCGTCCGTTTTTTATAAATCCGAAAATGGATGCACAGGAACACAGCGCTTTGACTAAAGTGTATCGTATGTGCTTGCAATATGCGGTGTTGCAGGCAATAAAGTTGACAAGCGCATGCGCGGCATGGTAGCATAAAGCAGACCGAAACGGAGACGAGCTTATGCGCGGTATCATCCTCTATGGGAGCTGTTATGGAACAACACAGAAGTATGCCCGGCAGTTTGCCCGGGAAACCGGTTTGCCGTGTTTTCCCTGCAAGCAGGCGGACGAGGCGCGGGATGCGGATACCCTCGTGTACTTCGGCGGGCTGTATGCCGGGGGCGTTTTGGGGCTTTCGAAAACGATCCGAAGCCTCCCAAACGCTGCAAATATGCGGCTTTTGATCGTGACTGTGGGACTTGCGGATCCGCAGGACCCCGTAAACGTGCAAAATATCCGTACCGCGCTCAAAAAGCAGCTGCCGCAAGAGGTCTTTGCCCGCGCGCAGATCTTTCACCTGCGCGGTGGAATAGATTATGCAAGGCTGTCACGTGGACACAAAGCAATGATGGCACTATTGTATCATCACGATAAGCGCCTGCCGCCCGAAAAGCAGAGCGCGGAGTCGCGGGCAATCGTGGAAACGTATAACAGCAAGGTCGATTTTTTTGATGCAGAGGCGCTGGGAACGATACGCCGTGCTTTGGAAACGGTTTGAAGAACCTGCCCTTTCTCATAAGAAAACCCCGCCCCGCAGCGTATGCTGCGGGGCGGGGTTTACAATAGGATCTTATACATTCCAACTGTGCAGGTAGGCTTCCTGTTCGGGCGTGAGGGTATCGACCGAAACGCCCCATGCCGCTAACTTGCGGCGCGCGACCTCGCGGTCGATCTCTTCGGGGACAGCGTGTAAATCGGCAGTGAGCTTGCCTACATTCTGCACGAGGTATTGCGCCGACAGCGCCTGGATGGCAAAGCTCATGTCCATGATCTCCGCCGGGTGCCCATCGCCGGCGGCGAGGTTCACGAGCCGCCCCTCGGCGATCAAATGCAGCACGCGCCCGTCCGCCATGCGGTATCCTGTGATGTTTTTGCGGCTCTCGTAGGTTTCGACGGCAAGCGCTTCTAAGTCGCCGACATTGACCTCTACGTTGAAATGCCCGGCGTTGCACAGCAGCGCGCCGTCCTTCATGCGCTGCATGGCGGCTTTCGTGATGACGTCGCGGCAGCCCGTCACCGTGATGAACAGGTCGCCGATCTCTGCCGCCTCTTCCATGGGCATGACGGTAAAGCCGTCCATGACCGCCTCCATCGCCTTGATCGTGTCTACCTCGGTGACCACGACCTTCGCGCCAAGCCCCTTTGCGCGCATAGCGACGCCCTTGCCGCACCAGCCGTAGCCCGCGACCACCACGGTCTTGCCCGCGACGATCAAATTCGTTGTGCGGTTGATGCCGTCAAAGACCGACTGCCCCGTGCCGTAGCGGTTATCGAACAGGTATTTGCATTTGGCGTTGTTGACCGCCATCATCGGGAAACGCAGCTGCTTTTCTTTTGCCATGGCGGCAAGGCGCAGGATGCCCGTGGTCGTTTCCTCACAGCCGCCGATCACGTCGCCGAGCAGCTCCGGGTGCTCGTTGTGCAGGAGATTCACAAGGTCGCCGCCGTCATCAATGATGAGGTGCGGACGGCTTAAAATGACCTGTTCGATATGGCGGTGGTAGGTTTCGGCATCCGCACCGTGTACGGCGAACACCTCCATCCCGCTGTGCACGAGCGCCGCCGCGACATCATCCTGCGTGGAAAGCGGATTGCTGCCCGTCACAAACATCTCAGCGCCGCCCGCCTGCAGCACGCGGCAAAGATAGGCGGTCTTTGCCTCCAAATGCACCGAAAGCGCTACGCGCAGCCCGGAAAACGGCTTGCTTTCGGAAAAATCGCGCGCAAGGCTTGACAAAAGCGGCATATACCCCGCGACCCATTGGATCTTCTGCTCTCCCGCAGGGTACAGGCTCAAGTCCCGAATCTCGCTCAACTTGCTTCACTCCTAAAATCGAATCTGATTCAGCGTAACACAAATTACGGAAAAAAGCAATAAATGTTGACAGAAGTGCCGAATTGTGCGATAATAACTCCGTAACGTCTGAAAGAATTGTGCATAAGCTACAAAGACGACGCGGCGCATTGCCGCGCGGGAACGAGAGAGGAAAGGTTGGTTCTATGCGCTTGAACGGAAAACGGATCTTTGCCGCACTGCTTGCCTTGGCTTTGGTCGTGTGCACCTTTGCCTCCTGCGGGGATAATGCCGAGGAGGAAGAGATCACGCGCGGCGCGAATGCGATCGCTACGCCTTCGACAACGCGCGCTGCGTCCACGGCGGGCACGACAACGACCACAGCGCCCGCGACCACGACGCCCTCTACCACGCGCAGCTCGAGCGCCGGCAGCAACAGCGGCGGCAACAACAATTCCGGCGGGATGAATACGGGGGATATCGCCGCGGACAGCGGTGCATCGTTGTCTTTGGTTGCGTCGCTCATCAACGCATTTGGCTTCAACTACGATCCCGAGCAGGGTATTTTCTACACCGAGATCGACAGCTGGCAGCGCTCGGCGAACTATATCCAGCATTATGACGCGCTCGCGCCCTTGGGCAACATGCGCTTTCAGACCACACGCGTCGATTTCACCACCGACGGTCTTGACTGGCGTATCCAGCTTTGGAAGGGGCAGTACGGCACGTTCGGCGGCGCGGAGATCGGCATTTACAATAAGATCCCCGGGCAGACGGAAGAGCTCTATTACTGTGTGGACGATGATCATATGATGTATATGTCCTACACGATGTATCTCACCCCTGCCGACTACCGCAGCGGCAACGCCTATTTCACCCGCGGCTGGCAGAAGCACTGGTGGCTGACCGGTTTCAAGGTGGGTACGGTCACGCCTGCCGAAATGGTGATGTCCGCGCGCATCCGCACCTTCAACGGCGCCATGGCGACCGCCATGGAAAGCGGTTTGCAGGGGGCGGGCTTCCGCGAGGGCAACGCGACTACGCAATACGATACCTATCGTCGCAGCGGCTTTGACTTTTATATTCTCTGGTATCACGCCGGTGCCTTAAACTACTAAGCGATTTGAAAAGCCCGCGAAAGCGGGCTTTTCTTGACACGCTTTACGAAAAACAACAAGGAGAAAACGGCCGCCGGGCGGCGCGGCATACGTTGAAAACCATGAAGAACAGTTTTTTTGCTTACCTTTCCCGCATCAAATATATCAACCGCTGGGCGCTCATGCGCAACACGACCTATGAGACGCTGAGCCAGCATTCCTATGAGGTCGCAACGCTTGCGCACGCGCTGGCAGTCATCGGCAACCGCCGGTTCGGGAAAAATTATGACGCCTCGCGCGCCGCGCTGTTGGGGCTTTACCACGATGCGGCAGAGAGCATCACGGGCGATATGCCGACGCCGGTCAAATATTTCAGCACGGGGCTGCGTTCTGCTTTTGCCGAGGTCGAAAAAAGCGCCGGCGCGCGGCTGCTCTCCATGCTGCCTGAGGACATGCAGGCGGATTTTGACCCGCTTTTAGACCAAAAGGCGGATGATGCTGCGCTTTGGAGGCTTGTAAAAGCAGCGGACAAGCTTTCGGCATATATCAAATGCATCGAGGAGCGCAAGGCGGGCAATACGGAGTTCCGCGAGGCGGAAAAGTCCACGAAAAAGCTGCTCGAAAAGCTCGAATGCCCGGAGGCGGCAGTGTTCCTGTCGGAATTCCTGCCCGCTTATGAGCTGCCGCTCGACAAGCTGCGCTGAACTGCCGGGCGTCGTTTTCGGTATATCGGGTTCGGTGTGCGGCAGCCTGATCCTGCCGCGCAGACGCAGAATAACAGACCTGTGAACGATTTGTAAATTTCCTGTGCGATGCCGTCCGTTCGGCGTGTTTGCACCGCCCGTTTCGAGATTTTTCGCAGTTTGCGGCGGCTTTCTTGGGAATTTGGCTTGACATTGCACATGGGCTTGTTGTATAATGACAAGGCATTTTGATAAAGTTAAGGGAGGGAATCAGATGAGCCAGGTCAAGGTCAAGGACAACGAATCCCTGGATAGTGCGCTTCGCCGCTTCAAACGGCAAACCTCTCGTGACGGCGTTATTCAAGAAGTGCGTAAAAGAGAGCACTATGAAAAGCCTTCCGTTAAGAGAAAAAAGAAATCGGAAGCCGCTCGAAAGAGAAAGTATAAGTAAGACCGAGAAAGTAAGGCGGGCGTATGCCCGCTTTTGCTTTTTCCGGCGACGGAGAATGAAATGGATAAGACTTCCCTGCTGATGCCGAAATACCGTTTCAAAAGCGTGCTGGATGTAACGCCCGAGGACCTTCGCAAAATGGGCGCCAAGGCGGTCGGGCTGGATATCGACAATACGCTTGCGCCCGACGGCACCATGAAATTCATCGAGGGTGCGCAAGCGTGGATTCAAACGATACGGGACGCGGGCTTTCCGATCATCCTGATCTCGAATGCTACGTTTTTGCGTGTGCGCCCCATTGCAAAGCGCTTTTCTCTGCCGTATGTTTCGCTGTCCATGAAGCCGCGCACACGCGGGCTGCGGCGCGCGGCAAAACGGCTCGGGGTGGAGCTCCCCGAGCTTGCAATGCTCGGAGACCAGCTGTTTTCGGACGTCAAAGCTGCCAATCGCTGCGGGGCGATTGCTGTCCGCATCGACCCCATCCCGATGAAAAGCCTGTATCCGCAGTATTACAAATGGAAAGAAAAGCGCGAAAAACCGATTTTGGAAGCCTTTGAAAAACTGCATGGGTATGGTGTTTATGAGGATTGAAAAACTGCAAGCGCTGCTGCGTCAGAGCGAGACACTCGACGGGGCGCTGATCGTGTCGCCCGAGAACCGCCGCTATTTTACGGGGTTTCCGTCGAGCGACGGCTATTTACTGGTCAGCGCCGACCGGGCGGTGTTCGTGACGGACAGCCGCTATTTTGAGGCGGCATGTCAGAAGGCTGCCGGCTGCGAGATCGTGCTGCAAAGCACGGACCGAGGGCAGCTGAAAGCTCTGTTTTCCGAAATGGGTGTCCGGCGCATCGGCATCGAAGCGTCACGCATGAGCCTTTCGGCGTTTGCCCGTTGCACAGAGATCCTTGCGCCTCTGGAGCTTTCCGCAGACAATACGCTCGATCTCCTGATCCATGCGCTGCGCGCGGTCAAAACGGCAGATGAAGTCGAACGCATCGAGTGTGCCCAGCGTATCGCCGAGCAGGCATTCGCGCACATCTGCAACTTTATCGAACCGGGCAAGACCGAGCGTGAGGTGGCGCTGGAGCTGGATTTCTTTATGCTCTCGCACGGCGCCGAGGCGCTGTCGTTCGAGACCATCGCCGTCAGCGGGGCGAATTCCTCAAAACCGCACGGCGTGCCGGGCGATAAGAAGATCGAACCGGGCGATTTTGTGACCATGGACTTCGGCGCGGTTGTGGACGGCTACCATTCCGACATGACCCGCACCGTCGCGGTCGGCAAGGTCAGCGAAAAGCAGAAAGAAGTGTATGCGGTCGTGCTGGAAGCCCAAACCGAGGCGGTAAAAGTCCTTAAAGCAGGGCTGCCCTGCTGCGAAGCGGACGCGGCGGCACGCGGTGTGATCGATCGTGCGGGCTACGGGGCATGCTTCGGACATTCCACAGGGCACGGCGTAGGCATCGAGATCCACGAACGCCCGAACCTTGCGCCGCGCGCCAAAGACGCGCTGGTCGCAGGCAACGTGGTGACCGTGGAACCCGGCATTTATCTGCCCGGTGAATTCGGCGTGCGCACGGAGGATATGGCGTTTATCACGGCAGAGGGCTGCCGCAATTTGACGAATTGCCCGAAGGCGCTTGCGGTTCTGTAAAAAAAGCCTTGAAAAACCGCACGCAATCATATACAATAGTAGACGAATGAGAAACAAACCTGCGCCGCAGCGCGGCGGGGCGTAAAACGGAGGATGTATTTTATGATTACAGCAGGCGATTTTCGCAACGGCGTGACGTTTGAAATGGACGGCAATGTCTACCAGATCATCGAGTTCCAGCACGTCAAACCCGGTAAGGGCGCGGCGTTTGTGCGCACCAAGATCAAAAACGTGATCGCAGGCAGCGTGGTGGAAAAGACCTTCAACCCCACCGAAAAATTCCCCACCGCGTTCATCGAACGCAAGGATATGGAATATTCTTACAACGACGGCGATCTGTATTACTTCATGGATCCCGAGACCTATGAGCTCGTACCCATCAACGCAAGCGACCTTTCCGACAACTTCAAGTTCGTCAAGGAAAACATGGTCTGCAAAGTGCTTTCTTACAAGGGCAAGGTGTTCGGTGTGGAACCGCCGACCTTTGTCACGCTGCAAGTCACCAAAACCGAACCCGGCTTTAAGGGCGACACCG
>UQZS01000011.1 GCA_900545625.1 uncultured Oscillospiraceae bacterium | reverse complement strand
GCCGCCGCGCGGGCCACCGGGACCGCCGGGGCCGCCGTTTGCGGGCCTTGCGAAATTCGTTTTTTTCTCTGCCATCAGTCCGCCTCCCCTAACGCCGCGCCGCCCTTTTGCTGGCTGTGATAGACCTCGCTGTAAATCGGGCTGCGCACGAGCAGTTCTTCGTGCGTGCCGACGTCGGAGATCTTCCCGCCGTCAAGCACCACGATCTTGTCCGCGTCCTCCACGGAGCTGATGCGCTGCGCTATGATGATCTTGGTCGTGTCGGGGATCTGCGTGCGGAACGCCTCGCGGATCTTGCTGTCGGTCACGGTATCCACCGCGCTCGTGGAGTCATCCAAAATCAGAATTTTCGGTTTTTTGAGGAGCGCGCGCGCAATGCACAAACGCTGCTTCTGCCCGCCGGAGACATTCACGCCGCCCTGTCCCAAATCTGTATGGTAGCCGTCGGGGAACGCGCGGATGAAGTCATCCGCCTGCGCCGCCTTGCACGCTTCGACGATCTCCTCTTCCGTTGCGTTTTCATCGCCCCAGCGCAGGTTGTCAAGGATCGAGCCCGAAAACAGCACGTTGTTTTGCAGCACCATGCTCACGCTTTCACGCAGCTCGTAGATCGTATAGTCCTTGACGTTGCGCCCGTCTACGAGCACCTCGCCCGCCGTCACGTCGTAAAGGCGGGGGATGAGGCTGACGAGCGTGGTCTTGGCGCTGCCCGTGCCGCCGATGACGCCGACCGTCTCGCCTGCCGCGATGTGCAGGTTCACGGAATCGACAACATTGCGCTTGCCCTCCGCATTGTATTTGAAGCTGACGTTTTTGAATTCGATATCGCCCTTTTCGACGTGCAGACCGGGATCGGCTTCGTTGTCATTGATGTCAGGCCTTTCGACGATGACCTCCCAAATGCGCGAGGCAGCCGCACGGGACATCACATAGCTAACGAACATCATGGCGATCATAATGACCGACATCAAAATCTGCATGACATAGGTCAGCACCGTTGCAAAGGCGCCGATCTCAAGCGTGCCCGCCACGATGTCGGTGGCGCTGATATAGGCGATCGCGAGGATCGTGCCGAACATCGTAAGCATCATCAAAGGCTGCGCCGCGACCATGAGCTTTTCGGCGGAAACAGCCGCCGCCATAAGGTCGTCGTTGGACTTTTTGAATTTCTTTTTCTCATAGTCCCCGCGCACGAACGCCTTGACCACGCGGATGGCAATCAGGTTTTCCTGCACCGAGGCATTCAAGCCGTCAAACATTCTGAGCATTTTCTTAAAGCGCCGCATGGCGATGGGCCCGAAGATTGCAAGCGTCACGAGAATGAGCGGGATCACGACCAGAAACACGTCGCCGACCGTCGGATTGAGCCGGAAGCTCAGGAACATGGCGCAGACGAATTGCAGCGGCGCACGAAAGAACATGCGCAGCATCATCTGGTACATGTTCTGCACGGTGGTCACATCGGTGGTCATGCGCGTGACGAGCGACGCGGTGCTGAACTTGTCGATATTCGAGAACGAAAAGGTCTGGATGTTTTTATACATCGCCTCGCGCACACGCGCGCCGAGCCCCATGCTCGCTACCGCCGCGAGCCGCGCCGCAAGCCCCCCGCACATCAGCGAGACGCCCGCCATCAGGATCATCATGCCGCCTGTGCGCAGCACATACTGCATATCGCCGTTCGGGATGCCCACATCCACGATCCTGCCCATGTAATAGGGTATGAGCAGTTCGAGCACGACTTCCCCGATCATTAAGATCGGGCAGATCACGGACTGGATCCAATAGGGCTTTGCATAGCGGATCAGCTTTCCCAAGGCAGCTCACCTCCGTAAAACAAATTCAAAAGGCGGCAAAATTGCCGCTGTGACAGGAGTGTTTTCAAGCTGTCAAAGAAGTCATTTTTCCTCCCTCTGACGAGGGAGGTGGCACGCGCAAAGCGCGTGACGGAGGGAGAGAAACCTTGAAATATCCGGGCTTCTGACTACCCCTCAGTCTCGCTTCGCTCGACAGCTCCCCTGACAAGGGGAGCAAAAGGCACTTTTTTGACACGCTCAGTGATATTTTATCCTGCGCGCAGGGGATTGTCAACCGAAAACGGCTCGACAAACCATGCGCCTTCTGTCGAAAACCGGCAGGCGTGCGAGATAATCAACAAATTTTCTTTTTGTGTTGCATGGAAAAGCCGGCAATTCCGCTCGCTTCGGACTATGGATGAAAGGGACTTTTCAGAAGACCTTCACAAATTTATGAAAAGGAGAAAGACTCATGCGTTCTGCTCTTACCGCAAAGCAGCTTTCGTTCTGCCGCCACTTCGTGCGCACGCGCAACGGACGTGAGGCGGCGGCAGCGGCGGGCTTTGCGCTGTTCCCCGAACGCGCGGCACAGCGGCTGCTGGCAGACAAACGTGTACGCGCACAGATCGAAACGCTTGAAAAGGATGTCGCCGCCTCGCGCGCGGAGCTCGTGGCGGGCTACCGGCGGCTCGCGTTTGGAAGCGTCTCGGACGCGGTGCGGCTGCTGCTATATGAAGCGGGCGACGAACCGCTCGACCTCGACCGCCTTGATTTGTTTTTGGTGTCCGACATCAAGCGCCCGAAGGGCGGCGGCATGGAGATCAAATTCTTTGACCGCCAAAAGGCGCTCGAACGCCTTGAAGAATTGCAGGCGGGCACTTCGGACGGCGCGCTGCCGTTTTACCGTGCGCTGGAGCGTTCGGCGGCGCTGTTTTCGCCGGAAGGCGGCGAGGACTGATGCAGCTTTCCGATTTTCATACGTTTTCCCAAAAGCAGCTCGAACTGCTTTCGTGGTGGTGTGAAGAAAGTCCCTTTCATTCGCACGACGCCGTCATCTGCGACGGGGCGGTGCGCAGCGGCAAAACCGTTTGCATGTCGCTTTCGTTCGTGCTGTGGGCGTTCTACCGCTTTTGTGACCAGTCCTTTGCGCTGTGCGGCAAGACCGTGGCGGGGCTGCGGCGCAACGTCATCACGCCGCTTTTGCCGCTGATCTCCGATCTCGGCTTTTCCTGCCGCGACTTAAAAAGCCGCAACATGCTCGAGATCACGCGCGGGACGCGCCGCAACCGTTTTTACCTGTTCGGCGGTAAGGACGAATCCTCCGCCGCGCTCATCCAGGGGCTGACGCTTGCGGGCGTGATGCTCGACGAGGTCGCGCTCATGCCGCGCTCGTTCTGCGAGCAGGCGGTGGCGCGCTGCTCGGTGGAGGGCTCGCGGCTTTGGTTCAACTGCAACCCCGAACACCCCGCGCACTGGTTCTACCGCGAATGGATCTTAAAGTGCGCGGAAAAAAACTGCCTGTACCTGCATTTCACGATGGAGGACAACCCCGCCCTTTCGCGTGCCATGCGCGAGCGGTACCGTTCGCTTTACAGCGGCGCGTTTTACAAGCGGTTCGTGGAGGGCGAGTGGACGGCGTGCGACGGGCTGGTGTACCCGTTTTTCGACGAAACGTTCGTGTGCGACGTGCCGAGGAGCTTTTCGCGCTTCACAGTCTCGTGTGACTACGGAACAGTCAACCCCACCTCGATGGGGCTTTGGGGACTGCATGACGGCGCTTGGTACCGCATCGACGAGTTCTACCACGATTCAAAGCAGAAAGGCTTTCAGATGACCGACGAGGAATACTACGGTTCGCTTTGCAGGCTCGTCGGCGACAGAACGGTGGATCGTGTCATTGTAGACCCGTCGGCGGCGTCGTTTCTCGAATGTATCCGCCGCCACGGCAAATTCAACGTCACGCGCGCGCAAAACGATGTACTCGCAGGGATCCGGCGCACGTCGGATGCCCTGAAGTCGGGACGCATCCGCATCTGCCGCTCCTGCCCGAATATCCTGCGCGAATTTTCGCTTTACCGATGGGACGAGAGCGCGCGGGGCGACGCAGTGAAAAAGGAGAACGACCACGCCATGGATGACATGCGTTATTTTGTTTCCACGGCGCTCGGCGAGCCGTCCTTAGACGGCTTCGCCGTCGCCATACCCAGAGAAAGGGGGTGACTTTTTGCCGATATTCAAAAAGCGTACCGGCGCTTCCCCCGTGCCGGCCGGCACGCCCGCCCTTGCGGCGCCGAGCCGCGGCGAAGTGCAAAACGGGCTGTTTGCCGTGCCGCCGCCCGCGCTCTCAGGCGATTTATATCGCGCGCTACGCGAGGCCGTGCCCGTCATTGACGCTGCGATCTATAAGCTGGTGCGCCTGACGGGCGGTTTTCGTGCGGTCTGCGAAAACGAACGGTTCCAGCCGCTTTTGGACGATTTTTCGGCGGAGGTGCCCGTAGACTGCGGCAGCCGTTCGCTGCAAGCCTTTGCCGACTGCTTTTTTGAGCAGCTTCTGACCTACGGTACGGCGGTCGCGGAGATGGTGCCCGACGAAACGGGCGCGGTGCGCTACCTTTACAACGCACCGCAGTCGGATTACCTGCTGCGCCGCGCAAAGGACGATTTTTCGACAGTGGAGATCTTGCGCAACGACGGTGTTTCCGGCGCACCGCTGCCGCTGCAGGAAAACCTGCTGTACGTCGCGCTCAACGCCCCGCCCGGCGCCCTGTACGGCACGTCCGTGCTCCACGGGCTGCCGTTCGTCAGCTCCGTTTTGATGAAGATCTTCAACGCCGTCGGGCAGAATTGGGAGCGCGTCGGGAATGTCCGCTTTGCCGTGACCTATAAGCCGTCGGACGAGGCGGGGTCGCGTGCCTACGCCAAGGACCGCGCCATGCAGATCGCCGAGCAGTGGAGCGAGGCGATGCGCAGCCGTGATGTGCGGGATTTTGTCGCCGTGGGCGACGTGGACATCAAGGTCATCGGCGCGGACAACCAGATCTTAGACAGCGACGTGCCTGTGCGCCAGATGCTCGAACAGATCGTCGCAAAACTCGGGCTGCCGCCGTTCATGCTGGGGCTTTCGTGGTCCACGACCGAGCGTATGGCGTCCGAGCAGGCGGACATCCTCACCACGGAGATCGAATTTTACCGCCGCGTGCTCACGCCGGTGCTTCTGAAGATCTGCCGCGCGCATCTGCGCGCTTTCGGCTGCACGGATCGTGTGGAGATCGTTTGGGATGACATCACGCTCAAGGATACCGTAGATGAGGCGACCGCCCGCCACCTCGACGCGCAGACCGACGAGATCCGCGCCGCGCTGGAAAACACGGACGGCAAAACAGACGGAAAGGAGGGAAAGCATGCAGAAAAACTTTGAAACGCAGCCCGCAAACAAGGGCGTGACGGACGAGATGCTTCGGGAGATCAACCGCTATACCCGGCAGCCGCTTACGGCGGATGACGTATTCGTTTTTTCCGTTCTCCTGTGCGACAACGAGGTCGACCGCGACTTTGAACGGTTTTCGCAAAAAAGCCTGCGCACGCTCGCCGAGCTGTTCCGCGGGAAGACCGCCATTCAAAACCACAGCATGGACAGCGCCGACCAGAGCGCGCGCACCTTTTTGACAGAGGTGGTCACGGACGAAACGAAGCGCACGTCGCTTAACGAACCGTATACCTATTTAAAAGCGTACTGCTATATGCCGCGCATCCAAAAAAACGAGGCGCTCATCGCCGAGATCAATGCCGGCATCAAAAAGGAGGTCTCTGTGGGCTGCGCGGTGCGTTCGAGCATCTGCTCCGTGTGCGGCGCGGACGAGCGCGTCTCCCCCTGTAAGCACCGGCGCGGCAAGACCTATAACGGCAAGGTCTGCCACTATGTGCTCGAAGACCCGACGGACGCCTACGAATGGTCGTTCGTCGCCGTGCCCGCACAGAAAAACGCAGGCGTGACCAAGCACTTCACATCGGCGGCGCAAAAGCTCGGCACGGCGCAAAAGGGCGTAACGCTCACCGCCGCCGAGGCGCGTGCGCTGCGCGATTCGCTCGAGCGCCTGCAAAAGGACGCCAAGGCGGGCGAGCAGTACCGCAGCGACCTTTGCGAGACCGCTTCGCGCGGGCTGCTGCGTGCGCTGCCGGCACTTGATGCGGCGCTTGCGAAATCGCTTTGCGAAGGGCTTGACTGCACGCAGCTTCGCGCGCTCTCGCTCGCGCTTGCCGAAAAAAATGCGCCGCGCACACCGCAGCTGGCAAGGCCGGCCGATACGCGCCGCAAAGCCAAAAACGAACGCTTTAAGTTTTAAGGAAGGAGAAAACCCTTATGGAAAATTTTGAGACCATCCGCCTTGATAAAGGGCTTTACAGCTCCCGCAAAGGCTTTACCGCCGAGCTCGAATCCATCGACCCCTCGGAAAACTACAAGGGGACGGAGTTGGAGGGCTTAGACGCCTTCGAACGCCAGCTCAAGCGTTTTGACATTCAGATCCACGGCGCGGCAAGCGACTGTGTGGAAAAATTCTTTGCCACCACCGACTCCGCCGCCCTCTTCCCCGAATACATCGCCCGCGCGGTGCGCAAAGGGCTGGAGGAAACTGACCTGCTGCCGTATATCGTCGCAACGCGCACTGACATCAACGGCCTGGACTACCGCACCATCACCTCCATCCCCACACAGGACGAAAAAGAGCTCAAGGAGACCGAAGAGGGCGCAGCCATCCCCGAGACTGTCGTGCACACGCAGGAAAACCTCGTCACGCTCAAAAAGCGCGGGCGGATGCTTGTTGCCTCTTACGAGGCGCTGCGCTTCCAGCGGCTCGACCTGTTCACCGTCACGCTGCGCCAGATCGGCGCGTACATCGCCCGCACGCAGCTGAAAGACGCGGTGAACGTGCTGCAAAACGGCGACGGCAACTCGAACCCCGCGCCGACGTCCTCGCTTGCAGGCGACAGCGTGACCTATGCCGACCTTGTGGACTTCTGGAATGAATTTGACCCCTACGGGCTCAACACGTTGGTCGCCGCGCCCGACATGGCGGCGGCGATTTTGAAGCTCTCCGAAATGCGCGACGCGGCGGCGGGGCTCACCTTCCACGGCAGCGGCAAGAGCGTGACGCCCCTGGGCGCAACGCTTCTCAAAAGCAGCGCTGTGGAAACCGGAAAGCTCATCGGTCTCGACCGTACCTGCGCGCTCGAAATGGTGCAGGCGGGCGGCGTGACGACCGAATACGACAAGCTCATCGACCGTCAGCTCGAACGCGCCGCGATCACGCAGATCTCGGGCTTTGCCAAGATCTACACCGACGCTTCGCGCGTACTCTCGTAAGAAAAAGGAGGCGGGACGATGGATGAAGTAGAAGTCCTGCGGCAGCTTCAGACCGTGTACGGCCACGAACCCGCCGCGCTGCAAAATGCGCGTTCGACGATCGAAGCGGCGTGCATCGAAATGGCGGCGCGCCTGAAAAAGCCCGAATACGGCGCATACCCCGCCGTAGTCAGTGCCGCCGCGGCGGTTTGCCATTTCCGGCTGCTGCTGCAAAGCGAGCAGTTCCGCGACGGTACGACTGTTTTTAAGGCAGGCGACGTCTCGGTGCAGATGAGCCGCGCCGCCATGCTGGAGGCCGCCGAATATATGCGTGCGGAATGCCTTGCGGCAGCTGCGCCCTATCTTTGCGACGACGGCTTTTTGTTTGCGCAGGTGACGGCATGAACGTCTGTTTTGAAAAATTCGGCAGCTCCGTGCGCCTGACGGACGGCGCGGGGTGGTATTCGCCCGTATACAAGGCGTTTTTGCAGCCGCTGCGCTACAAGAACAAAATGTACTTGGAGGGCACCTACACGCCCATCGGGCGTGACAACACGGGGCTGTATCTCTACATCGGCCCCGCTTCGCACAATGTGACGCGGCTGCCCGAAACAGCGCGCATCACGGATGGGGACGGCAGAAAATACGTCATCCACCGTGCGGAGGAAGTCAAACTTTCGGACAAGCCCTTTTATTATTGGGCAGTCGTCAAAGAAGTAAGCGAGGTGAATTTATGACAAGTGTACACGAACGTGTGGAGCTGCTCGTGCAGAACCTGACGGCGAGCGGGCTGATGCCGGCGGAGGAGTGCAGCATGGTGATCGCCTATGAAAACGACATCAAACCCTACCCCGTGACAAAGCCGATCGTCGCCTTTGCCGTGGACAAGATCACCATCGGCGAACGGCTGGTCTCGATCGGTGAGGACGGCTCGCAGACCCAGACCAAGAACCGTACCGTGGACAGCGTGATCAAAGTGAGCTTTTTCGTCCCGTATGCTTCCGGGCCGGAAACATGCTTTTCGCTGTTCAACAGCCTGTCCTCCGCGCTGATGTTCAACACGACCTTGCATGAAGCGGAAATTACCGGCTTTCATTGTTATGACTGCAACTATGTGCGCGACTGCGGCGCGCTGGTGCTGGAGTCGGATTTCACCCTGCAATTTACCGCTGCGCCGTAGCGCGCGAAGGCGGCTTTGCCGCCACGCAAAAGCGCCCTGTGCGAATGCACAGGGCGTTTTTGTTATACTTCTGTTGTCTCGTCCGCTTACAGCGTGGCGGCGAGCTTTTTGAGATAGGCCTTGAAGTCCTCGCCGATCTCGGGATGCGTAAGCGCCACTTCGCAGTTCGCCTGCATAATGCCGAGCTTGTTGCCCATATCGTAGCGCGTGCCGACAAAATCCACGGCGTTGAGCTTGCCGCGGCGCGCAAGGTCGAGCATGGCGTCGGTGAAATAGATCTCGCCGCTCTTCGGGTCGGCGGGCGTTTTTTCAATGAGGTCAAAGATCTCAGGCGGCATGACCACGCGCCCCAAGATCGAGTAGCAGGACATGATCTGCTCCGGGGTAGGCTTTTCGATGATGTTGTGTACCTGCATGACACGATCCTCCAGCGGCGTCACGTCGAGCGTGCAGTACTTCGGCACGTCCTTGCGCGGGACTTCCTTGACGCCGACCGCACCGCAGCCGTATTTTTCATACGCGCGGCAAAGCTGCCCGACGACCGGATCTTCGGAAATGATGACGTCGTCGCCGTACATGACCGCGAACGGCTCGTTGCCGACGAAGCTCTTGGCGCACAGCACCGCATGGCCGAGGCCTTTCGTCTCCTTCTGGCGGACATAGTAAATGTTTGCCAGGTTTGCACAGGCTTCCACCTGCTCTAAGATATGCGCTTTCGACGGGTTGCCCTGCAGCTTTGCTTCGAGCTCAAAGGAATGGTCGAAATGGTCTTCGATGACACCCTTGCCGCGGTTGGTGACGATGAGGATATCCGTAATGCCTGCGGCGACCGCTTCCTCCACGATATACTGGATGGCAGGTTTGTCCACGATGTTGAGCATTTCCTTCGGGACAGCCTTCGATGCGGGCAGCACGCGCGTGCCAAGCCCGGCGGCAGGGATAACAGCTTTTGTGATTTTCATGCGCTTTGCCTCGTTTCCGATTAGATTCTTTTTTTGAAAGAAACGTGTCTTACACGCTCATTTTACGACAGAAGATTGAAAAATGCAACCCCAAGAAGCTGCTGTGCCGCAGAATAAATAAAAATTGCGGCGACACACAGCAGTGCGGATACGCCCCCGCGCCGCAGAAGCCCCAGCCGATAGCGTTCGGGGTTTTCGGCGTGCGCGCGCAGGTCGGCGATATCCTTCTGCACCTTGCGCTTGTAAAAATAATTCGCGCAAAGCCCCGCCGCGACATGCAGCACGATGCCGCCCGCAAAAAAGCCGATGGTCTCGGGCAGGGTGTAAAACGCCTGCGCCTGTGCGAGATACGAAGCCTCATCCAGCGTGCCGGCAAGGTACTGCTGCTGCGCGTCGTAGATCGCAGCAAACGATTCCTGGAAGCGCGGCGTGGCGGTGCACAGGCTCAAAAGCACCCCGAGCACCAGAAAGACGGCGCCTGCGGCATAGACCTTGCGGTAAAAGAACCAGTATGGCGTAAACAGGAACGCCGCCCAATTCCAGCGCACCTTTTTGCGCGTTTTTTCCATTTCATAAAACTTCGGGATATAGCGGCCCGCACCCATCTGCACATACGCCGCCGTATCCGCGACCGTGTTGCCGCCGATCGTATCGTTCGGCGGGATAACGGTGGGCTGCGGTATGCCGTAGGGCGGCTGCTGTGCACCATAGGGCGGCTGCTGGGCGCTCGGCGCGTGGTAAAGCCGTTCGCCGCAGACTAAGCACACCGGCTCCTCCGCCGGGTTCTGCGCGCCGCAGCGCGGACAGGTGACGGTGGGGTGCGCGGTCTCCTGCTTCGCCGACGGCAGCGCCTGTTCGGCCGGCCTTTCGGGTTGCCACACATAGCCTTCGGCATGGCGTGCTTCGTTTGCGCACGCGCCCTTTTCCGCATAGCAAGCGCGGTGGTGCGGCGTGCCGCACACGGGGCAGACCACGATGTCGTCCGCTTCGGCAAACGCGTTGCCGCAGACCGGGCAGTGCGCGCCTGTATAGTTCATAGAAGCTCCTTCTTTCTCAAACCACCCTCGTCGGACAGCCCTTTTTCTCTCCGCGTTTCGTAAAGCTTAAACCTTGATCTCGACTTCTAAGCCCAAAAGATCGCGGTAGCGCTCCAAGATCGGCTGTACGTCGTTTTGCAAAAACTGTGCGACCTGCTGCGGCGCACGGCCCACAAAGTTCTGCGGCACAAGCTCGGCGCGCAGTTCCTCGATCGTCATGCCGAACGCGGGATCGGCGGCAATGCGCTCCAAAAGGTCGTTGGGTTTCCCTTCGACCTTGACCACCTTGCCCGCCGCCATGGAATGCTGGCGGATCCTTTCGTGCAGCTCCTGCCGGTCGCCGCCCTTTTTGACGGCAGCCATCAGGATATTCTCGGTCGCCATAAACGGCAGTTCGTCATTTAAGCGTTTTTCGATCATCTTCGGGTAGACGACCAGCCCGCTGACGATGTTGATATACAATTCTAAAATCGCATCCGTGGCAAGGAACGCCTCGGGGATGCTGATGCGCTTGTTGGCGGAATCGTCGAGCGTGCGCTCGAACCACTGGGTCGCCGCGGTAACGGCGGGGTTCGTGGCGTCGGCGATCACATAGCGCGCCAAAGAGGCGATGCGCTCACTGCGCATGGGGTTGCGCTTATACGCCATCGCGGACGAGCCGATCTGATGCGCTTCAAACGGCTCCTCGATCTCTTTTAAGTGCTGCAAAAGCCGCAGGTCGTTCGAGAATTTATGCGCGGACTGCGCCACCCCTGAAAGCACGAACAGAACCTGGCTGTCGAGTTTTCGCGGATAGGTCTGCCCCGATACGGGGAAGACGCTCGAAAAGCCCATTTTTTCGGCGATCTTGCGGTCGAGCGCAACGACCTTTTCGGTGTCGCCCTCAAAAAGCTCCATAAAGCTCGCCTGCGTACCCGTGGTGCCCTTTGAGCCCAGAAGCCGCATCTGCGAAAGCTGGAACTCAAGCGCAGAAAAGTCCATCAGCAGATCCATCAGCCACAAGCTTGCGCGTTTGCCGACGGTCGTGGGCTGTGCGGGCTGGAAATGCGTGAACGCAAGGCAGGGCATGGTTTTGTATTCGTCGGCGAATTTTGCCAGACGGTCTATGAGGTTGACCATCTTTTTGCGGATAAGCCGGAGGCCCTCGGTCATGATGATCACGTCGGTATTGTCGCCGACGTAGCACGATGTTGCCCCTAAGTGGATGATGCCTTTCGCCTTCGGGCACTGCACGCCGTAGGCGTACACATGGCTCATCACGTCGTGGCGCACCTCACGCTCGCGTTTTTCGGCAACGTCATAATTGATGTCGTCGGCGTGCGCTTTGAGTTCGGCGATCTGCTCGTCGGTGATATGCAGCCCCAGCTCCTGCTCGCTTTCGGCAAGAGCGATCCAGAGCTTGCGCCAGGTGCGGAATTTGAAGTCGGGCGAGAAGATGTATTTCATCTCGCGGCTCGCGTAACGCGAATTCAACGGGCTTTCGTAAACGTCTTTGGGCATGGTATTCCTCCGCTTTCAGATGTTAGAGATTAGACGGTAGAGGTTAGATGCGGGGTGGGCGGGTTTCGGCGCAGCCGTGGGTGCGCACAATATGAAAAATCTGTAGTCGTAGGGGCGGGGCTTACGTTTTCTGCATAGCCGCCGGTCGTTTCCTCGCCGCACTCTGCGCGGACAGGGGCAAGCCCTGCCCCTACTGTTAGATGTTAGATATTAGACGGTAGAAGTCAGAAGTGGGGCAGGGGTATGTGTGCGAAGCCGAAGGTCGTATCGGCGTTCGGGTGTGATGAAACATTACCGTGCGGTTTCTGTCCTCTGATTTCTGACCTCTGCTGTCTACGGTTGCGGTCTACGCAACCGAATGTGCACCTCGCGAAGCTGCTGCTCGGACACGGTGTTCGGCGCGCCCAAAAGCAGATCCTGCGCGTTGGAATTCATCGGGAACGCGATGACCTCGCGGATGTTTTCCTCCTCCTTCAAGAGCATGAGCATCCGATCCACGCCCGGCGCCATACCCGCGTGCGGCGGCGCGCCGTAGTGGAACGCCTTAAATAGCGCCCCGAAGCGTTTTTCGACCTCTTCGGCCGTATAGCCTGCGAGTTCGAACGCTTTGATCATCACATCCGGGCGGTGATTTCGCACCGCGCCGGAGGAAAGCTCCACGCCGTTGCAAACGACATCGTACTGGTATGCCTTGATCGTGAGCGGATCTTTTGTTTCGAGCGCCTCCAGCTCCCCTTGCGGCATGGAGAACGGGTTGTGCGTAAAGTCGAGCTTGCCTTCCTCATTTTTCTCGTACATCGGGAAATCCGTGATGAAGCACAGCTCGAAGCGGTCTTTGTCGATGAGCCCCAGCCGTTCGCCGAGGGCGGTGCGGATCTGCCCTGCGAGCAGGTCGACGGCTTTGGGCGCGTCGCTGATAAAGAACAGCGTATCGTCCGTTTTCAAAGAAAGGTCTTCTTTGAGCTGCGCCTGTTTTTCCTCCGACAGGAATTTTGCGATCGGGCCTTTGTATGAACCGTCCTCAAGCACGGTCAGGTAGCCGAGGCCCTTCATGCCGATGGACTCGGCGAATTTGAGCATTTTCTCAAAGAACGACTTGCTCTGCTTGCCCGCCGGGGCGACGATGCCGCGCACGGGGCGGCCCTTGAAGGGCTTGAAGTCCACATCCGCGAAAAAGTCGGTCAGATCGGCGATGACCAGCGGGTTGCGCAGATCCGGCTTATCCGTGCCGTAGCGGAGCATCGCTTCCTCGAACGGGATGCGCCGGAAAGGTGCGGGCGAAACGGGCCTGCCGTTCCCGAATTTCACAAAGGTGTCGTACAGCACCTCCTCGGCGACGGCAAACACGTCCTCCTGGGTCGCGAACGCCATCTCAAAGTCGAGCTGGTAAAATTCGCCGGGCGAACGGTCGGCGCGCGCGTCCTCGTCGCGGAAGCACGGCGCGATCTGGAAGTATTTGTCAAACCCCGACACCATCAAGAGCTGCTTGAACTGCTGGGGCGCCTGCGGCAGGGCGTAAAACTTGCCCTCATGTTTTCTGGAGGGGATGATGTAGTCGCGCGCGCCCTCCGGCGACGAGCAGGTCAAGATTGGGGTGTTGATCTCCGGGAAGCCGAGCGATTCCATCTTTTCGCGCAGGAAGCGCACAACCTCGCTTCTAAACAGGATATTGTCGTGCACCTTTTTATTGCGCAGGTCTAAAAAGCGGTACTGAAGCCGCACATCCTCGCGCGTTTCGGTGGATTCCCCGATCTCAAACGGCAGCGTATTTTCGCATGCACCGAGCACGGTGAGACTTTCCGCATGCACTTCAAGTTCGCCCGTGGGGATCTTTGGGTTGACGGTCTCGGGGTCGCGCTTGACGACCTTACCCGTTACCGAAACAACGCTTTCCTTGTGCAGGCGCGAAAGCATCTCCTCGTCGTGGACGACCGTCTGGGTGATGCCGTACTGGTCGCGCAGGTCAACAAACGCCACGCCGCCATGGTCGCGGATGGTATCCACCCACCCCGCAAGCGAGACCGTCTCGCCTAAATTTTCGAGCGTGAGCGCCCCGCAGTTATGTGTTCTGTAAAGCATATGCCGCGTACATTCCTTCCGGTAAAATAGAATCAAACTTAATATGGTTAGAAAAGTATAGCACAAAAGAAGCGTGATTTCCACTCTAATTTGTAAAAAAACATTGTGCTTTACGCCGCTTTCGTGTAAAATAGAAGGCGTTCGACCAGGATTTTTGCGGAGGTGCTTTCCAGTGGAGCAGGATAAACGGAAAAACAACGGCGATTTTGACGAGTTTGAAGATATATTCAGCGCTTCCGGCGCAGACGATTTCGAAGACATTTTCAGCGACAGCAAAGGCGGCGCGCACACGGCGGACACGGGCGCGGGCGAGTTTGAGGATATTTTCAGCGGGCGGCACGACGAGGATGACGCGCCTGCCGCAAACGACCCCTACGCCGGTTTTTTTGACGATGCCGCAGGATTTTCGAGCGAGATGCAGCAACCCGCATCTTTTCACCCCGCGGTGAACACGAACCCGGAGCAAAAGCCGTACAGCTACCATTACTCCGACCGAGACGCGAAACGCACCCGCGCGCGCAACGGCGACGAGATCTATTCGGGGCGCGAGGCGGCGGACAAGCCCGCGCGCACAAAGCCGAAACATCTCGCGCGCAAGATCGTTGCCATCGTGCTTTGTGCGGTGCTCGTTTTCCTGATCGCCGCCTTCGGCTACAGCTATTCCCGCGTGCAGCGCATTTTGGACGCGGTCAATTATGTGCCGCTCGGCACAAACGAATACATCGCTTCGTCGGAGCTGAGAAGTTCCGACACGGTGCAGAACATCCTGTTTATCGGCGTGGACGCGCGCGAAGGCGAGGACGTCCAGAAAACGCGCTCGGACACGATGATGCTCGTTTCCATCGACACCCGGAACAAGCAGATCAAGCTGACCTCGTTTTTGCGCGATATGTATGTCGAAATCCCGGGCTGGCGCTCGGACAAGCTCAACGCCGCGCACAGCCACGGCGGCACACAGCTGCTCGTGGACACGCTGGAATACAACTTCGGGGTCGATATCGACAACTATATGCTCGTGAGCTTTGACATGTTCACCGCCATCATCGATGCGCTCGGCGGCGTGGATGTGGAGATCACCGAGCGTGAAGCGGAATACATCAACAGCGGCGACCATATGGACGAATCCGCAGCCGCCGCATTTGCGGGTATCGAGCTTTCGGCGGGCGAGGTGCACTTTTCGGGCGCGCAGGCGCTCTGGTACAGCCGCATCCGCTATCTCGACAGTGACTTTTACCGCACTGCACGCCAGCGTAAGGTGATTTCCGCCGTCGTGCGCAAAGCGGCGACAACCTCGCCGTTTACGCTTTTAGACATGCTTGAAGACGTGATGCCCATGGTGCAGACGGATCTGACAACGGACGAGCTGACCGATCTCGGGCTGCACGCGCTGACCTACCTCGGCTACGACATCGCGCAGCTGCAGATCCCCGCCGACGGCGCGTATGAGAGCGCGCGGCGGCGCTCACAGTCCGTTTTGATCCCGGACATGGACGAAAACACGCGGCTGTTCCGGGAGTTTGTCTTTAACCGCGCCGAAGTGGAGGAGGAGACGACTCAAGAGAGCGAATAGACGCGCTTTACGCCGCCAAGTCTGGGGATGAGATAACTCTGTCCCTGCCCTTTTGTCTCTCCCTCCGTCACGCGCAAAGCGCGTGCCACCTCCCTCATCAGAGGGAGGACGGGGTCCAACAAGCCTTCGGTTGTGCGTTGCCCCCTCTGATGAGGGGGCTGACTTGGCGGCGTAAAGCGCCGCCAAGTCCGGGGGAGAGAAAGATCCGGTGGATTACAGTCGGTAAAAGTCCAAGCGGCTGCCCTCCCCATTCTGCTTCTATCTTCTGCTCTCTGAATTCTGAGCTCTGCTCTGCCCGGCGAATCGAAATTATTTTGCAAATTTGCACGAAAACCCGTTGAAATGTGCGTTGGGGATATGCTACAATAACGCCATACTTTTTTCTTTACAAGGTGGACTTTGCACATGAAAAACGCTTCCCTGCCGCTTTGCGGCGCTTTCACCGTCGGTGAAGTGGACAAACGTATTTTCGGCTCGTTCATCGAGCATCTCGGCCGCGCCGTGTACGGCGGTATTTTTGAGCCCGGCCACCCGAAGGCGGATGAGGACGGCTTTCGCACGGACGTGCTCGACGCGGTGCGCGAACTCGGCGTTCCCATCGTGCGTTATCCCGGCGGCAACTTTGTCTCGGGCTACAATTGGGAAGACGGCGTAGGCCCCGTGGAATCGCGCCCCAAAAGGCTGGAGCTTGCGTGGGGCGTGACGGAGCCCAACACCTTCGGCACCAACGAATTTGCGAAGTGGTGCAAAAAGGCCAACACCGAATGTATGATGGCGGTCAATCTCGGTTTGCGCGGCGCGGACGCGGCACGCAATCTTGTGGAATACTGCAACCACCCGTCCGGGTCGTATTACAGCGACCTGCGGATCAGCCACGGCGCGCGTGCGCCGCACAACATCAAGCTGTGGTGTTTGGGCAACGAAATGGACGGCGACTGGCAGATCGGGCACAAGACCGCTTATGAATACGGGCGCGCCGCTGCGGAAGCCGCCAAGGTCATGCGCTGGGTAGACCCGTCCATTGAGCTGGTGCTCTGCGGCAGCTCGAACGGCCACACAAAAACGTTCGGCGACTGGGAAACGGAAACGCTTTCGCTTGCCTACGACAAGATCGACTATGTGTCGCTCCACCAGTATTACGACAATAAAACGAATGACTCGGCGAGCTTCCTTGCCAAAAACATGGCGATGGACGACTTCATCCATACGGTCATTTCCATTTGCGACTATATGCAGGGCAAGCGCCACTCGAAAAAGCAGATCAACCTCTCCTTTGACGAGTGGAACGTTTGGTACCACTCCAACAACGACCCCGTCGAGCGCTGGAGCTTCGCGCCGCACCAGCTTGAGGATATTTACAACTTTGAGGACGCGCTGCTGGTGGGCTTGATGCTCATCAGCCTGCTGCGCCGCGCCGACCGCGTGAAGATCGCGTGCCTTGCGCAGCTTGTGAACGTCATTGCGCCCATCATGACCGAAAACGGCGGCGGGCTTTTCTATCAAACCATATTTTATCCCTTTATGCATATGTCGAAATACGGCCGCGGCACGGTGCTGCAAACGCCCATCGCCTGCGGCAGGCACGACACGAAGGAGTTCACCGACGTGCCCGACCTTGACGGCATCGCGGTGCGCTCGGCGGACGGCGAGCAGCTTACGGTGTTCGCGGTCAACCGCGATTTCACGGAGGACTATGCGCTCAACATCCGGCTTTTGGACATGGAGGGCTTCGTGCCCGCCGAGCACATCGAGCTTGCGGGCTTTGATCTAAAGCAGACAAACGGCTTTACAAGCGCGCCTGTGTGCCCGCGCAATACCGACCTTCCCGAAACGGACGGCAACACCGCCACGGCGCGGCTGCGCCCGCTTTCGTGGAATGTGATCCGCTTCGTAAAGCGCAAAGACGCTTAAAAGGCATGGCTTGCCGCGCGAACGCGGCGCATATGATAGACAAAACGACAAGGAGGATCCCTATGGCAGCAAGATGCCCGAACTGCGGCAGAAAACTGAAATGGTACGAGGTGCGTGCCGAATGTAAGGGGTGCGGGGCAAACATCCCGAACTTCAACTGGGAGGCGCGCTTGGAGGCGGACGCCGACGCGGCGGAGACTGCGTTCGCGCGGCTGCACTACCGGCTTGACAATTTCAAAAGCGGCACGGTCGGCTCGCCGCTGCGCATCGTGCGGCTCGTGGTGACGCTGCTGCCGCTGGTTGGCTTGGTCGTCCCGCTTTTAAACGCGACGCTGTCGTTCCCGTTTTATGAGAGCACACAGTCCGTTTCGTTTTTGACCTTTGTGCTCGACTATCTGACAAAATATGACCTCGGCTCGGTATTCGCGCTGATGTCCGGCGAGATTTTGGGCGGGCTGTTCACGAGCCTTGTGCTCGCTGCGATCTTTGCGCTCCTTGCCGTCGCCGCCGGCGTCATCAACTTCTTTGCGGTGCTGCTGGGCGCAATCAACTTAAATTGGCTCATCAATGTGATCCTGAATGTCATCAGCCTCGTAAGCTGGGGGCTTTCGGCGCTGTTTTTGCAGCAGTTCACCACCGCCGCGGGCGAGACAACCATCGGGCTGTTTTCGGGCACGGTGTCGCCGTGGTACCTGTTGGGGATCGGGCTGTTCCTTTTGGATCTGGTCATCGACATTATTGCAGGCGTGGGGCTTCGCAAGCAGAAAAAGACGCAGCCCACCATTGACCAGGCGGTCGAACAGGAGCTCAAAGAGCTGCGCGAACGCGAGCTGGAGCAGGCAACCGAGATCGCATAAGGCGCACGAAAAACAATACACAAAAAGAAGGGACGGCAACCGTTTGGCTGCCGTCTCTTGTTTTTGCATCCTACGGATCCGTCCCTACGGGGCTGTGCACCTCCGGCTATGCGGAAAACCGCAAGAAAACGCGCCGGGCGCGCCATCCGGCATTTAATCGGGTGCGTTTTGAAGCGAGTGCATGACCATGTCCCAAAAACGGGGACGGTCCACCGCGACAGCGACGCGCGCGTTCGGGTTTTCGCTTTTGAAATCGGCGATCGAGCGCCCGCGGCAAAGCCCCGTGCTGCAATCGATTTGCACCTTTGCTTTTCGCATTTCGAGCACGCGCTCGTCCATTAAGAATGCTGCCGCAAGCGAATCGTGCATGGCAACGATGCGAAAGCCCAGATCATTGACGCGGTAGATGTTGCGGTAGAATTCCAGAAGCTCGCTGTACACCTTTCGGCTTTCGCCCACCGTGCGGGCGATGTCGTCAAATTCTTCGTCGGAAATCCCCGTCTGCATGGTGACGTTTAAGCCGACCATGTCAATGGGTACGCCCGAAGAAAACACGATCTCGGCTGCGTGGGGATCGACATAAAAATTGAATTCGCCGTATGCCCCGCGGTTGCCCCACTCCGTCGCACCGCCCATGAGAACGATGCGCCGCAGCTTCTGCGGCAGGTCGGGATGGCGCAGAAAGGCAACGGCAAGGTTTGTCAGCGGCCCGATGGCGAGAATTTCCAGCTCGCCGTCAAGCGCTGTTGCCTCTTCGTAGATAAAATCCCAGGAAAGGCGCTCATCCGCGTCTTTTTGCGGCGCGGGCAGCGGGAAATGCCCCAGCCCCGTGTCGCCGTGCACCTGCGAGGCGGTGATCTGGGGGATGAGCAGCGGACGATCCGCACCGAGGCTCACCGGGCAGTCCCAGCCGAGCAGCTGCGCGATGCCGCGCGCATTGTTTGCGATTTTTTCCATGACCTGATTGCCCGCCACCGCCGTCACGCCGCGCAGCTCGAGGTTTTGAGCGTCTGCGGCGAGCAGCATGGCAAAGAAATCGTCGATGCCGGGGTCTGTATCCAAAATGATCTTATGCTTTGTCATCCGAGTTCCCTCCCTGCTGCCAAACGCGGCTCGCACGGCGTGCCAAAGCGGAAAACGCGGCTTCGTCGAGCGCGGTCACAAAGGTGTGCAAAGGCTGTGTTTTGTCGCGGCAAAGCACATCGCAGACCGTGCACCCGCGAGAAGGGGCGCTTTCCAGTTCCACACGCACTCGATATTGCGCATAGGTTGCCGCTTGCGGCTGTTCCAGGGAAAGCAAAAGCCCAAGTCCCGCAGCGTCCGTTTGCTCCGTCTGCGCTGCATGGGGCAACAGGTCAGGGAAAAGCCCTGCCTGCACACCGCACTGCTTTGCCGTTTCCAGCGGCAGCAGCGTTACGTTTTTGGCCCTTGCGAACACGATCTCGGCAGATTCGGGGTCCGCGTAGATGTTTGCTTCCGCCGTCGGCGTGCTGTCGCCGCCGTAGATCGAGCCGCCAAGCACCGCCACGCCGGAAAGCCTTGCGGCGTGCGCGGGGTCGGAGAGGAAAAAGAGCGCAGGCAGCGTCAGCCGCGCCGTGGAGACTAAAACTGCGCCGCCGTCTGCCGCTGCGGCAATCCACGAAAGCGCACGCGAGAGGTTGGCGGCCTCCCCGGCGGCAGCCTTACCGCCGCCGGGATCGAAAAAGGAGCGCAGAGGCGGGACGTTCACTTGCAGCCACGGAACCTCGCCGCCGAAAAGCTCTGCCGCTTTTCCCGGGAAATCCACGCGGTTCCTCTCCCCCGGAGTCTGCACGATACAGCGTATATCTGCATCGGACGCGCGCAGCGCAGCAAGGGTGATCAGATCCGCCGTACTGCCGCTGCAGGAAAACAGGATGGGTCGCAAAACGCCCGCCTCCTTTCAGAGTATGCGGCTTCAGCTTGCCGCGTCGATATAGTCTTTCACTTCCTGCGTGTCTCTGCCGAGCGCCGTGGGGACTTCGATCTCGCCGGAGATAATCTTCTGCTCGATCTCGTCGATCTGCGCGCGCTGTTCCTCGGTCAGGATCGCTTCGTAGTATTCGTTTTCGGCAAGGCCTACGGATTCATCTGCCAACCCGAACGAGCCGGTCGTGCCCCATTGGAGCGTGCCTTCCATGCTCGCGGTCACCGCCCGCAGCAGGGACTGGTCCACGCGCTTCAAAATAGAGGTGATGATGCATTCCGCTTTCGCGTCATCCACACCCTTGAAGGACATCGCCTGGTCGGAGTCGCCGCCGAGCGCATACACGCCCTGTTCGGCAGCCGCTTCGATAGAGCCCAAGCCCGCCTGACCCGCGCAGCCGTAAACCACGTCGGCATTCTGGTTGTTGATCTGCGAAAGGGTGATCTCCTTTGCCTTGACCGCGTCGTCAAAGTTGCCGATATAGGCGGTGGCAAAGCGCATTTCAGGCTTGACGTACTGTGCGCCGGCGATGAGCCCTACCAAGAAGTCATTGATCGTGACGTTGTCCATGCCGCCGACAAAGCCGAACACATTGGTCTTGGAGACGAGCGCGGATGCCGCGCCGGCCAAGAACGAGGCTTCATTTTGCTTGTAGGTGATGGAATACACGTTCGAGTAGTCGCCGCTGGAATAATCGACCTCGGCATCGTATACAATGTATTTCTTGTCGGGGTAGTCGGGCGCGACTTCGATGACGCGGTCGACCATCTGCCATGTGCCGCTGATGATGATGTCGGTGTCCGCGTCCTCGGAAAACTCGATGAGCGCGGGCGTCCATTTGGTCGCGTCGTAGGTCATTTCGACCGTCTGGGTCTCGACCCGGTCGCCGTACTTCTCCTTGATCAGATCCATGCCGTTTTTGGCGGAATCGAAGAAGGATTTGTCGCCGAGCGTGCCGTTGATGAGCAGCACGATCTTGACCGGATCGCCGCTTGTGCCCGCATTCGACGGGTCGGTGTTCGCGTCATCCGTTCCGCAGCCGGCAAATACCAGCAGGATCAGGCACGCCGCCATCAGGATTGCCAATACTTTTTTCATTGTGAACCTCTCTTTCTTCTTTTGTGCTTACGCACGGTTTTTTTGGATCTTTTCCGCAGCGCCGCGTACAGGACAAGCCCTAATACGGTGGCGACATAAGGAACCATTTGAACGAACTGGGGCGGCAGGCCCACCCCCTGCAGCGAGACGGACAGCGCTTCCGCACAGCCGAAGACCAGCGACGCGAAAAACGTCCCGACGGCGCTGCCGTTGCCGAGCGCCTGCGCGGCGAGCGCGATATAACCGCGCCCTGCCGTCATGTTTTTGGAGAAGTACGTGAGCATGCCCATGGAAAGGAACATCCCGCCGAACGAGGCGAGCGCGCCGCTTAACAGCAGTGCCCCGTAGCGCACGCGCCGTACATGGATGCCGACGCTCCCCGCCGCGTGGTCGTTTTCACCGACGGCGCGGATGCGCAGCCCCGGCTTGCTTTTTTCGAGGAAGAACCACACCGCTATGACCGCGACAAGGGACAGATACGTCAGCAGGTTGTGCCCCGAAAGGATGTCGCCGAGCACAGGGATATCCTTGATGATCGGGATCTCCAGCGTCGGGAACACGAGGCTCGAAAGCGATGTGGACACGCTTTTGTCACCGCAGATCGAATACAGGATAAAGACCGTGCCGCCTGTGGCGACCAGGTTCATCGCAACGCCCGTCAGCACGATATCCGCCTTCATCTGCAGGGAGAAATACGCCATGATAAGCGCGATGAACATTCCCGTAACGAGGCCGCACAGCATGCCGACGAAGAGGCTTCCGCTGTACGCGCTGCCGAGCACGCCCGTGAGCGCGGAAAAGAGCATGATGCCCTCCAAACCGATGTTGATGACGCCCGCACGGTCGGCGACGAGGCTTCCGAGCGCCGCAAACAGGACCGGCGTGGTCAGCCGCAGCGCCGAATAAATGAAATCGACGGAAAATACAGACCGCAGGATATCAGGCATTCGCCTCGCCTCCTTCCGGCTGCGGCACGGATGCCGAAGCTTGCAGTGCCTCGCGCTTTTCGGCGACCGAGACGATGTATTTGTGTTTGATGCGCTGCAAAAACAGTTTGGAGGCAACCAGCAGGATGATCGTGCCCTGCACGATGGAGAGCACCTCCGTCGCCACATCGCTGCGCCGCGACATGATGTCCGCACCGACGCGCAGGTACCCTAAGAACAACGCGCCTAAGGGCACAAGCAGCGGGTTATTGCCCGCAAGCGTCGCCACGATCACGCCGTCAAAGCCGAAGCCGGGCAGCGCGACCCATTGGAAACGCGAATAGCTGCCGAGGATCTCGCTCGCGCCGCCCATACCGGCGAGGAAGCCGCCCGCGAGCTGCGCCGAAAGAATGGTGCCGCCCACGCCGATGCCGGAATACTTCGCAAATTTTTCGTTCTGCCCGACCATACGGATGGCGTAGCCCTGCTTGCTTCTGTATAGATACAGATAGACGACCACGCACAGCACAAACGCCAAAATGGTGCCCACATGGAAGTGCGTGCGGGGAACCAGGGTGGAAAGCTGCGCCGTTTCCGGCAGCCGCTCGGTCGCGGGGAAACCCGCCGCGGGATCGATAAGAAAATAATTGAGAATGTAAACGCCGAGATACAGCACGATGTAGTTGAGCATCAGCGACGATACGACTTCTGTCGCGCCGAGCTTGACCTTCAAAAGCCCCGGGATGAAGCACACGACCGCGCCCGCCGCGCCGCCCAAGAGCAGCGCAAGGATCGGATGTACCACAACGGGCAGCGACAGCTTCACCGCCACGGCGCTTGCCACAAGCCCGCCGATATACAGCGCGCCCTCGCCCGCCATATTGAACTGGTTGCAGCTGAACATCACACTGACCGCAAGCCCCGCATATACCAACGGCGCCGCCGTTTCAAACACCGTCGCGATATTTCTGGCGGATTCCAGCGGCCCGAACAGGAACGCGGAAAACGCCTCCCACGGCTCCTCGCTGACGACCAGGATCAGAACAAGGCAGCCTGCAAGCGCGATGACCGCCGCCGTGAGCGTGCGGATAAGCGTAAAGCGCGTTTCGATCTGCCGGTTGGTCGGCAGCGGGCGGTCTTTATGCTTTTGTTTCATGGACAGCACCTCCGATCTCGCCGTCTGTCATTTGCCGCAGCCCCAGCATATATTCGCCCAAAAGTTCCTCTGAAACGGCAGATGCATCCGGGAAATATGCGCCTACACCGCCGGAGTTCAATACCAGCAGGCTGTCGGACACCTCCAGCACCTCGTTTAAGTCCGCCGAAATGAGCAGCACCGCCGCGCCGTTCGAGCGCAGGTCAACCAGACGGTTACGAATAAACTCCGTTGCGCCGACATCGATGCCGCGCGTGGGCTGGTTGGCAAGGATCAGGGCGGGTTCCCCGCTGAATTCCCGTGCCACGACGACCTTTTGGATATTGCCGCCCGAAAGCATGCGCACCGGCTCTTTTTTCTCCGAGCATTTGATCTTGTATTCTTTTATAAGCTCGTCCGTGCGGCGGTCGAGCAGCTTTTTGCGCAAGAGCCCGAAACGGGAATACTTCTTTTGATAAATGGTTGTAGAAAACAGGTTCTCTTCAATGTTCGCGTCCGCCGCACAGCCGTAGGACATGCGGTCTTCGGAAATGTGCGAAAGCCCGAGCTCGCGGATCTTGCGCACGGAAAGCCCCTTGATGTCCTTGCCGTTTATACGGACCTGTCCGCGTCCTACGGGGCGAAGCCCCGCCAAGCTCTCTGCAAGCTCGCTTTGCCCGTTGCCCTCAACGCCCGCGACGCCTAAGATCTCGCCTGCACGGATGTCGAACGAAGCGGTCGGCGCATTGGGGCGGTCGGAGAGCGGCAGAGAACGCACCTGCAAAACCGTCTCGGCGGGTTTGGCGGGCGGCTTTTCGATCTCAAGCATCACGTCGCGCCCGACCATCATGCGGGAGATCTCCTGCTCGGTCACGTCCGAGACCTTCGCTTCGCCGACGGTGCGCCCGCCGCGCAGCACGGTGATGTGCTCGCAGATCTGCTTGATCTCACGCAGCTTATGGGAAATGAAGATCAGCGTGTGCCCCTGCTCCTGCAATCTCCGGATCTGCACGAACAGCTCCTCGGTCTCCTGCGGGGTCAGAACGGCGGTCGGCTCGTCTAAAATCAGCAGCTTCGCGCCGCGGAACAGTGCCTTTAGGATCTCGACCTTCTGCTTGTCGCCGACCGGCAGGTTCCCCACGCGCTCGCGCGGGTCTACCGTGAACTTATATTTTTCGATAATCTCGCCCGCGCGGCGGAATGCCTCGCGCTTGTTAAAGTAGCCGAACCTGCCCGGCTCCATGCCCAAAACGATGTTTTCGGCGACGGTGAGCGACTCGACAAGCATAAAGTGCTGGTGCACCATGCCGATGCCCATTTTAATGGCGGAAATGGAATCCTCCGGGTGGATCTCCTTGCCCTCGAAAAAGATCTTGCCCTCCTCGGGCTGTTCCTCACCGAAGAGCACCTTCATCAGCGTGCTCTTACCCGCGCCGTTTTCGCCGGACAGCGCATGCACCTCGCCCTTGCGCACCGAAAGGGAGACGTCGCGGTTCGCCACGAAGCCGTTTGGGTACACCTTGGTGATGTGCTCCATGGAAAGGATATAATCTTCCAACGTTTCAGCCCCCTTTCTGCGCGGAAATGCCGCCGCTGCGTTCGATCTCGCGGATCTGCTCGAGCCGCCGCGCGTGCCTGCCGCCCTCGTAGGGCGTGTCCAAAAACAGATCTACGATTTGCAGGGCGAGCCCCGTGCCGACCACGCGGCTGCCGAGGGCGAGCATGTTCGCGTTGTTGTGCGCTCTGGAGAGCGCCGCCGAGTAGCCGTCGCTGCATGCGGTACAGCGGATGCCCGCGACTTTGTTTGCGGCGATCGACATGCCGATCCCGGTGCCGCAGCACAGGATCCCGCACGTATATTCCCCGTCTGCCACCGCTTTTGCGGCGGGCAGGGCGAACTGCGGATAGTCGCAGCGCGCATCCGAATTTGTACCGAAATCACGGTAGGCAACACCGCGTTCTTCGAGATGCGCCAGGATCGCCCGTTTCAACGGCAGCCCCACATGGTCGCTTGCCAGCGCCACGGTCATATGCCCTCGCCTCCTTCCAGCCGCGCGTGCGCACAGATCGCCGCGCCGATCACCCCGCCGGCGTCCGCCGTGCGGGAAAAGAATATTTGCAGCCCGGAATCCGGGTACGGTTTGCGAATGCGGCGGTGCAGGCGTTCGAGCAGGGCATCCTTCGGAAAGCCCTCGGAGAGCAGCACCCCGCCGCCCAAAATCACATAATGCGGGTCAAACAGGTTCACTTCCGTGGCGATGACCACGGCAATGTTGTCGATAAAGGTCTGCACCGCTTCGTCCTCGAGATGGTCGGTCAGCACCGCGCAGACCGACTCCCCCGGGTATTTTTCCCGGCAAAGCGCTGCAATATAGCGTCCCGAGGCGTAATTTTCAAAACAGCCCTCGTTGCCGCAGCCGCATTTGTCGCTGCGCCCCATGACGGGGACGTGCCCCAGCTCGCACGCGACGCCGTTTTTGCCTGAAAGCAGCCTGCCGTCGATCTCGACAACGTTGCCGATGCCGGTGCCGAAATAGCAGCCGATGCCGATGCCTTTTTTCGGAAGCTGGGGCGAAAGGCGGTCGTAGCGGTAGATCATGTTCACGTCGCGGTCTAAAAACGCGGGAAGTCCGAGCGCCTCTTCCAGCATGTCGGCAAGCGCCACGCCCGCAAACTGCGGGATATTCGGCGTGGAGAGCACCCGGCGCTTTTCGCGGTCTACGCACGAGGGCATCCCCACCGCGCATGCGGCAATGCTTTCCTTTGTAAGCTTATGGCGGCGCATATATGCCGCTAAGAAGGCGCACAGCCGCTCGGGCGGGTCGCCGCCCGCGAATACCGTGCTTTGTGCGAGCTTTTCAAAGTGCTGCGGCACACCGTCCGTGCCGACCGTACCGACGCGGATATACGTCCCGCCGACGTCCACGCCGATATATGCCTTTTGCCGTGTCATGGCGTCACCTCCTTGATCGCCGCTTCCACTTCGGTCTGCATCCGTTTGCACGCAGCGTAAATATCCGTATCCAGTCCGAACAGCCCGCTGCTGCCCAGCACGAAGTTTTCCGTGCCCGCTTCGTAAAGCGCACGGTAGGTCGCGCGGTTCACGCCGCCGTCCGCCTGAATGGAGAAGCGGCTGCCGTGCGCGTGCTTCCACGCCGCAAGCGCGCGGATCTTTTCAAGCATTTCAGGTAAAAATGGCTGCCCCGCGAAGCCCGCGTCCACGGTCATGACCGTGACAAGCTCCAAACGGTTGAGATAGCTTTCGACCGCCGCTATCGGCGTTGCGGGCGAAAGCACCACGCCCGCCTTGCACCCCAGCGCATGGATGCGCTCCACAAGGCGGAACGCCTGACGCTCGATTGTCTCCGCATGCAGAGCGATCGTGTCTGCGCCGGCCTTTGCGACCGTTTCGAGAAAATCCTCCGGGCGCTCGACCATCAGGTGCGCTTCTATGGGCAGCCGCGTTGCGGGACGGATGACCGAGATCGACCACGGGGAAAGGTACAGGCTCTTGCAGAAATGCCCGTCCATGATGTCCACGTGCAGTGCGCCGCAGGACGCTTCCAGCGCCTTGAGCGTCGGTGCAAGGTGCAGCCAGTCCGCACACATGAGCGAGGCGGAAAGACAGGGTTTCATGGTAAACACCCCCTTTTGGATTTTAGATAGTAGACGGTAGATGTTTGACTTGGAATCGGTAAGTTTGCGGCAAGATCGCATGTTTGTATAACCTTTCGGCTTTCTGAAATCTTCCTGCGCCGCCTCTGCCTTCTGACCTCTGCCCTCTGATCTCTGATTTCAAACCTCTGACATCAGAACGGCGGATGGATCGTGCCGCAAAGCCTTGTCTGTGTTCGGGCGGCGGGAAACAAGCGGTTCGCAGAAAGAGGGAGAATGTCCCGGGACGGGAGAAGCGCCACGCTTTGGGGAAGGCTGTAGCCTGGCGGGAGCGCCGCCGCGCAAGGCTTCGGCTTGCTCGCCGCAGGCGGTGCGGCTGCTTGTTTCCCTTCGCCCGAACACAGGGGGATTTTAGAGAGCCGGACTCGTGCGGGAATATTGCATGGAAGCCGCAGGCTTGCTGCGCCTTTCGGCTGCAAAATTTTTTAAAATCCTGCGCCCCATAGGGGCGGGAAATACTGTTCGGGGGAGCGCCGCCCCTGCAAGCGTTTGTCCTTTTCTTTCTGCGCAGTTGTCGGCGCGTTTGAAATCTCCCACACCGTTTTTATTTTTTAAGCTCTGCTTTCTGCGGTCTGCGGGAGAGCCTTTGCCTGCAAAGAGCCTATGTCTATTTGCAAAGAGCTTCTGCCACAAAGAACCTCTGTCTGCAAAGAGCCTCTGCCTGCGGGAGACCTCTGTTTGCGGCGGCTCTGTTTGTGGGGACTCTGTTTGCGGGGACTCTATCTGCGGGGACTTCTGTTTGCGGAAGGTGCGGCCCCTCTGCTTGAGTAAACGTTTACTCAAAAATAAAAATAACTCGCCCCGCCATCGCTGTTGTATATCTTTGCGCCGTTTCCATATGCCAACGCTCCCTTTTCACTTCTGCGCCGCGGAAAAGCGCGTTTTGCGTCAGCAAAATGTAAAGCGCATTTCCCTTTGCCATGCGTTTTTTCTTTTTGCCACGGGAATCTTGTCATTTAATAGGGTAAACGTTTACGCTTTGGGTAAAAAGAGACGTCCTACGCCTCTTCAGACTGCCCGCCTGTGGACGCGCGCACCACCAAATGCACCGGGAGCGTGATGTGCCGCCGCTCGGGCTGTTTGCCGTCGATGATCTGTAAAAGCGTATCCGCCGCAAGCCGCCCGATCTCCTCGGTCGATTGGTGCACGGAGGTCAGCGGAACCGCGCTGTAATGCGCGATGGCGGTATCATCATAGCCCACCAGCTTGACCTGCCCCGGGATCTCGACGCCCTCTGCGCGCAGCGCATTGCACGCGCCTACGGCGAGTGCGTCCGCCGTGCAGAACAGCCCGTCGAAGCCGCCTGCCTGCCAAGCGGCTTTCGCCTTTTCGTACCCTTGCCGGACGCTTACGTCGGGGACGATCTCCACGTGCACGGCATCGTCATGCAGCCCCGCTTCCCGCGCCGCCTGCCGGAAGCCCGCTTCACGGGCGTTGTGGGTGGAGATGTCGTCGCGGTATTTGAATACGCAGAGCCTGCGGCAGCCTTTTTGCAGCAGCTCACGGGCGGCAAGCGCGCCGCCGAGGAAATTGTCGGATTCGATCAGGCTGTAATTGCCCGCCTCCCGCTTCATCTGCGGCTCGCGGTCGATGAACACCGCGGGCAGGTGCGACAGCCGGTCGAACGCGTGCGGCGTGCCGGAAATATACATGACGCCGCTGACCTGCTGGGACAGCAGCATATCGAGATGCCGCCGCTCGATGTCCGCCTTTTCGTCGGTGTTGCAGATGATGGTGGAATAGCTGTGCGCAAACAGCCGCTCCTGCAAATGCAGGGTGATGCGCGCAAAGTATTCGTTCGTAATATCGGGAACAACGACGCCGACCGTTGCAATGCGCTTGGTGCGTAACCCCCGCGCAGCGAGATTCGGCGTGTAGTTGTATTCTTTGAGCGCCTTTTTGACGCGCGCTTCGGTCTCTTTGGAAAATCTGCCGTTGTTGTTGATCACGCGCGAAACCGTCGCGACGGAGACGCCTGTGATCTTTGAAATCTCACGGATCGACACCGAATCTGGCTTCATCCGTTCCCCTCCTCGCTGAGTAAACGATTACTCATCCTGGCACCATTATACGCCCGCGGTTTTGCTTTGTCAAGCAGAAAATACAAAATTTTTATAAATTTTTATTTGTTTTTGTGCTTTTGTTTAAATCCACAAATCCAAGCGCGCCGATTTGGCGGTTTTTACCATAGAAAAATGGAAAAAGCAGGAAATATCACCCAAGTTTTGCACTTTTCAACAAGCAAGCTCTGCTTTCGGCGGACGGAAACCCGGCGCGCGGCGCGCCATCTACCCGCGGACAGCCGCAAGGGCTGTCCCTACGGGACGGTGCAGAACTCCGGTCGCACGGAACGACGTAGGATGACACGGCGCGCTGGGCAAGACAGGGCGGCAAAACAGGGGACGGTTCTGTGCCTAAACAGGCATAGACCCGTCCCCCTGTTTTGCCGCCGAAAAGTTGTACGGTCTTTCGGTTGTCACGAAATTTTCCTGTATCGCTTCTGACTTCTAACCTCTGTGTTCTGCTTTCTGTCCGCGGGCGGGCATGGAAATCCTCCGGATTCCGGCACCCTTTTGTCGCTGCGCGGTAGATTTTCTGCTCCGCGCGCCGCGGGTTGTTCTGTTGTCGCACCGCCCTTTCGGCGCGAGCAAGCCCGCGCCCTACATTATAGACAGGGAGATCTCATTTTTTCCATGTGTCTTTGAGCTTGCTTTTCGCTCACCCTCTTTTTTTGTTGCTCTCTCTTTTCTCTCTCGGCAGAACCGGGTGTTCTTTTCCCTGTCTTAAGACCCCAACCGTGAAAGAAGCGACCCCAAGCCGGAGCCGCTTCTTATGACTTATATCGTTTTATCAGGGCTTGTATAATATCCTCAAGATACAGCATATCTTTTGCATCTAAATACGAAAGCAGCTTGTCAAAATTGCCGCTGTGCGAAATGTCTTTGCCGAAAAATATGTAATCGGAGGTAACATTAAGGGCGTTGCACAACGCTATCACCGTTCCAACAGAAATGCCGACCTTTCCGCGTTCCATATCACTGATATGCGAGGGGTTGACATCTATAAGTTTAGCGAGTTGTTCCTGTGTGAATCGGTTTAACTCTCTCGCTTTTCTGATGCGCTCACCAACAGCTACCTTGTTATAAGGTTTATCTTTCAAATTATCACCCCGCTGTTATAAATAATTCTAACAATTTTTGCTCCTATTTGTAATCGTCTGATAAGGAACAATATGGTGTGATACACTTGCAAAAGCCAACCACATATGATAGGATATAGAAAAGCACTCCGGTGAACGACCATCACCAGAGTTTGCAACGCTTATTGAGGCATGCGAATATGCTGAAGAAAAAGCTGGTAAATTATCTTCAAAATTTTTCTGCAAGCATTGTTTTGGTAAAGATGACAAAGAGGAGGATTAAATTTATGCTTTGCAAAAAATGTGGTGCACAAATAGACGAGGATTCTGTTTTTTGTCAAAAGTGCGGTGAAAAACAAATCGATTTAGATGGCAAAAACAATAATATTTCTGTTGCAAAGAAGAGCTGTTTCAAGAAAAAAACTCGTAACTTTGTGATTGGCTTCGTCGTTGTATTCGTAATATTGTCAATATCCATAGCAATGCCCTTAGCAGTGCAAAAAATACAAGATAATGCTCGAATTAACGCTGTTGTGGGTCGTTGGAATGAATTCGGTCCTACCAAAAGCAGTTATTATCGTGGATCGATTGAATTTTACGAAGATGGTGAGGGAAGAGATTATTCTTCTTCTGTTAATGCTGATTCATTTACATGGAGTATCGAGGGCGATACAGTGAAGTTATTGTATCTATCTGGCGACACTATGCTGTTTGAAATTTCCGGTGAATTTATGATAGAAAAGTCAAGCAATGACATTATATTCAGGAAAGACACGCATTAAAAAAGCTGGCGTTATAATAATTTCAAAAAGAGTTAAATACAGCTTTGATAGGTTATTCAGTCTGTATTTACAGTTCTGTGGGGATTGAAGATTATGTACTGTAAAAAATGTGGTTGTCCAATAAGCGAAGATGCTGTGTTTTGCAAAAAATGCGGCGAAAAACAGCACCAAGGAATTGAACCAGTAGCTGTACATTCACACCAAGGCAAGGATTTTTTAAAAAAGTTCTCCGTTGTTTTTCGCAGGGTTTTCAGAACAACAGCGTCAAAAATCATTGCAGGAGTGTTAGCTGCTGCGATCCTTACAACAGGAATCGTAGTCATTGTAGATAATCAAAATAAAAACAGATTTGTTTCCGATTCAATTTCAGTGGTAGTTGAACCTACATTGAAATACGACAATGTGAGTAGTTTCAGCGAAGGGTTTGCAGTAGTTGAAAAAGATAAGAAGTACGGTTATGTTGATCAAAACGGTAAGGAAGTTGTGCCTCCGATATATTACTCGGCAGGTAGCTTTAGCGACGGGGTTGCGGTGGCTTATTCTAAAGATGATTGTACTTGGCATATTATCGACAAAACTGGAAATGTAAAAGCCCAACTGAAAGGTTATGATAATGTCGGGTATTCTTTCAGCAATGGGTTTATTCAGGTTGAAAAAGACGATAAATATGGCTTGGCAGACGCTACTGGCAAAGAGGTAATACCGCCCACATATGATAGAATCTATGGTTTCAACGAAGGACTTGCCCGGGTTGAAAAGGACGATAAATATGGTTTTGTGGACAGTACCGGCAAAGAAGTTGTGCCGTTTATATATCGTAGTGCAGGTGATTTCAACGAAGGACTTGCTTATGTGCAAAAAGACGGCCGATATGGTTATATTGATAAAACCGGAAATATAGTCATACCGTTAAATTTTACTTCCGCAATAGATTTTAGTGATGGACTCGCGGTGGTAGGTTACGGAAATAATATTTGGTATATAATCGACAAAACTTGTGACATAAAGAACACAAAGGAACTGCTAACGCAATATACCAATGTGACTGGCTTTAAAGAAGGCTTTGTGGAGGTGTACAAAGATGGTAAACATGGATTTGTCGATCAAACCGGCCGGGAGGTTGTGCCACCTATATACGATTATGTTCAGGATTTCAGCGAAGGGCTTGCACAGGTGAAAAAAGACGGTAAATACGGCTTTGTAGATCAAACCGGCAAGGAAGTAGTACCGCTCATATATGATTCTGTTGATAGCTTCAGCGACGGGCTTGCTCGAGTGGAAAAGGACGGAAAACGGAATTATATAGATAAAACCGGAAAAGAAGTTGTGCCGTCTGAATATGACCTCGGATGGGGAGAATTCAGTGAGGGATTTGCAGATGTAAAAAAAGGTAAAAAGTACGGCTATATTGATAAAAACGGCAATGTGGCTGTACCAATGATATATGATGAAACACGAGAGTTTAGCGAAGGACTTGCGTGGGTGAGACAAGGAAAAAAGTGGGGTATTTTAAAAATTAACGAACCCACTTCAAATGATCCTTCAAGCACTACAACTTCGGATGTTCCCACAACAAGCAGTTCAACAGATACCAGTGCAACTGCAATCAATATTGATGATTACGTTGGCATGTGGCATATCGCCGGTCAAAATTATGATAGTACCTATGTTGCTGCTTATGAAACAGAATTGGGTATTGAAAAATTAAGCAATAATAATTTTTCTTTTTGGCTTATTCGTTTGCATAAGTATGAAATATCCTGCGAAACAACACTTAATGGAAACACGGCTGATTTTACATACGAAAATGGACAATATATAGTAATTGGAACGTTAACTTTTAATCAAAATTCAATTACAGTCAGCATTACAAGTTCAGATATGCCATATAATCCGGTCGGGACAATAACATTTGACAGCAGACATGGTGGAATATATGATGATGGACGAGGTGATAATGAAACAAACGATCCAGACTCGACTTGTCCTCGTTGCGGTCGGACATTAACTGACGGGGAAACCTGTGACTGTACTTGGTGTGATATATGCAACGCCTGGATGCTTGGCCACGGGCACGGGGAAGGGGAAGAACTTGTGGATTCAGACACCGCACACAGCGGAACCGGCTCTACGGCTGATTATGATTACAGCTTTACGGGGCAAGAAATTACGATTACGAGATATAAAGGCAGTGGCGGCGATGTTGTTATTCCGGCAACAATCGATGGTAAGCGCGTAACAGTTATTGGGGGAACAGCGTTTTCGGAGCGTTTCGATTTAACCTCTGTCACCATTCCAGCCAGTGTGATCAGTATTCGAGATAGATCGTTTGACTTTTCCCATTTTGAATCCATTTATTTTGAGGGCAACGCCCCGTCTTTGGAAGATTATGCATGGGAAAAACTAAATTGCATGTGGGATGTGTTCTATTATAAACCCGGAACAACTGGTTGGACGAGTCCTCCATGGGATGCGTACGACAAGGAAACATGGTAAAGCAAGCATATTGAAATGAATAAAAACATTATGAGCAGAGCCGATTTCAAATCGGCTCTGCTCTTGGTATAAGTAAAACCGCTTGTGTAGACCGGGGACGGTTCTATGTCTTTTTGAGACACGGAACCGTCCCCGGTTTTGGGTTATTTTCTTTTTACAAAAGCCCGTTTTGCTGCTTCGCGGCGGTGACGGTGTTTTTTAAGAGCGTTGCGATCGTCATCGGTCCCACGCCGCCGGGAACGGGCGTTATGTAGGATGCTTTCGGCTCGACGGCGCCGAAATCCACGTCGCCGCACAGCTTGCCGTTTTCGTCGCGGTCCATGCCGACGTCGATGACCACCGCGCCGTCCTTGACCATGTCGGCAGTCACAAAATGCGGGATGCCCACCGCCGCCACGAGGATATCGGCGTTGCGGGTGTGCGCGGCGAGGTCGCGCGTCTTGGAGTGGCAGATCGTCACAGTTCCGTTCTGCTGCAAGAGCAGCATTGCCATGGGCTTGCCGACGATGTTGCTGCGGCCGATGACAACGCAGTTTTTGCCTGCGATGTCGATGTCATAATACCGCAGCATTTCCATGATCCCCGCGGGCGTGCACGGCAAAAACGCATAGTCGCCGATCATAATGTGCCCGACGTTGACTGCGTGGAACGCGTCTACATCCTTTTCAGGCGCGATGGCGGCGATGACTGCTTTTTCGTCCAAATGCGCGGGCAGCGGGAGCTGGCAGAGGATGCCGTTGACCTCCGGCTTTTTATTGAGGGTTTCGACGAGCGCCAAAAGCGCTTCCTGCGTGGTATTAGCGGGCAGGGCGTATTCTTCGGAACGGATCCCCGCGGCGGCACACGCTTTTTTCTTATTGTTCACATAGGTGCGCGAGGCGGGATCGTCGCCGACGATGATGACCGCGAGCCCCACGGAGACCCCCTGTTTTTGAAGGGCTTCTACCTCTGCCTTCACCTGTTCGCGCACATGCGCGGAAACGGCTTTACCGTCCAGAATCTTCGCCATCGTCCGGATCCTTCCCTTCCTGTTTTTCGAGCATTTTTGCCTTTGCCGCGCGCGCCTCGGCACGAAGCGCTTTGCGCGACGGCTTCTTTTCTTTGGTTTCGCTTTCCGCCCGTTCGGGGACGACCTCCACGGGCGAGAACGGCACGGGGTGCTTTTTGAGCTTAACAAGCTTTGCGATCATAATACATAAACACACGAGCACCAACAGCATCGAGAGTACCTGGGAGACGCGCAGGGTCGTGTCGCCTATGTAAAGGCTGTCCGTGCGCAGGCCCTCCACCACGGCGCGCTCCGCGCCGTACAAAATGCCGTAGCCGAGGATGAGCTGGCCGCTGAATTTATATGCCTTTTTGCAGACGAGGTACAAAATGAAAAAGCTCGCTATGCACCAAAGCGATTCATACAAAAACGTCGGGTGCACGGGGATATTCGGATCCATCGTGATGCCGCGCGCAGCGAACTCCGCCTGATGCGTCTCGATATAGTGCGTCACCTTTTCGCTGGACATCCCTAAAAACCCTGTGGTGTTCGTGCCGAACGCCTCCTGATTCGCAAAGTTGCCCCAGCGCCCGATGCCCTGTCCGATGAGAAAGCTCATGCCCGCAAGGTCTAACAGCTTTAAGAAATTGAGCCCGTTGCGGCGGCAGGTGAAGAACGCGGCGATGATCGCGCCGATAAGCCCGCCGTAGATGGCAAGCCCCCCTTCCCAGATCTGCGGGATCTCGGAAAGGTGGTGGCTGTAATAATCCCACTCGAATGCGACGTAATAAAGCCGCGCGCCGACGATACCGCCGATGGTGCCGAACAGCAGAACGTCGAGCATTTTGTTCAAATCGAGCTTCCATTTGTACGCCATCCGCCCGCCGAACAGCACGGCGAGCAAAAAGCCGAACGCGATGATCAGCCCGTAAAACTTGATGCTGACCGCGTGGCCGAACAAAGTAAACTCCACAAAGGTGGAATACACGGTGAATACGTGGTCGATCCCCTGAAAGGTGACCTCCACGCCGTCGGTCAGGAATTGCATACGTCCTCTCCTTTCGGCAAAATGACAGCCAGCGCCGCCGAGGTCGTGTCGATACTCCTGCGCAGGCGTTCGTTCGCTTCGTCAAGCGTAAGTGCGCCGAGTGTTTCCACCTCGTCAAACAGCCCCTCGCCGCAGAAGTGCGCGGCGACCATGGCGTTCGCAATGCCGTCGATGTCGTTGAACGCCATCACGGCGCGCCCGTAGAGCTTTTTGCGGATACGTTCGAAATCCGCTTCGCCGATGCCCGTTTCCTGTAAGTCCCGGATACGCGCGATCAGGCGGGTTTGGACTTCCTTTGCGTCGGGGGATTCGCCGGTGAAGATGGTTGCGGCGTAGCCGTAGCCGCAGAAATATTCATAGTCGAACGAGGTGTTGATAAGCCCCGCCTCCAAAAGCTCGGTATAAAACGGCGTGGTCTTGCCGCAGACCGCTTCGAGCACGATGCGCGAAAGCAGGATCTCGCGAAGCGTACGCTCGGGCGTCGTGATCGACTCCTTGAAGCCGAGCGAAAAGATCGGCGCCGCGACGGCGAGCGTCTCCTCCACGTACGGTGTGTTCACCCCGCGCGGCTCTTCGTGGAATTTGCGTTCGATTTTGACAGGCTTTTGTACGGGCAGCAGCCGGTCGGCGACTTCGAGCACATCCTCGACGGTCACGCCGCCCGCGACGCAAAGCACCATGTTCGAGAGGTTGTAAAACGTGTGGTAGCATTTGTACAACAGGTCGGCGGTGATATGGGAAATGGATTCTTCGGTCCCCGCGATGTCAATGCGCACAGGATGGTTTTTATACATGGCGCGCAGCAGCTGGAACAGCGCCTCCCAGCCGGGCTCGTCGCGGCACATGCGGATCTCCTGCCCAATGATGCCCTGTTCTTTCTGCACGGTCGCGGCAGTGAAATACGGGTGCATGACGAAGTCGAGCAAAATTTCCAGCGACGCCTTGAAATTCCCCGTGCACGAAAACAGATAGCAGGTCTTGTCAAACGAGGTGTAGGCGTTCGCGCTTGCGCCCGTTTCGGCATAGCGCTGGAAGGCGTCCAGTTCCTCGCTTTCAAACAGCTTGTGTTCGAGGAAATGCGCAATGCCCTCGGGCACGGCCGTAAATTCTTTGTCCTCGGGCAGACGGAACTGCGTGTCGATCGAGCCGTAGCGCGTCCCGAACACGGCATACGCCGATTTGTAGCCCGTTTTCGGGTACACTAAGATTTTCAAGCCGGAGGGGTGGTCGATCTCAAAATAGCTTTCCGAAAGCCGTTCGTTTTTCACTTCACGCATGTTCCGCTTCCTCCTCATCGTTGCCCGCAAGCAAGTAGACCGTGTCAAGCGTCAGCGCCTTGGCGGCGCGTACCACATCCTCGCGCGTGACGGCCGAAAGACCCGCCGTGAGCGCTTCGGGCGTCGTGATGTCGCCGTCGGCAAACTGCGCGTAATACACGTCTAAGCCCTCGGGCGTGTCGCCCACACCGGCGAACGCATCGCACAGCGCCTTTTTCGAAGCGGTCAGCTCCTCGTCCGAAAATTCGCCCGTCTGCAAGACCTTCAGCTGCCGCAGGATCTCACGGAACGTTACGTCGCGGTTCTTGCGCTCGATGCCGCTTTGCACGACGAGCAGCCCTTTTTGCCGCTGCAGACGCGCCGAACAGTAATAGCAAAGGCTTAACTTCTCACGCACATTCATAAACAGCCGCGAATACGGGCCGCCGCCGAACAGATCCGCCATCACGCGGCGCGCATAAAAATCGTCGTTGCGGTCGCACATGCCGGTGCGGAAGCCCAAAACCAGCTTGCTTTGGTTGACGTCCTGCTCCTCGGTCAATTCGGTCACGTCGTCGCACCTTTCGACAAACACGGTCGAAAGCTCTGCGGGCGCGCGGTCGGTAAGTGCGCCGAGGCGCGTGCGAAGCACCGCTTCAAGCGGTTCAAGCGCCACATCGCCCGTCACCTGCACCGTGATGTGTGCCGTCTTTAAAAGCTCGCGCCATGCGCGGTACATGCTTCCCGGCGTTACGGCGCGCACGCCCGTGAGAAGCGCTTCGTGCGGGTAACCATAGGGCTCGTCGGCGCACATGGTCTCGAGCATCCGCATGAGCGCCCACGCGCGTTTGTCGTTCTGCTCGCTTTCAAGGTCTTCGGCGCACAGGCGCACCTCGGTGCGCAGCTGCGCTTCGTCGAACCTGCCGTCCTGCATTTTAGGCTCCAGCAGCAGATCCAAAAGCAGCTCCAGCGCGTCGCAGCTGACCGCTTGTCCGTCGTACGCAAGTGCATCGTTCAGGCAATCCACGGAAAGCCGCAGGCAGTACGCTTCGCCTAAGCGCGAGATCTCACCCGAAAGCAGCGCGCCGTACAGCGATTCCAGCCGTGCGTTGAGCTTTGAGAGCGTCGGGCAGCGCGCGCACGAATGCGCGAGGTATGAGGCGAGCACCGTCGTTTCCGCCGGATTTTGATGCATAGGCGTCAAAAGCAAAAGGGAGATACAGGTGGTTTTCGGGCGCGCCGAGCGCACCTCCAGCAATCGGATCTTTTCGCCGATTTGGATGATCTTCGGTTCCGTCTGCATACAGAGCTACATCCTTTCTTCTCGTCCGGCAGGGCATTTTGCCGATACAAAGTTTATTGTAGCACACTTGCGTGCGTATTTCCATAGTTTACCGGATTTTTATGCGGTGGTTTTTGCCGTCCGGGAGGAGCGCGGCGGCGGGGCTGCCGTCGATAAGCACCAAGCCCTCCCGCGGGGCGGCGGCGACCTCGACCGAAATTTCAGCGCCGTCGAGTATAAGCGTATAGGAGAACGCGCCCATTTGCGGGATCTCGGCGGGTGTAAAGAAAAGCCGCCCGTCCTGCATATGAAGCCCCAAGATCACCTCGGTCACCAGCGCAAACAGCTGCCCCGCCGCGCCCGTGTACAAACTCCAGCCGCCGCGCCCGGGGCTCGCGTCGCCGTACACATCGCCGCAAAGGAAGTACGGCTCGGTTTTATAGCGGCGCGCCGTTTCTTCCGTCTCGTATTTTACAAGCGGGTTGAGCGCACGCAGCACCCGCATCCCCTCATCGTACATACCGGCTTCCAAAAGCGCGCGGCAGAACCACACGGCGGCGTGCGTATACTGCCCGCCGTTTTCGCGCACACCCGGCGGATATGCCGAAACGTAGCCCGCCTGCGGCTGTGTGTCGGAAAAGGGCGGTGAAAACAGGCGCAGGATGCCGTTTTCTTCGTCGAACAATGCCGAAAACGCGGTGCGAAGCGCCGTCTCGGTACGCGCTTTGTCAAGCCGCGCAAACACGGCGAAGCTCTGCGTTAAGCAGTCCACGGCACACGCCGCATTCCCCGCCGCGCCCATTTTGCCGCCGTCGTCATAAAACGCGCGCAAATACCGGTCGTCCGCATAGGCGTGGGTCTCGATCGCTTCGCGCAAGACTTTAGCTTCGGAAAGGCAGAACGTGCGGAACTCGGTTTGCTCGGGCTCGTTTTCCAAAAGCGCGGCAAAAGCTTCGAGCACAACGACGGCGAACTGCGAAAGCCAGACGCTCTCGCCCTTTCCCTCTCTGCCGACGCGGTTGAAGCTGTCGTTCCAGTCGCCCGTGCCCATAAGCATCAGGCCGTGGTCGCCCTTTTTTTCAAGCGCGTATCGCACGGCGCGCACGGCGTGGTCGAGCACGCTGCTGCGCGCGGTCGTGCGTTTGACTTCAAAATAGCGTTCCTCCTCGTTTCCGCGAAGCACAGGCGCTTCCCGGTACGGGACTTCGACGGACAAGATCGAGCGGTTACCCGTGGAAAGCACATATTTTGCGAGGAAAAGCGGCAGCCATAACAGATCGTCGCTGCAGCGCGTGCGCACCCCGCGCACGGTACCGTTCGGCAGCACGTGCCACCAGTGCAGCACGTCGCCCTCTGAAAACTGCGCGGCAGCGCACCGCAGAAGCTGGCGGCGCAAAAGCGCGGGACGCAAAGGCAAAAGCGATGCCGCGTCCTGCAGTTGGTCACGAAATCCCCACGCCCCGCCCGCCTGATAAAAGCCTGCGCGCGCAAACAGCCGCCCGTTTTCCGTCTGCCGCACCAAAAACAGGTTATACAGGTCATCCAAATGCCGGTCGTTTGAGCAAAGCTGCACGCGATCCTGCGGCAAGGATGCCGGCAGGCACGCCTTTGCAAGCGTAACGGCGGATGCGGCACGGCGCGCAAAGGTCAGGTGAAAGCGCACTTGTGCGTGCGCGTGCGCAGCGATCTCGACCGTCTTGCCGAGCGCCGCGCAGGGTGTCGCTTCGGGCAGGCTGCCGCCCGCGTCCCAGCCGCCGCCGAAAAACGCTTCGTCCGATACGGTGTAAAACACATCCTTATCCAATCGGAAGCCTTCTTCCGATTTTGCGGGTTCGAGCCGGGAATATTTTTCCGGTTCCGACCGAACGGCGCACAGGCACAGAACGCCCGGAAAATCCTCAGCCGCGGGATTGCGCACCAGCAGTGCGCCGTCTTGAAACGCGGCGCGCAGAAACGGCGAAGGGGCTGCTTCCTCGCAAAGCGCGGGGCGGGTATAGTAACATACGGCGGCGTGTGTCGGCACATCGCTGCGGTTTTCGAGCAGCACTTCCGTCTCTTTGCGCATACCGCGTGCGGGGACGCGCACCGTTACGCGGATATGCAGCGCGCGCACATCCGTTTCAAATACTGCCCGGCCGCCGCAAAAGAACGCCGCGGCGTTTCGTAAAAGGTCATAGATCTTTCCATCCGCCGTGCGCAGGAACAGCCGTTCGCCGGGGAAATCGCGCATCGGGTCGTTCGGAAATTCCGTTAAGCGGTTGAGCCGCGCGTTCATAGCAAAGGTCGTCCCCAAAGCGCCGTCGCCCACAAGCGTCCCGAAGGTCGGATTTGAAAGCACCCAGCACCACGGCAGGCGGGGCTTTTGCGCGATCCGATACCCGCCGTTTTCCACGCCGTTCTCCCGTTTTTCAGGCTTTGTGAAATGCACGGCGGCGCGCACAAGCGGGGCGTTTTCGGGGAATTGCTGCTTTGAGAGCGGGGATAAAAGGTCAAAGCTGCAAGCCGAAAAGGCGAGCAGCGTGGAAAGCTGCTCGTGCGTCTGCGCCGACACCTCCGCGATCCGGATGCGCCCCGCTTCCCAAAGCGGGTGAAAAGCCGCGTTTTCCCGGAGCGTCTCCCGCAGGCTTTCCGCCCCCAGCG
>UQZS01000010.1 GCA_900545625.1 uncultured Oscillospiraceae bacterium | reverse complement strand
CCCCCGCGCCTGTCGTTCCTCCCGTACCGCCCAAAACGCAGTCGCGCGCTTTGCCGTATGTTATGGCGGTCGTGACGATGCTTCTGACGAGTATTTTGCAATCCGCCATTTCCTCGATCGCCACGAACTATCGATTCGACGGGGGGCTGGTTTCCGACCCTGTCCTTTTCAACGCCCTGCCGTGGATCCAGACGCTGTTGAGCGGTCTTTTGGGCTTGGTGCTTCCCATCGTTGCAGGGCTGATTACCTATAAAAAGTTCCGTCCGGCGCTGCGGTTTTGGCTGATCCTGCTTGGCGCGCAAACGATTCTGCTCTTGCCGCAAAATGTTTTGAATCTTGTGTTTGCCGTTCTGACGGCGGAGAGTTCGGCGGTGCTGTTTGCCTCGCTGGTCAATGGGCTTCATATCCTGTTTTCCCTGCTTGCACCTGCACTCGCCTGCCTGATGCTTTGGTATTTCGACCGAAAAGCAGAATAGCGGATCCGCCTTCAGCTGCAACAGACCTTATAACGAACCGCCCCGCTCGGGAATCCGTGCGGGGCGGTTTTTGTATCATGCTTTTTTCACAAAATCCAATATGGAGATCCAGTGCGGGACGGTAAAGGCCTCCGGGAACGCTTGCAGCATTTCCCGATGCGCTTTGCGAAATTCTGCTTTCTTCGCTTCGGGCAGCGATGCGGCGCCGATACCGCGGCAGGCGTACATGCGCCCGTCCCACGTTTCACGGGTAAAGGGAACGTCCGCCGCAAAACTTTCACAGCGCACGCAGTCGAAAAACGGCTTCGCCCACACGGGCGGCGTTTCCGTTTTGCGCTGAAATCCGCCGCCGCTCCAATCGGGGTTGAATTGCAGCACAAGCGCTTCGCTTTTTCGGGCGATCTCGCTTTCCTGCGGCAGCCACGCCATATACAAAACCAGGAAATGCCCATGCGGCTTTAGGATACGGAAAATCTCCGGCAAGGCGCGGCTTTTGTCGAAATACCCAAAGCACTGGCAGGCGGTGACGACATCGAACATGCCGCCGGAAAAGCCCGTATCTTCGGTAGGCGCGACGGAAAATTCGATCGAAAGCCCCTGCTTTTCGGAAAGCGCACGTGCGAACACGATCTGTTGTTCCGTAATATCCGCACCGTACCATTTTGCGCCGTGCGACGCCATGGCGCGCGGCAGGACGCCCGTCCCCGTGCCGAGGTCAAGGCAGGTCTGCCCCGCAACGCCTAAGCCTGCGTCTAAAAACGCACGCTTATAAAACACGGGCGGGTAAATATCGCGGTACTGCGCATATTCCGCGGACGTTTCGCCCCAGTCGAACGCTTTGCCGTGGTCGACGTCCGAAAACTGCATTTTCATATGGACTTTCTTACCGCTCCATGAGCGTGACCATGACCGCCTTTTGCGCGTGCAGACGGTTTTCCGCCTCGTCGAAGATCTCATCGGCGTGCGCTTCAAACACATCGGCGGTGATCTCCTCGCCGCGGTGCGCAGGCAGACAGTGCTGCACCATGCAGCCGCTGTTCGCGGCGGAAAGCAGCTTTTTATTGACCTGATACACGCCCTCAAACACCTTGCGGCGTGCGGCGGCCTCGTCCTCCTGCCCCATGGACGCCCAAACGTCGGTGAAGATCACGTCCGCGCCGGCTGCCGCCTGCATGGGGTCTCTGTAAAGCTGGAAGCCTTGATAGGCTTTTGCAAAATCCAAAACCTGTTTGTCGGGGTCGTACCCCTCGGGGCACGCGACGGAAACGCGCATCCCCGTTTTCAAGCCGCCGACGATCAGGGAGTTCGCCATGTTGTTGCCGTCGCCGATGTAGCACATTTTAAGCCCGTCGAGATGCCCTTTATGCTCGCGGACGGTCAAAAGGTCTGCGAGCACCTGGCAGGGGTGGCAGAAATCCGTCAGCCCGTTGATGATCGGGATGCTGCCGTATTTCGCGAGCGCCTCCACCTCGCTTTGCGCGAATGTGCGGATCATAATGCCGTCGAGGTAACGCGAAAGCACGCGCGCGGTGTCCTCGATCGGCTCGCCGCGGCCGATCTGCAGATCGCGGCTCGACAAAAACAGCGCCTGCCCGCCGAGCTGGTACATGCCCGTTTCAAACGAAACGCGCGTGCGCGTGGATGATTTCTGAAAGATCATCCCGAGCGTCTGCCCTTTTAAGCGGTGGTGGGCGATGCCGTGTTTGTTTTCGTACTTGAGCTGGTCGGCGAGGTTCAAAAAATCCTCGATCTCCTGCGGGGTGGTGGTCAGCAGGCTCAACAGATGTTTCATATACTTTTCTCCTTTATTCGGAAAGTACGTCGGCAAGAATGCCGAGTCCCTTATCGATCTCGTCACAGGTGATGGTCAGCGGCGGCAGCATGCGCAGCGCCGCTTTGGCAGTCAGGATCAAAAGTCCTTTTTCGCAGCAGCGCGCTGCCACTTCGCCGGCTTTTTTCTCGGTCAGGTCGATGCCGAGCATCAGACCCGCGCCGTGTACGGACTTTACGCCTGTAAAGGTTGAAACCTTTTCGCGGATATAATCCCCTTTTTCGCGCACGGTCTGCAAAAAAGCATCATTCAGACGGTTCAGGATCTCGATTGACCCGGCGCAGGCAACGGGATTGCCGCCGAACGTCGTGCCGTGCGTCCCTGCAGTGAGAGTGTTGCCAAGCTTTTCGGTGCAAAGGCACGCCCCCATCGGCAGTCCCCCGCCGATGCCCTTTGCACAGGTGACAACGTCGGGCGTGATCCCTGCGTTTTGGAACGCAAACAGGCTGCCTGTCCTGCCGATGCCCGTCTGCACCTCGTCGATCATCAAAAGCAGGTCGTGCCGGTCGCACACTTCGCGCACGGCACGCAAATATTCGTCGGGAAGCGGCACAACACCGCCCTCCCCTTGAATGACCTCCAAAAGCACGGCACAGACCGTGCCGTCGGAGACCAGTTCTTCCAACTGCTCGATTTTGCCCGCATCCGCATAGCGGAAGCCCTGTAAAAACGGCATGAAATATTCATGGTAATGCGCCTGCCCCGTGGCAGTGATGGTCGCGATGGTGCGCCCGTGGAAGGAGTTTTGCAGGCTCACGATGGTGCTGCGCCCCTCACCGAAGCGGTCAAAGCTGTATTTGCGTGCGAGTTTGATAGCGCACTCGTTCGCCTCCGCGCCGGAATTGCAGAACAGCACCTTAGAAAAGCCCGATTTCTCACAAAGCAGTTTTGCCGCGCGTGCTACGGTCTCGTTATAATACAGATTCGACGTATGCTGGAGCTTGTCGAGCTGTGCTTTAACAGCCGATTTCCATTTTTCGTCATTCGTGCCGAAAATATTGACGCCGATACCTGCGGTAAAGTCAATATACGGCTTACCGTCAACGTCATAATACGTCGCGTTTTCGCCGCGCTCGAGCGCGACAGGGAAATGTGCGTAAGTCGGCATCAAATAGGTGTCTGCGGTTTGTTTGATCTCTTCAAAGGTCATAGGACTCATCTCTCTTTACGCTGAAAACATGGTGCCGAAGCCCGCATCGGAGAACAGCTCCATTAAAATCGCGTGCGGCACACGGCCGTCGATGATATTTGTGTGCTTCACCCCGCGGCGCACCGCCTCGACGCAGCAATCGATCTTCGGGATCATGCCGCCCGAAATGATACCCTGCGCTTTGAGCGCGGGGATCTCGGACACCTTGACCTCGGGGATGAGGGTCGAGGGGTCATCCTTGTCGCGCAGCAGCCCCGGGATGTCGGTCATCAAAAGCAGCTTTTCCGCGTGCAGGCACGCAGCGATCTGCGCCGCCGCCGTATCGGCATTGATATTGTAGACCGCACCGTTTTCGCCGCCCGCCACGGAGGACACCACGGGGATGTAGCCGCCCTCAAGCATATCGGTCAAAATGCCGGTGTTCACGCGGTCGATATCGCCGACAAAGCCGATGTCGCCGTCCGTTGTGTGCCGCACCGCCTGCAGAAGGTCGCCGTCAAGCCCGCAAAGCCCTGCCGCCTTACCGCCGTGCAGCGTCAGGAGCTGCACAAGGTGCTTGTTGACCTTGCCCGCAAGCACCATTTGCACCACGTCCATCGTCTCTTCGTCCGTATAGCGCAGCCCGCCGACAAAGCGGCTCTCCTTGCCGATCTTTTTCAGCATTTCCGAAATTTCGGGCCCGCCGCCGTGGACGAGCACCACATGCACGCCCACCGAGCGCAGCAGTACAATGTCGGTCATGACCGCATCCTGCAATTCTTCATTGACCATAGCGTTGCCGCCGTATTTGATTACCACGGTTTTGCCGTTGTAGGTCTGGATATAGGGCAGCGCCTGCACCAGCACCTCGGAACGATCCGCGTGAGAAATCTTCGAAATGTCCATAAAGGCCTCCGTATTGCCGTTTTCTTTCTTTCCTTGCGGAAATGGTTTATTTTTCAGCAAATGCGGCGTAAATCGCCGCATCGGAGAACCCCCGGCGAGGGTTCTCCGCGTCAAACCGTCCGCAGGACGATTTGACTTTCTCTCCTGCGCTTTTCTACAAAAAAAGGATTTCGCGTCCTGCGGGACGCGACGAGGGACGCTGCCCCTCGACCCCGCCACCTTTTATAAAAGGTGGACGAAAATTTTTAGATGCGCCTTACTTTCGGCAAGCTGTGCCACGATTGAAAATCAAGTACGATAATCCCCGTTGATCTTAACGTAATCATATGTGAGATCACAGCCGTACGCCGTGGCCTCCGCTTCGCCGTCTTTCAAGTCCACAAGAATGGTAATCTCGTCGGCAAGTAAAATCTCTTTTGCCTTTTCTTCGGAGAACGGCGTGCCCGCGCCGTTTTCACAAACCGTGATGTCGCCTTTTGCGGACGAAAAGCGCACGTCGATCTTGGAAACGTCAATCTGCGCGCCCGCATAGCCCAGCGCGCAAAGCACCCTGCCCCAGTTCGCGTCTGCGCCGAACATGGCGGTCTTTACAAGCGGCGAACGGATGACGGATTTTGCGCAGATGCGCGCCGTCTCCTCGTCGGGCGCGTTTTGCACCTCACACAGCACCAGCTTCGTCGCGCCCTCGCCGTCTTTCGCAAGCATGCGCACCATATAATTGCAGACCTTAAAAAGCGCGCGGCAAAATTTGGCGTAATCCTCGTTTTGCGTGTCAATGCGCGCGTTGCCGCAGTGCCCGTTTGCAAGCACCGCCACGGTATCGTTCGTGGAGGTGTCGCCGTCCACAGAGAGCATATTGAAGCTGCGGTGCACGCACCAGTTGAGCGCCGCTTGCAGCATTTCGGGCGTGATGTTCGCGTCGGTCGTGATAAACGAAAGCATGGTCGCCATATTCGGGTGGATCATGCCGCTGCCCTTCGCCATCGCGCCAATCGTGCAGGGCCTGCCGTCCAGTTCAAACTGCACCGACACGCTTTTCTGCACGGTATCGGTCGTCATGATCGCCTGCGCCGCCGCGTCCGCGCCGTCTGCGGAAAGCCCGTCTGCGAGCGTCTGCATCCCGTTTTCGATCGGTGTAAGGTCAATGGGCTGCCCGATCACGCCCGTAGACGCAACGATGACGTCATCTGCGGGGATACCCGTAAAGCGTGATGTGAGGTCGCACATGGCATTCGCCTTTTCCACGCCGTCCGCATTGCAGGTATTGGCGATGCCGCTGTTGCAGATGACCGCGCGCGCTTTGCCGTCTTTCAGGTGCTCGCGCGTGACCGTGATGGGCGCGCCGCAGACGAGATTCTGCGTATAGACCGCCGCCGCGTCGCAAAGCGTGTCGGACACAAGCAGCATCAAATCTTTTTTCTCTTTATTCTTGCGGATACCGCAGTGGATGCCGTTCGCGACAAACCCTTGCGGCGAGGTGACCCCGCCGTTTACATCGACCTTGATAGAAAAGCTCATGGATTCTCCTTCTCTTCCTTGTCCGTTTTTCGTATAAACAAAAGCGCAAACGCCGCACAAAGCAGCAGCACGCTTAAGAAAATCGCATATTGCCCGACCGCGCGCACTAAGAAATTCCCGCACACCGCGCCGAGGGCGAACACGGCGATAATGCCGTAATAAAGCCCTGCGCGTTTCAAAAGTTCCCGGTCTTTCAAATGCACCGCGCTGCAAAGGTAGCCCGTTGCCGTGCGCAAATTGCCGACGCACATCGTCGTGGCGAGCGCGTTGCCCTGAATTTTTTGAAAGCTCTGCGTCTGGATGCCGCAGGCAAGCGACACCAGACAGTTTGCAGGGAGGTTGTACGCCGTCGGGATGAACGCTACGACAAGCAGGAGGAGGATTTCTACAAGCAGCATCCCCTGCCGCCAGTGGAATCTTGCCTGGCCGAAGCGCAGCCGCACCCCCTGCGCCGAAAGCACGCCGAGCGTGAACGACAAAATCGGCAGGAGATAGCGCACAGCCGCCGGGGCGCTGCCCTCAAACAGGGAAATGGCAAACAAAATGATGTTGCCCGTCTGCGCGTTCGCAAAAACATGATCGCGCAAAACATAGGTATACGCATCCATCAGCCCGCCGGAAAAGGCGAGCAACAGCCCCACGAGGAGGGATTCGGACATCTGGCGGGGCTTTTTCTCCCGCTTATGCGCGTACATCTACAGCTCCAAACCGTATTCGGGGGCAAGCCCCATTTTCAGGTTCATGCACTCGAGCGCCGCGCCCGAAGCGCCTTTGCCGAGATTGTCGTAACGCGCGACAAGCAAAATGCGTTCGCCGTTGCCGAGCACCGAAATTTCCATGCGGTCAAGCCCCTCAAACGCCGAAGCCGAGAGGAAGCCCGCTTCGTCGGGCGCGTCCTTGTACGAAACGATGGGCGTATGGTAAAGCGATTTGTAAAGCGCGCAGATGTCGTCGGCAGTCGCGCCACTCTGCAAATCCTTTGCAAAAAGCGGCACGGTCACGAGCATCCCGCTGAAATAGTCGCAGATGTACGGGCAGAAGATAGGTGTGACCGAAAGCCCCGAAATGATGCGCATTTCCTTTAAGTGCTTGTGCTCTTGGGTTAATGCATATTCGCGCGGCGCATCTAAAAGCGGGTCGTGTTCCGGCGATTCATACTGTGCGATGCCTTTTTTGCCCGCGCCGCTGTAGCCGGACATGGCGTGGCAGGTAAAACCGAAGTCCGCGGGGAGCATCCCTGCGTCCACCAAGGGCTTTACAAGCGCGATAAAGCCGCTCGCGTAACAGCCCGGCACGGCAATGCGGTTGGAGGAAAGCAGCTTTTGTTCCAAATCCTTCGAAAGCTCCGGGAAGCCGTAAGCCCAGTCCGCTTCGGTGCGGTGGGCGGTGGAGGTGTCGAGCACCACGGTTTTTTCATTTTCAATCAGCCCGACCGCTTCGCGCGCCGCCGCATCCGGCAGGCACAAAAACGCGATGTCTGCGGCGTTTAACGCTTCTTTGCGCGCTGAAACGTCCTTGCGGCACTCTTCGGGCAGGGTAATGAGGGTAATATCGGTGCGCGCTTTGAGGCGGTCAAAAATCTTTAAGCCCGTCGTGCCCTGCGCACCGTCGATGAATACGTTGGTCATAGACTTTGTCTCACTTTATGTTAAAGTATCCATTCCGGCAGTTTTGCCTTAAATTCCTTTTTGCTGTTCCAATCGTTTTTCTTATACCCACGGCGATCCATGGAATTGTCCTGCCAAGTGGTAAGATTCGTTAAGTTCTGCTTTACGAAAGCAAGCAGATACACATCCCGGCATTTATCCGTGTGATTGAATGTATACCCTTCCAAAACAGGTTCGCCGCCTGCCAAAAACAGGTCGCGCAGTGTCCACGCGTTCAGCGGTTCGCCCTCTTTGGAAAACCAACAGTTAAAGGAGGGGTCAAACAGCGCCCACTGCTTTTGCTCGCGCAGGAATACATGCACGGTAAAATGGCAGCCGCCCTGACCGTTGAGCATACAAACGGGATAGGCATACAACCCCAGCGCCAAAAGGCAGTCCGTAAGGACGATCGCCTTTTCGCGGCAGTTGATTGCGTGGGAAAAATCCTGATCGTAGGCGAAGTCCAAAATTTCCGGGCTGTTGTCCGCTTTCCACGTCGCCGATGCACCGCTGTAAAGCGTATGATCGGTCATCCACTGCATCACGCGAACCGTCTTTTCGAAATCGCTACCCGAACCCGCTGCGGTCGGCAGATCATATTTTTCCGAAAGCCGGCGATACATCGGAAGCTGCTCGAAAATCTTTTCGGGAGTCGTTTCGGGGAGGTCATCCGCAGAGCCGACGGTCAAAGGCGGTAATGCGCGCAAGTCCGTCTTTTCCACAAAGCGCAGATAATTGTCCCACTTTTGCAGCTTACGAATCAAAAGAAATCGCGGAAGTCTCATTTCTCTCCCTCCGGGGCGGCGGTCTCCCGCCCCACCTCCCTCGAAAGACGGAAGGAACGCTCGGTTTTTATTTGTTTTGGTTCAACTCCCGCACGCGCTCGACTTCCGCGCGCACATTCTGCGGTGCGGGACCGCCGAGGGAGGTCCTGTCGCGCACGCATTTGTCGAGGTTGATCGCATCGTACACGCCCTCGTCAAACAGGTCGCACACCGCCTTGTATTTGTCGAGCGGCAGGGTCTCGAGCGTCAGCCCCGCCCCGATGCACTTGGCGACGAGTTCGCCCGTCGCCTTGTACGCGTCGCGAAACGGCAGGCCCTTGCCGACCAAATAATCGGCGCAGTCGGTGGCGTTGATGAAGCCGCCCGCCGCCGCCTTGCGCATATTTTCGGGGAGCGCCGTCATCGTGTCAAGCATCGGGATAAACGCGGTCAGGCACATTTTGACGGTGTCGAAGGCGTCAAAAACAGCTTCCTTGTCCTCCTGCATGTCCTTGTTGTAGGCAAGCGGCAGACCCTTCATCATCGTGAGCAGCGTCACGAGGTCACCGAACACACGCCCGGATTTGCCGCGGATGAGTTCCGTGATGTCGGGGTTCTTTTTTTGCGGCATGATGGACGAGCCGGTAGAAAACGCGTCGTCGAGCTCGACGAATTTGAATTCCCACGAGCACCACAGCACGATCTCCTCCGAGAAACGGGAGAGGTGTACCATCAAAATGGAAAGCGTGCTTGCCAATTCCATGCAGAAATCGCGGTCGGAAACAGCGTCGAGCGAATTGTGCATCACGCCTGAAAAGCCGAGATCGTGCGCCGTCTTTTCGCGGTCGGTGTTGTAGGTCGTGCCCGCCAACGCGCACGCGCCTAAGGGCGACTGATTCATGCGCTCGGCAGCGTCCTGAAGCCTTGCCTTGTCGCGCAGCAGCATTTCGGCATAGGCGAGCAGATGGTGCCCGAACGTGATGGGCTGCGCGCGCTGGAGATGCGTATAGCCCGGCATCACGGCATCGGCGTACTGCTCCGCTTTTTTGCAAAGCACGTCAACAAGTTCCGTAAGCTGCTCATACAGCGCGTCACATTCTTTGCGGAGATACAGTCGGATGTCCAGTGCGACCTGATCGTTTCGGCTGCGCGCGGTATGCAAACGCTTGCCCGCCGCGCCGACACGCGCGGTCAGTTCCCCCTCTACAAAGGTGTGGATGTCCTCGGCGTTGGGGTCGATCTCCAGCGTCCCGTTTTCGATCTCACTGCGGATCGCCGTAAGCCCATCTACGATGGCTTTTAAGTCCTCCGCCGACAAGATCCCCTGCGCGCAGAGCATCGTCGCGTGCGCGATGCTGCCGTCGATGTCCTCGCGGAACATGCGGCTGTCAAATTTGATCGAGGAATTGAAGTCGTTGGTCTTGGGGTCGAGCGCTTTCTGAAAGCGCCCCTGCCAAAGCTGCTGCATACACGGTCTCTCCTGTTTTGTCCCTTGCAATGTGCGAAAACGCCCTTTCGAATGAGCATCCCGGGAAAGCGAATTTTGCTCCCCTTGTCAGGGGTGATTCCCCGCAGTGCGGGGAAATGTCGCGAAGCGACAAAGGGGACGGCCGCCGTCAGCGGCTGTCGAGCGAAGCGAGACTGAGGGGTAGTTCGCTATTGGCTTTCTCTCCCTCCGTCACACGCAAAGCGTGTGTCACCTCCCTCGTCAGAGGGAGGAAAAACACAACCGCTGGGTTGATAGACGCGACAAAGGGCGGAAAACGCCCTTTGTCGCGTGCGTTTCGGTTGTAGCCTTACGGCGCGTGTTATTTCTCCTCGCGCTTCGCGTCGAGCAGGGCTTTCACCTTGATCGGCAGGCCGAACAGGTTGATAAAGCCCGCAGCGTCCGCCTGATTGTAAGCGCCGCCGTCCTCGCCGAACGAGGCGACGTTCTCGTCATACAGCGTGTAAGGCGAGGTGACGCCTGCGTTGATGATATTGCCCTTATAGAGCTTCAGCTTCACGTCACCCGTGACGGTCTCCTGCGTCTTGTCCACGAAGGCGGAAAGCGCCTCACGCAGCGGCGTGAACCACTGGCCGAAGTACACAAGCTCGCCGAATTTCTGGGCGACCAGCTTTTTATAGTGCGAGGTCTCGCGGTCAAGCGTGAGCATTTCGAGGAGCTCATGCGCCTTGTAAAGGATCGTGCCGCCGGGCGTCTCATACACGCCGCGGCTCTTCATACCGACAAGGCGGTTTTCCACGATATCGAGAAGCCCGATGCCGTTCTTGCCGCCCAATTCGTTGAGCTTTTCCACAATGGCAAGACCGTCCATTGCTTCGCCGTCAATGGCGGTAGGTACGCCCTTTTCGAAGTGAATGGTCACATAGGTCGGCTCGTCCGGCGCCTGCTCGGGGGCAACGCCCATTTCAAGGAAACCGGGCTTTGCGTACTGCGGCTCGTTGGCGGGATCTTCAAGGTCAAGCCCCTCGTGCGAAAGGTGCCAAACGTTCTTATCCTTGGAATAGTTGGTCTCGCGGTTGATCTTCAGCGGGATGTTGTGCGCCTCGGCGTACTCGATCTCCTCCTCGCGGGACTTGATATCCCACTCGCGCCACGGGGCGATGATCTCCATTTCGGGCGCAAAAGCCTTGAGCGTCAGCTCAAAACGCACCTGGTCGTTGCCCTTGCCGGTGCAGCCGTGGCAGATCGCGTCGGCGCCCTCTTTTTTGGCGATCTCGGCAAGCCCTTTCGCAATGCAGGGCCGCGCGTGCGACGTGCCGAGCAGATAGGTCTCATAATCCGCACCCGCTTTTAAGCAGGGCCAAATGTACTCCTCGACATATTCTTTTTTGAGGTCGAGCACATAGAGCTTGGAAGCGCCGGTCTTAAGCGCCTTTTCCTCCAGGCCGTCGAGCTCCGTCCCCTGCCCGACGTCGCCCGAAACGGCGATGACCTCGCAGTTGTTGTAGTTCTCCTTCAGCCACGGGATGATGATGGACGTATCGAGGCCCCCGGAATACGCCAGGACGACCTTTTTAATATCTTTTTTGTTCATAGTACGTTCCTCCAACTTTCGGTAGATTACCATGAGATTATACACCATTTCCCGTTAAAATCAAGGGGTGTTCGCGTTTTTATTCGGGATTTTTGCATATTTATCGGATATGACGGAATAAATATGCGTTATTTCGGTTTATTTATGCAAAATTTAGTGAATTGTTTGTATTTTTATGCGAGAATTCAAAAAGCCCGACCCGCAGGCCGAGCTTTTTGTTGGTTATTTATGCTTGGATGTTACTACTGAACTAGATGAAATGTTATATTATAATTTGTAAATGAATTGGTGCTTTCTACATAGCACATTCTGTCAAACGGGATATATTCACCCGTTAAGCGATTAAATAAAAAGTACACCGTGTATTCCGCCCAATCCACATTGTTGCTATTGTCCCCGTAATCCACATCGAATTCTATGATAACAATATCGGTGTCATCCCTGTCTAATCCGTAGAATTCATAAACGGCTTGTGCTGTTTCATCGGATGAAATGTTTTCATCTACACTGACAACAGGCTCTGAGGCCGTGTCATCCGGTGTTAGGTTGGCATATGGGAGCGCCTTTTCTATCGCAACGTCTCTGTCCACATGGTAATAAACCTTATCTTCCAACGTATTGGCACAGCCGAAGAATACAAAGCTCATTAGTATGCACAAAACACGCACAGCAAACCGTATTTTATATTTGTTATGTGTCCATCTGAAAATTATCTTTCTTGTTGCGAATAAAATGGTAACGCCTGCCAACAGATAAGCTATACGCGTGAGAACCACATAGATTTGCTTTTCTTCTGCAATCTCTGCTGCCCCCCAACGTCCAACGATCGCATATATAAAAACGAAAAAGCAATAGATAAAAGTAAAAACAGTGAAAATCTTTTCAACAACGGATGTTCGCACCGGTTCTTGGCAATGCGGACACTTTTTGGCATTGGGATCGATTGCCAAACCGCACCATGCGCAGAAATTATGCGTTTTGTTACGCTTTACCCCACAATTCGGACAGATCTTTTTTTGCGACGGCGCGCCGCAATTTGTACAAAAATGAATCCCTTTTTGAGGCGCCTCCGTTTGATTCGGAACAGTCGGTTCCGGCGATATTGTCTGTGGCTGCCCCATATTCTCTGCCATGTTCTTTCCCCTTTCTAACAAAAGTATCATTATCATGGTACGTTTGTAGTATAAACCATTTTGGTTTATCTGTCAATATACCAAAACGGTTTGTCTATAATAAGGATACCAGCTTGCCGTTGCTATGTGTGCCCCTTGAGAAAGGTGACTTGTTTGGTATATAACCGCATCCGCGATTTGCGGGAGGACAAAGATTTATTGCAAAAGGATATGGCGGATTATTTGCATTGTTCGCAGGTCGCATATTCCCGCTATGAGCTCGGGAAACGCGACATCCCGACCGAAGTGCTTGTCGCCTTGGCAAAGTTCCACCACACCAGCACAGACTATTTGCTGGGACTGACAGATGTGGAAACGCCCTATCCGCCTAAAAAATAGAAGAACACACAAGTAGAAACCCCCGAGCAACCATGAACTGAACCAGTAAAACTGGACAATAGACAAAACCCCCCTGATGTAGGATAATAACTACATCAGGGGGATTCATATGAGCAAACGCAGATACACGAATATGTTAGTCTTACTGCCAGAAATAGAGCAGATGCTGGAATCCGGAATGAGTCACAAGCAAATAGAAGAGGAACTGGGTTTGGAAGGAGATCGACCGGTACACAATCTTCTTAAGCGGCAACGCAGGAAGGCCTCCAAGGGATTGCCTAAGTTCCGTGGCCGCAAACCGGCCAAGACTTTGCAGGAATACAAGTATGAGAACAAGCGGTTAAGAATGGAAGTAGAGTTATTGCGGGATTTTCTGCAGTCCACAGAAAGGATGTGAGGCCGAAAGTTAAGTACGCTGTTATCTATCGTCACCGGAAGGAGTATCCGGTATCTGTCATGTGTAAGTTCTTCGGCGTGTCCAGAAGCGGTTACTATAACTTCGTGAAGTGCCGGGGAAAGCCTGAGGCAGATGCAGAACTGGCAAAGAAGATAGAAGAATGTCAGAACAAGACAGACAAGACTTACGGCTACAGGCGGGTATGGAAGTGGCTCAAAGACAGAAATATTGAAAGAAATCCGAAAACAGTACTCAGAGTTATGAAAAAGTATGGTCTGTTGTCGGAAATCCGCCGCCGCAGGAAGTGGGTAAACCTGGGTCAGCAGGTACATAAATACCAGAATCTTCTTGCCCGGCAGTTCCATGCGGATAGACCAAATACAAAGTGGGTTACGGATATCTCTTACATTCATACGAAAGAAGGAGTACTGTATCTGTCCATGATCCGGGATCTGTATGACAACAGCATTGTAGCTTACAAGACAGCCACACGGCAAACAGTGAATCTTGTATTGGACACGATCCGACTGGCAATGAAGAAAGAGAAAAAGAGAGTCGCTGCGGAGTTGCAGCTCCACAGCGACCAAGGCTTTCAATATACATCACAAGCATATTTTAAGCTAACTCAATCTTACGATATTACACCGTCAATGTCAAGTAAGGGTAATCCTTATGACAACGCAATGGCAGAGAATTTCTTCTCAATATTGAAAACGGAGTGTATCTACCGGCATAAGCCGAAGACTTTCCAAGAAGCCAACGATCTAATCGATAGATACATTTACTTCTATAACCATGAGCGCATTCAGATTAAAACCGGAGTGGCGCCGCTGACGCTTCGCCACTCCGCTTAAAACTCAATATTTCCTACATAGGGGCTTTTTGTACTGTCCGCACAATCTGGGGCAGTTCACCAAATCGCTCGGGGGTTCGTTTTGCTTTTTCGTCTCGCTTAGTCCGCCGTATAGGGCAGGATCGCGATCGCGCGGGCGCGCTTGATCGCGGTGGTCAGCTCACGCTGATGCTTCGCGCAGGTGCCCGTCACGCGGCGGGGCAGGATCTTTGCACGCTCCGAGGTATAACGGCGCAGCTTCGCCGCATCCTTGTAATCGATCTTTTCGACCTTCTCGACACAGAAAGAGCAAACTTTTCTGCGCTTTCTGCCGCGGCCGCCTTGTCTATCATAAGCCATGATGGAATCCTCCTTGTTTCAAGTTCGGCAGGCTCAGAACGGAAGCCCGTCGTCGTCATCCGCCCCCGCGAAGGGGAACGCGTCGTCATCGTTGGTCGGCAGGACCGAGAAGCCCTCGGCGTTGCCGCTTTGGTACGCGGGCGCAGGACGTGCCGCCGCAGCGGGCGCTGCACCCGTACCGGTCTCCGCCTTGCTGCCGCAGAACGAAACATTGTCCGCGACGATCTCAAAAGCGGTGCGCTTATTGCCGTTGCGGTCCTCATAATTGCGGGTCTGGATGGAACCCTGCACCGCGATCATGGAACCCTTGTGGAAATAGCGCGTCACAAATTCGGCGGTCTGCCGCCATGCGACTACGTTGATAAAGTCCGTCTGCCGCTCTTCGCTTTGGCGCGAATACCGTCTGTCCACGGCGACGGAAAAGCTCGTGACCGAGATCCCGCTGTTCGTTGTGCGAAGCTCGGGGTCAGCGGTCAGTCTGCCCATGATAACTGCGCAATTCAACATGCTGTTTCCCTCCGCTTTCAGTTCTTCACGACGAGCGAACGCAGCACGCCGTCGGTGATGCCGGCAATGCGCTCGAACTCCGCCGGGAATGCGGGTTCGCAGTCAAAATTGAAGACGACATAGTACCCTTCAGCCTCGTCGTTGATCTCATAGGCGAGCTTACGCTTGCCCCATTCGTCAACGCTTTCGAGAGTGCCGTTCGCTTCAATGAGCGCCTTGAACTTTTCAACAAGGCCCTGTGTGGCTTCCTCGGTCCCCGCAGCGGAGAACACGACCACAGCTTCATACTTCGACATTCTTTTTGCACCTCCTTATGGACTTTCGCCCGCGGGCGATCTGTTTCCCCGCGGGAAGGAGCCGTAAAACGTTTTTCTTTTACAGCGGTTTCATATTGTAACAAACAAATCCCGCCGCGTCAAGCCTTTTTCTGGATTTTTCGCTCTTTCGGCGAGATTTGCAAAGCGCGCTGCTGCGCGCACCCTGTTTTTCTTTATCTTTCTTTCGCGGAAATATACCTTGACAATCTATGTATTTCGTGCTACTCTATACATAGATACTAAAGGTATCCTTGCAATATAGAAAACGAACGCAAAAATACAAGAAATGAAAAACAAGAAGCACAAACAGGAAGGAGGCAACCGATGAAAATCCGCAAGGAGCTCGCAAAGGGCAGTACGCCGCTTCTGGTGCTGGGGGTGCTCGCACGCGGGGAGATGTACGGCTACCAGATCATCAAGACCGTGGAGCTTGAGAGCGAGCAAGTCTTTCAAATGAATGAGGGCACACTCTACCCCATTTTGCACGCGCTGGAAATGGACGGGCTTTTGACCGCGCGCTGGGTGCAGGTGGAGGGCAGTGCGCGAAAGCGCAAATACTACCGGATCACCGACAAAGGCAGAAAAGAGCTTGCCGACGAACGCGAGGCTTGGGATACCTATCAGACGGCGGTCAACCGCGTTTTGGGAGGGGTGCAAAATGCTGCCACGTGAGATTTCCGATTTCGCGCGCGAAGCCGTCGAACCGATCCGGGCACGCAAACAGCGCCGGGCAGCCGAGGACGAGCTGCTCGACCATTTGGAAACGGTTTACGAGCAGAATATCGCCACTGGGATGGAAGAAAAAGAAGCCGCCGAAAACGCCGTGGCGCACATGGGAAAATTAAAAACACTGCAAGCGCGGTATGCAGACCTGTACGGCGGCATCGAGCCGCGCCCGATGCATGTGACCATGGACTGTTTGGGGCTCGGGCTGCTGCTTTCGCACCTTTGCCTGTTCGTTTCACCGAACACCGACCTGCTGTTTCAGGTCGCGGGCGGGCTTTTGGTGCTGTTTTCGATGCTGCGTCTGCGCACGGTGAGCCGGAAGGCAAAAAAAATCTTCTTTTTGCAGCCCGCCGCGCTGTTTTTACAGGTTTTCGCATTTTGCGCAACCATGTATTCCGGCATTTTGACGGTTCCCGCTGCAGTCACGCACATCGCGGCGTGGGTGGTGGACGCCATTTTTATCTGCGCGCTGTATGCGGTGCTTTGCGAGGTATACAACGCTGCCTATGAACCGGGCGACCCGCTGATTCCCGGGATTTTTCCGAGCTTGTTCCTTTTCCTTTTAAGCGACTTTTTTTACTGCGCAATGTGGCGGGAATCGACAGAGCGGTCGGCGTATATGGAGGATTTGGAGCATTACATGGGCCGTTCGATGCCGGTCGCCATGGTGATCGCCGCCGTGGTATTCACCGTTCTGTTTTGGCGCATGCGCCGCGTCGTTTGCAGCGGCGAACCGCAGGAAACGCGCTTAGAGCCGTTCACCCGAAAAAGCAGGCGGCGGCTTGCAGCGGTCGTCGTTGTGTTTGCCTTGCTGCCGATCTTAGGGATGGTCGCCGCCGCCCTGCGCCAGCCTGCGACCGCGCCGTATGTGCAGGCAGACACGCAAGGTACGGATGCGGCCGCCGCGCGCGAACATCTTTTATCGTTGGGGCTGCCCGCCGACATCGCCGCGGACCTGCCGGACAGCGAGGTGCTTTTGTATACGGACATGGCGACCATGCAGGTCATAACGGACAGCACCGCCGGGGAAAGCTGGTACGGACCGGATATGACTGTGCGCGCGTATCAGTTTTGGGGGAGCAGCTGGGAAGATAACGGCGTGCGGACGCTCTATTGTTTGCAATACCCGGACACCTATACAGCGCATTTTCGGGAAAGTCTGTATTTTCGATATGACCGCGAGATTTTTATCATCTCCCTAGATGAAACACCCTCTCGGCTATGCCTTGTGCTTGCAGATGATGCGGGCGAAACCGTGCGCGTCACGCCGTTTCAGGAAAGCTGGGACGAGCAGACCAATTACCTTTCCAGCGACGCGTATTATGGTCCGACGGGCTGTGAATACGCCTTTCCGCGCGGCAGCACGAACCGCCGTGTATATGTTGCTGCAACGCGCCATTTCGGGGGCGGCTCCGGCTGGGGCAGTCTGGTTGCAACAGAAGGCTTATATTTCTCGCAGCGGGTTCCCTTAAGCGAAGACGGTTTGGGTTTGGCGGAACGCGCATCCAACTATCTGATGCACCGGTACAGCCCTTCTTCGAAGTTTATACAGCAGTGGCAGCTCGACGGTGTTACAAAAGCGCCGATCGACGCGGAACACTACACCGAACAGCAGGAACCTGTTTTTAGGTAAAGTTAAGCCCCGCGCACTACGGAAAGTGCGCGGGGCGCTTTTATTCTTCTTCCCCTGTGGTGACGAGGATCTTTCGATCCTTGACCCAGTGGCGCCTGTAGTAGCTGTTCCAGCGGAATTTATCGCCGACGGCGTCCATTTTTTCATACATTTCCGCGCGCAGGGCGTTTACGGTATCGGCAAACGCCGGGTCGCGGATGAGGTTGTGCAGCTGGTAGGGGTCTTGGAGGTTGTCAAACAGGAATTCCTGTTTTCCTGCCTTGTAGACGGCGTAGGTGAAGCGTTCCGAGCGAATGCCGCGCCACTCCGTGCCGTTGCCGTAAATGGCGGTGGGACCCGTACCCATCAACAGGCAGTCATTCTTTCGGAAGGCGCCGCTTCGTACCGCATCGCTCAAATCCACGCCCTGCGCACTTTGCAGCGCGGGCAGCCCCAGCAGGGAAAGCAGCGTCGGCGCGATGTCCACCGTGTTTACGGGCGTTTGGTTGCGTCCCGCAGGCAGGCGGTCGCCCCATTTGATGAGGAACGGCACGCGGACGGACTCTTCATAAAAAATATTCTTCGCGTGCCGCCCGTGCGCGCCGAACATCTCGCCGTGGTCGGAGGTAAAGACAAAGATCGTATTGTCGGCAAGCCCCTGTTCCTTTATAAACGCCCAAAGCCTTGCAACGTTATAGTCGAGGTTCGCCACCATCGCATAATAGGCGCGCTTCCAGTCGTTGAGCTTTTTGCGCTTGCCGGGTAAAAACCGCGCCCAGCCGTCGGCGTGCGGGTCGTTGTGCTTTTTGTAATTCGGCGGCGTGGGAAATTTGGTGTCCCGAAACAGGTCATAGTATTCTTTCGGTACGTTCTCACGCGTCCACGGGTCGTGCGGCGTGCCGTAGGACAAAAACAGCGCGAACGGCCGCCCGTCCGCCTTGTGCGCACGGATGCGTTCCATGGCAAGGTCGGTCTGGTCGTCGGGCTCGTAGCCCTTGCAGTAAATTTTTTCGGGGGAATCGAGATGGTAATACGCCTTGGGCGCGTAATACTCGTGATGAAAATTGTACGCCGCGAAGTATTCGTCAAAGCCAAGGCGGTTTTCACCTTTCGGGATATAGGAATTTTTCGTGTCATAATGGTGCCCGAGCTGGGAAGCGTACATATGCCACTTGCCGATGTAGGACGTGCCGTAGCCGTTTTCGGTGAGCACATGCGCAAGCGTGCGGTGGTGCGGATTGATGCGCAGCTCGTTGATGACCATACCCGTGCCGCCCGTGGTGTATTTCCCGGTCAAGAGCGAGGCACGGTACGGCGCGCACACGGGATGCCCCGAAACGGCGTTTTCTATATTGACGCACTCGTCCGCGAAGCTGTCGAGGAACGGCGTATGCGCGTATTCATCGCCGTTAAAGCCGACGCTGGAATACCGCAGCTGGTCGGCGAACACATAGATGAGGTTCGGTCGTTTTGCCATGTTCCCCCTCCTTAAACCGTTTCGACGTGCTGGCTTTCGTGCAGCACAGCAAGTTCGGCGTGCATTTTTTCAGTGGTCTTTTTATTCAGCGGATAGAGGATGGCGAGCACCAGCATCACGGCAAACAGCACCACGGGGACGAGGGTCGCGATGTCGTACATGCCTGAAAGCACCGTTTCGCCCTGCGAAATGCCCGTACCGGCTTTGGAGCTGTCATACCCCGCAAGGCTGACGAACCAAGGCGCGAGCGCGGCGAGCGCCTGCCCCACTTTACGCATAAAGGTGAAGATCGCGTAGTTCGACGCCTCCTCGCGTCTGCCCGTGACCCACTCCTGGTGGTCGATGATGTCCGCCGCCATCGCCCAGACCTCCAGTGTGAGGAAGCCGATGCCGATATTGACGAACACCGCAAGGATGATGAACAGCCAGACGTTGTCCATGCCGACTTTCAAGATGTATGTAAGGAAGCTTGCAACGGTGGAAACGGCAAGCCCCGCGACGCAGATCTCTTTTTTGCCGAATTTTTTGATGAGCATATTCACGAACGGCATCATGATGACCATCGGCGCGTAAGAAACGACCATATAGACCGTGTTCATGGAGCTGTTTTGAAAATAGTCCTTGAACAGGTACAGATTGACGGTGTTCGTATACATCTGCACCGCCATCAAAAGGCAGCCGAGCAGGCTCATGACGATGAATGCGCGGTCTTTGAAAATGTGCTTGAGCACCGTGAGCACCTTGGTCTTCTGCCGGGTCGTATCCACCAAAACACGCTCGTCGATGCATTTGTAAGACACGGCATAGATGACGCACATCGCGACGGCGATGACGACCATCGCCCAAAACAGGCGCGTTTCATCCATCTGGTTGCCGCCCGTGCCCGCCGTCATCACGACGATGGGGAAAATGAAGGTCGGCAGGTTCCCGATCCCTGCGCCGATGGAGCGGCAGATGGAAAGAATCGAGCGCTCGTTTTCCTTGTTCGTCATGACAGAGGCAAGCGAGCCGTAAGGCACAAGCAGCACGGTATACAGCATCCCGTAGGCGATATAGAACACCGCCACCCACGCGGTATTGAACGCCACGCTGTCGCTGACCTTGGTAAAGACGAGCACGGCCGCCAAGGAAAGCGGGATGCCGCCCCAGAGGATGAAGGGCTTGTATTTGCCGTTTTTGCCGGGGCGCCTCCTCTGCGCTAAGAAGCCCATCATCGGGTCGTTGATGGCGTCCCAAATGCGCGCGATAATGAGGATCGCGCTGATGACCGCGCCCGACATGCCGAGGATGTCCGTGCAGTAGAGCGTGAGGTACGAGCTCATCACGCAGAACGCGAGGTTGTTGGCGAAGTCCACCAGCGTGTAGCCAACATAGTTTTTTGCGCTCAGTTTTTTCTCCACAAAATCACCTTTCCAAAACTCTGCTATATCAATGCGGCTTCCTGTGTTCTTTTGGCGGTTCTGTTTACACCCCGTTGTTTGTTTCCTCTTGCAATAATTGCAGGATTTTTCGATCCTTGTCACTAAGCGGCGCGTGTTCGAGCAGATCGGGCCGCCGCAAAGCTGTGCGGCGAAGCGATTGTTCGCGCCGCCATTTTTCTATGTTCTCATGGTGCCCCGACAGCAGCACTGCCGGCACCTCACGCCCATGCCAGACGGGCGGGCGCGTGTACTGCGGGTATTCGAGCAAGCCGTTGTAGTGGCTCTCTAAGGATTTTGCCTCGTCGTTCGGCAAAACGCCGTCGAGCATGCGGCAGACCGCGTCCGTAAGCACCAGCGCGGGCAGCTCACCGCCCGTGAGCACATAATCGCCGATGGAGATCTCCTCATCCACGATCTCTTCGACCACGCGTTCGTCCACCCCCTCGTAATGCCCGCACAAAAGCGCGAGCCGCGGCCGGCGGCTCAAAGCCTTGACCGTTTCCTGCGTGAGCGTTTTCCCCTGCGGAGAAAGATAGATAAGATAAGGTTTTTCGCCCTCGGTGCACAGGGAACGATAGCAGTCGTAGATCGGCTGGGTCTGCATAAGCATCCCCATACCCCCGCCGTAGGGTGCGTCGTCCACGCGGTTGTGTTTGTCCTCTGTAAAGTCGCGGATATTTACACATCGCAGGTCTACAAGACCTTTTGCGCGCGCGCGGCCGATGATGCTTTCCGAAAGCACCGCTTCGCACATTTCGGGGAAAAGCGTCATAATATCAATCCGCATCGCGCACCTCCACGGCTTCGCCGTCAAAGAGCCCCCGGAGCGGACGGATGCGCACAACACCCGCTGCTACGTCGGTTTCGAGCACCACGCTTGGGATCGCGGGGACGAGCACCGTCTCGCCGTTTGCTCTTTTGACCGCCCACACGTCGTTGGCGCCCGCGCCCGGGATGACCTCCGTAAGCGTACCATATTCCGCGCCGCTGTCAACGTCTTTAACTTTACAGCCGAGCAGATCCTGCACGAACCACTGCCCCTCGGGGAGGTCGGCTTCCGCACGGGAGATATAGACGGTCCTGCCGCGCAGCGCCTGTGCTTTTTCGACCGTATCGATCCCATCAAAAAGCCCCAGTACCATATTTTTATGCACACGAAGCCTCTGCACTTTTAGCGCCGCTTTACCGGCATCATCCAGATACAGCGTCGTAAAGCTGCGCAAAAAATCGGGACTGTCGCACCAGGGGCAGATCTTCACTTCCCCGCGCACGCCATGTGTGCCCACACACTGCCCCGCTTCCAAAAACGGTTTTTCCATGCATACCTCCTGCGACAAAAGAAAAAAAGCGCGCACGAAATACGCGCGCGCTTTTTAGTCGATATCCACCTGCACACGCACGCCCTCTTTTGTGGCGCGCGCCTTCATCACAGTGCGGATCGCCTTGGCGATCCTGCCCTGCTTGCCGATGACGCGACCCATATCCTCTCCTGCAACATGCAGATGATAAACGATGTTGCCGCGCGCATCGGGTTCATCCGCCGTGACCTCCACGGCGTCGGGATTATCCACAAGTCCCTGTGCGATTGCTTTCAGAAGTTCTTCCAACGCTTTGAGACCTCCTGCGTTACTGGATCGCGCCGCACTTCTTGAGCAGCGCCTTTGCCGTATCGGTCGGCTGCGCACCGTTCTTGATCCACTGCTGTGCCTTTTCAACGTCGATCTTGATTTCAGCGGGGTCTTTCATCGGATCATACGTGCCGATCTCCTCGATGAACTTGCCGTCACGCGGGGACTTGGAATCCGCCACGACCACGCGATAGAACGGTGCACGCTTTGCGCCCATGCGGCGCAGTCTGATTTTTACTGCCATTTGTTGTTCCTCCAAACATATTATAAGCTGTAATTTATACCAAACACAAATCCGTGTCGGATACGAAAATAATACGAAAACTCAACCGCCGAACTGCCCGAAGCCGCCCATGCGCCCGAAGCGCCGCTTGGCACCTTTAGAATTGAACTGCTTGAACATTTTGAGCATCTGCTTATGCTGGTTGAGAAGCTTATTGACATCCTCGACCTTCATCCCGCAGCCCGCGGCTATGCGCCGCTTGCGCGAGGGATTGATCAGCTCCGGCTTGCTTCGCTCCTCGGGCGTCATGGAATAGATGATCGCCTGCACGCGGTCAAACTGGTGTTCGTCGATGTCGAGATCCTTGACCTTGCTGCCGACGCCCGGCAGCATGGATAAGATATCTTTCATCGAACCCATTTTGCGCACCTGCTGGAGCTGGTCGAGCAGGTCGTTTAGATCGAATTTGTTTTTGCGCAGCTTCTTTTCGAGCTCCTGCGCCTTTTTCTCGTCGAGCGCCGTCTCCGCCTTTTCGATGAGGGAAAGCACATCGCCCATGCCGAGGATGCGCGAAGCCATGCGGTCGGGGTAGAAATAATCGAGCTCGTCGAGCTTTTCGCCTGTGCCGACAAATTTGATCGGCTTGCCCGTGACTGCCCGTGCGGAAAGCGCCGCGCCGCCGCGCGTGTCGCCGTCCATTTTGGTCAGCACGATGCCGTCGATGCCCAGCGCCTCGTCAAACGAGGACGCGACCGTGACGGCGTCCTGACCGGTCATGGCGTCTACCACCAGCAGGATCTCATGCGGATGGATCTTTGCCTTGATGTCCTTTAATTCCTGCATGAGCGTTTCATCAATGTGCAAACGCCCCGCCGTATCCAAAAGCACGTAGTCGTAGCCATGGTCTTTGGCAAGCTTCACCGCGTTTTCGGCGATTTCTACCGGGTTGCCCTGTCCCATCTCAAAGACGGGAACATCCACCTGCTCGCCGACAACCTGTAACTGCTTGATCGCCGCGGGACGATATACGTCGCACGCCGCAAGCAGCGGGCGGTGCCCCTCGGACTTGAGCTTGCGCGCGATCTTGGCGCAGTGCGTGGTTTTACCCGAGCCCTGCAGGCCGCACATCATCACGACCGTAGGCGGGTGTGACGCGTAAGCGAGTCGGCTTCCCGTACCGCCCATAAGCGCGGTCAGTTCCTCGTTGACGATCTTGATGACCATCTGCGCCGGCGTCAGGCTTTCCATGACCTGCGCACCGATGGCGCGTTCGGTCACCTTATTCGTAAAATCTTTCGCAACCTTATAGTTGACATCCGCTTCCAAGAGCGCCAAGCGCACCTCGCGCATGGCCTCCTTGACGTCGGTCTCCGTCAGGCTGCCTTTGCTGCGGAGCCGTTTAAAAGCGGCTTCGAGCCGGTCGGACAATCCTTCAAATGCCATAGAAAACCCTCTGCTTACTCGATGATGTCCAGCGCGAGCGATTTGATGCGCACGGTGGTCTCGTTGATCTCGCGGGAAAGCCCGTGGTCAAGATTGTAGGCGTTGATGCTCTCGGCACATTCTATGATCTGCTGCAAATGGTCGCGGATCCGGTCGAGACGCTTGGCAAAGCCGAGCTTGCTTTCCATTTCATACAACAGCGTTTCGGCGCGCTTGATCGCGTCTCGCACGCCCTGGCGCGTGATGCCCTCGTTTTCGGCGATCTCCGAGAGCGAAAGGTCATCGTTGTAATAATAGCCGAGAAAATCGCGCTGCTTTTGCGTGAGCATTTCCCCATAGAAATCCAAAAGGATCGTGATTTCCACATTATTTGCCATTTTGTGAAACCATCCTTTCCGAAATAAGCCCCTCTGTAAAGCAGAAGCCTTTACAGAGGGGTATTATACTAAAGATTTTCCGCCTTGTCAAGCGGTATTTTGCCGAAAGTGCGCGTTACCAGACGATGACCGCCTCGTGGTCCTCATCCAACTGCGGAGATTCGGAGCCGATCTGTATCCCGCCGGAGCTGTTGCCGCCGTTATCGCCGCCGTTGTTGCCGCTGCCGCCGTTCCCGTTGTCGCCGCTATCGCCGCCGGAATCGGAATCTCCGCCGTTATTTGCGTTGGCATCCTGCTCTAAGCGCGCGACATCCTCCGACACCTGCTCGGCAGTCTTGGTATACAGGTCATCCAACAGTTCCATGGAGCCGTCCGTGCCTGTGGTCACAGGGATCAGATCGCCGTAGACATTGGTCACATACAGCTCGCCGTTTGCGTCTGTTGTGTATTCCACGGGTTCATATGTTGTCTCGTCCCCGCCGCACGCGGTGATGACACAGGCGACCGCAAGCATTGCGAGCGCCGCAGCAATAATCTTTTTCTTCATATCCAACGCCTCCGAACCTGTCTGTGTTGATGAAACCGCCGATAGAGCGGCTGATTATTGATATTTTAACATATTTCTTCGCACATTGCAACCGGAAAAGCGTCATTTCAGCTCGGCGATGGTCACGCCTTCCTCGCCCTCGCCGTACACGCCGGTGCGGAACGTGCGGATGTTGGGATGCTTGCGCAAATGCGCCTGCACCGCCTTGCGCAGCACGCCCGTGCCCTTGCCGTGCACGATGGTGACCTCATTGAGTCCCGCACGCACCGCCCCGTCGAGGAACATATCCAAGTCAAGGATCGCCTCTTCAGCGTTTTTACCGCGCAGGTCCACACGCATGGCCGTATTCTGTGCGGCGGCGCGGCTGCCCTCGGAAACGGCACGGCGCGGCGCGGGAGAAGCTTTCGGCTTGCCCTTCAAAAGCCGCAGGGCATCCTGGCTGACCTTCATCTTCATTGCGCCCGCCTGCACCTCGACATTTTCCCGCGCATCGGGCGCGGACACAACGGTCGCCTGTGTGCCGAGCGTCGTGACGAACACCGTATCGCCCACGCGCAGCGCGCGCGGCAGGGTGTATTCGCCGTCGTCCGCGGTACCGAACGACTCGGCGGTCAGGTCGTCCAATTCGCCGAGCTTGGCTTTCATGGCGGCGCGTGCCTTGCGTGCGGCGGCTGCGGCATCCTTTTCCTTAGCCTGCTCTTTTTTCAGGCGCTCGACCTCCAAAAGCAGGCTGTTCGCCGCGCGGCGGGCATTTTCGGTCAGCGCCGCCGCTTCACGCTTCGCGCGTTCCAGTTCCCGCTGCCCTTTTTCATCGGCTTCGCGTTTCGCCGCTTGAGCCTGCGCGCGCAGACGGTCGATCTGCGCTTCCTGTTCGAGCACGCGCGCCTTTTCCTGCTCTAACTCTGCACGCGAGCGCTCCAGCGCGTCTACCACATCTTCAAAGCGGCGGTTTTCCGAGGAGACCAGCGCTTCGGCGTCATCCAGGATCTCACGGCGCAGCCCCAGCCGTTCGGAAATGGCAAATGCATTGGAACGCCCGGGCACGCCGATGAGCAGCCGGTACGTCGGGGAGAGCGTTTCGACCGAAAATTCGCACGACGCGTTTTCCACGCGGTCGGTGTGCAGCGCATATTCTTTCAGTTCGGAATAGTGCGTGGTCGCCGCAAGCCGCGCGCCCTTTTTGCGCAGCGCTTCGATCACCGCCACCGCGAGCGCCGCGCCCTCCACGGGATCTGTGCCCGCGCCGAGCTCGTCGATAAGCACCAGCGTGTTATCGTCCGTTTCGCGGTCGATGCGCACAAGGTTCGTCATGTGCGCCGAAAACGTGGAAAGCGACTGCTCAATGCTCTGCTCGTCGCCGATATCCGCCAGCACCTTGCCGAACACCGCCGCGCGGGAATTGTCCGCGGCGGGGATATACAGCCCGCACGCCGCCATCAGGGTTAAGAGCCCCAGTGTTTTGATGGAAACGGTCTTGCCGCCCGTATTCGGGCCCGTGATCACCAGCGCGTCAAAATCCGTCCCCAAGCGGATGTCCACCGGCACGACGCGGTCGGCGGGGATCAGCGGGTGCCGCGCTTTTTTCAGTTCGATCTCGCCGTCGGCATTGAGCACGGGCAGGCTCGCTTTCATCTGGTAGGCAAGGCTCGCCTTTGCAAAGATCAGATTGAGCGCCACGGCGCTTTGGTAGCTTATCCGAATGCTGTCGGCAAAGCTGCCCGCTTCGGCGGAAAGCTCGGCAAGGATGCGTTCGATCTCGTCGCGCTCGCGGCTTTCGAGCACCTTGATCTCGTTGTTCGCCTCCACCACGGCGGCGGGTTCGACGAACACCGTAGAGCCGCTTGACGATGTATCATGCACAAGCCCCGGCACCTCGGCGCGGTGCTCCGCCTTGACAGGGACGACGAACCGCCCGCCCCTTTGGGTCACAAGTGCGTCCTGCAAGCTGTTTTTGTAGGCGGGCGAGCGCAAAAGGCGTTCGAGCTGCTCGCGGATGCGCGCATCCTGCGCCCGCTTTTTGCGGCGGATGTCCTTAAGCGTCGGCGAGGCGTTATCGGACATTTCCTCTTCGGAAACGATCGCATTGCAAATGAGATCCTCTAAATATTTGTTCGCATAAAGGCTGCCGAACAGGTCGTCAAGCGCGCTCTCAGTCCCCGCGCTTTTCTCGCGCCAGGTGCAAATGCCGCGTACGGCGCGCAGCACGCCGGCGATGTCCAAAAGCGCGCGCATGGAAAGCGTCGCCCCCGCCTCGGCACGGCGCAGCGCGCCGCTGACGTTTTGCAGCCCGCCGAACGACGGCGCGCCGAATTTGGCGATGAGGATATGCGCCGCTTCGGTTTCCCGAAGCAGCCTTTGCGCCTCATAATAATCGGTCTGCGGCTCGAGCGCGAGCGCCGCCTCGTGCGCATCCGCGCAGGCGGTAAGCGCGGCGAGCTTTTCTAAAATTTTCGGAAGCTCCAAGGCTTCGTGATGTTTGTTCATTTGTTTTGGATCCTTTATTTATATTCGAATTTATTGTATCATGTCCATACAAAAAAAGCAACGCGGCGGCAAAAGTGAAAATTTTTTTCGGTTTTGTGGTTTTCTTTCTTTGAAAAGTCTGATATACTTATTTTGATATACAGCAACTTTTGACAATATGAGGAGAAACGTTATGTTGGAAATTCTCAAGGCGTTTATATTGGGCCTCGTGGAGGGCATCACCGAATGGCTGCCCGTCAGCAGCACGGGGCATATGATCTTAGTGGATGAATTTATCCAGCTCAATGTTTCGGACGAATTCCGCAGCATGTTCTTGGTGGTCATCCAGCTCGGCGCGATTTTGGCGGTCGTCGTGATGTTCTGGAAAAAGCTGTGGCCCTTCGGCATGAAAGAAAAAAAGCTGCTCATCAAAAAACCGATCTTCACCATGTGGTTCAAGGTCCTGGTCGCCTGCATCCCCGCCGCGATCGTCGGGCTTTTGTTCGATGAGCAGTTGGAAGCGCTGTTTTACAATTGGCAAACGGTCTCCGTTATGCTTATTTTGGTCGGCATCTGCTTTATCGTCATTGAAAACTATAACAAAAAGCGTACCCCGAAGATCAACTCCATCGCCGAGATCACCTATCCGATCGCTTTCTACATCGGCCTTTTCCAGCTGATCGCCGCCATATTCCCCGGCACCTCGCGTTCGGGCGCAACGATCGTGGGCGCGCTGCTTTTGGGCGTATCGCGCACCGTTGCCGCAGAGTTCACGTTTTTCCTTGCCGTACCCGTGATGTTCGGCGCAAGCGCCTTAAAGCTCGTGCAGTACGGCTTTTCTTACACGGGTCAGGAGATCGCCATTCTGCTGGTAGGGCTTGTGACGGCGTTTGTCGTGTCGCTGTTCATCATCAAATTCCTGATGTCCTATATCAAAAAGCACGACTTCAAGGTGTTCGGCTGGTACCGCATCGTGTTGGGCGTCGTGGTGATCGGCTATTTTGCGATCCGCGCGCTGGTCGGATAAATACAGAAAAGAGAAAACTATGGAAACGGAAGTTTTACAAGTCATTTCGCCCGATGGTACTATAAATGAAGCCGCCGTAAAAAAGGCGGCTTCTCGGCTTCTCAACGGAGAGGTCGTCGCCATCCCGACGGAAACGGTCTACGGGCTTGCAGCAAACGCCTTTGACGAATCGGCAGTCGCCAAAATATTTGCCGCAAAAGGCCGCCCGCAGGACAACCCGCTGATCGTCCATATCGCCGCCATAGACGAGCTGGCACAGCTGGTCACCGACGTACCGGAAAGCGCCAAGCGTCTTGCCAAGGCGTTTTGGCCCGGTCCCCTGACCATGATATTACCGAGAAGCGACCGCGTACCCGCCGGAGTTTCGGCGGGACTTCCGACCGTAGCGGTGCGCATGCCCGTCCACCCTGCGGCAGCCGCCGTCATCCGCGCCGCAGGCGTACCGCTTGCCGCGCCGAGCGCCAACCTTTCGGGCAGCCCGAGCCCTACGAACGCCGCGTATGTGCTGGCGGATATGGACGGGCGTATCCCGCTGATCTTGGACGGCGGCGCATGTAAAGTCGGCGTGGAATCCACGGTCGTCTCTTTGACGGGCGACGTGCCGCGCGTCCTGCGTCCGGGCGGCGTGACTGTGGAGCAGCTGCGCGGTGTGCTCGGCGAGGTCGAGGTCGACGACGCCGTACTGCACAAATTGGAGGACGGCGCGGTCGCCGCTTCACCGGGAATGAAATACAAGCACTATGCCCCGCGCGCGGATATCACGATCGTAAAAGGCACGTTTGAACAGTTCTGCGCCTATGTCGCCGGCAAGGACGCGACCATTCTCTGCTTTCAGGGGGAAGAATCGCATTTTGCGCGCGCTGTGACCTACGGCAAGGCGCACGATGGCGCATCACAGGCGGCGCGGCTTTTCGACGCGCTGCGCGAACTCGACGAGCAGGGCGCGGCGACCGTGTATGCGCGCTGTCCGGAGCTTGACGGCATGGGGCTTGCGGTCTATAACCGTCTGATCCGCGCGGCGGGATTTCATTTGGTGGATTTGAACGATACGGAACAATAAAAATAGGAACACAAAAGGACGGGAGAGAGCAGACGCTTCCTCCCGTTTTTATCGATAGACAACACAAAAGTTTTACTCGCTTTTTTACAAAAAATCGCGGATTCCAAAGGCAGCGCCGCTGCGGTGCCCCGCAGGGCGCGAAATTCTTTTTCTTTGAAAAGCGCAGGAGAGGGCGGCACAACAGTCCTGTGGACTGTTTCGACGCGGAGACTGTCAATAAAGTCTTTTTTCCTCCCTCTGACGAGGGAGGTGGCACGCGCGAAGCGCGTGACTTAAGGGAGAGAGAAGCCTTGAAGTATCAAGGCTTTTGACTACCCCTCAGTCTCGCTTCGCTCGACAGCCGCTGACGGCGGCCGTCCCCTTTGTCGCTTCGCGACATTTCCCCGCACTGCGGGGAATCACCCATGACAAGGGGAGCAAAAGGCAATTTTTTGACACGCGCGCCAGGGGTTCTCCGGATCCAACAGAAGTCCCTTCTGTTGGATCGATTTGCCGTCAATCCTCCATCTGCTTGCCGAGGAAGGATGCCGCGACCTGCAAAAGCTTCGTTTCCTCCGCCGTGGGCATGGAGCCGTCTTCGCGAAGCATCAGCACGACAGAGCCCGAAACGTCGCCGCTGCCGATGATCGGAAACGCCAGCGCCGCCTCCTTTTCATAGCCCGAAACGGGGTACAAGGGCGGGGTATCGGGCGTCGCGGTGTAGGTCGCGCGATCGGTCATCAAGGCTTCAAGCTCCTCGCTGACACGGCGGTCCGCGAAATCGCGCTTGGGTGCGCCGGAGACCGCGATCACATGGTCACGATCCGTAATGAGCACGGGCAGCTGGATGGCGCGGTTGAGCACCTCCGCATACTGCGCGGCGATCTGCGACAGCTCGCCGATGGGGGAATACTTCTTAAAAATGACCTCGCCGTCCGCCGCGGTGTAAATTTCCAGCGGGTCGCCCTCGCGGATGCGCATGGTGCGGCGGATCTCCTTGGGGATGACCACGCGCCCGAGATCATCGATTCTTCTGACAATGCCTGTGGCTTTCATATATAAAATCTCCTTTTTTCTTTTTTCAAAATCGTTCTGTGTTATTGTCTGTTTGATTGGAGATTTTATACCGAAAAAACAGGAAAGTTTTTTGTCGAATACCATGCGGAAAAAATTGTAAAAAAGAGACGAATATCCCGTGCAGCTAAAACAGCTTGGTCTGCCCTGTTTTGTTCGACCGCACCCGCCGTTCGGGATAAGTCTTTCTTTCGTCTGTTGCACTGCAAAGCAGGGGCGAATTCGGGTCATAGACGGCGCGGCGTTTTTCGACGGCGGCTTTGCTTCGGTTCGCGTAGCAATACACACAGCCGTTCGGGCAGGTGTCGTATACGCCGACATCCACGCTCTCCGAACAGCCGCACGCGCCGCGCTGGTTTTTGTCGGCGCCGAGGTCCAAAGTGCACCCGCAGATGCGTTCAATGCGCGCTTTGTCGATACAGGCGGCGCGTGAAATTCCGTATACAGTTAAATCCGCCGCCTCACAGCACGCCGTTGCGCAAAGCCCGTAACGTTTTGCCGTCTCGCCGATAAACGCTGCAAATTCAGCTGTTTCATTCTCGTCTGGCGGGCGCACAGGTGCGGTTTTTATCTTTTGATATACATCCAAAAAACTGATCGTGACTGTATCGGCATAGCCGGACAGCCGCTCGCACAAAGCCCCAAACGCCCGCTTGTGAAACGCAACATCTATCCCTGTGCTAAGCAGGATCGGGTCATACCGCCAAACTATCCGCTCGCGTCCCACGCGCTCGGACAGCGCACGAAAGGTCTGTACGATCTCCCTTTTCGGGCGAAGGCCCGGTTCGAGCGCGTGCGGATACGGCGTCAGGGTGAATTGAAAATAATAGGTATAGCCAAGACGGTCAAGCTCATCCAAATACGGCAGCAGCGGCGCGGCGTCCTTGGTCCAAAAGACGATACAGTCCACACAATCCTTGGAAAGCGGCAGTCTTTGCACCTGCGCGGGATGCACGGGATTTTGTGTCAGCACGAACCCCGCGCGAATGCGGTTCATAAACCAGTCCGCATACCGGCCCGGAATATCCGTGCGGCGGGAAACGGAGATGATCATATGTTGCCCTCCCCTGCCGCGTTTTCTGTCTGCCAAACGGCAAACGCCGCCCGCCACGCGCGGCAAAACGCCTGCACACTGCTGTACCGCTGCTCGCGGTCATTTTGAACAGCCTTTTTCGCTACCGCATACAGTTTGTCGGACAAAGCCCACTGTTCCCGCTCGCGCGAAAAATGCGCAAACAGGAAAAATGCCATAGCGCCTAAGGTATAGACGTTGGTCACCTCATCCAGCCGCACGCCACGTATATGTTCCTCCGGCGCTTGGAAGCGTAAGCTTCCCCACATACGACCCATATCGTTGACGGCGGGCGCTTTTCGGAAATAATCTACATCGCAAATCGTAGTTGTTTTCGTCTCAAAATCATACAGCAAGCTGCCGTCGTAAAAATCGACGGCAACATAGCCGCGCGATGCCGTAAACGTCATAAAATCCATAATGTCGTCAAACACGCGGAGCCGTTTTTCCACGGGCAGGCACATAAACTTTTCGTGTGCTTCTGGGCACATTCTGCCCACGCCCTTGCCGTTTTCCCATGAAAACACCGCAGCAAGACCGCCGCCGACAGGCTCTGCGCGCAGCAAGCGGATCAGATTTTTATGCCGCAAGTCCTGATATACGGGCAGCGCTGCTTGCAGCCGTGAAACAGCTTCTTTCGGTGTTCCGTCATATTTGACCGTCGGCGCGCCTGCAAATTTCACAAAATATCGGGTTACATCCTTTTGCAAACCAAAACAGATGTTGCCCGAATCCTGCTCGTCAAACACACGGAACACCTTACCGTATTGCGACAAAAAGGAGAAGTCAAATGGCGTTTTCAGGCAAAACGGAACACCGTCTATTTGCTGTAAGCAGCGCGGGCGGTACCACCGCGGCACGACGATGCGCATGTGGTCGTACCACTGCAAAATTTCGCCTGTCTGCTCGCACATGACATTGATCTTCCCGTCCCCGAACGGGATCGCCCACGGCAGGGAGCCAAGCGTGTTGCTCGAAATATACAGCGCCAACAGCCGCCAAAATTTCATCGGTACGTCGCCGTCAAAATACCCGTCCACCATGCCGCTTGCAAAGTTGGGTGACTTTTGCGCCGCCCAGACGATGCGATTGAATTCTTCCCACGGGTCGCCGTAGTCGCGGCGGTTGAAGTCGATGATCCACAGCTTTCCCGTACGGTCGAGCATCATGTTGCCGATGTGGAAATCGCCGTGCTGCAAGGTCTGCGGACGGTCTTTCAAAAGGCTGCGGTTTTCACGCAAGTAGGTGAAAAACGGCTCATCCTCTGCATAGCGCAGCCCGCAGGCGGTATACAGTTGGATCTTACGGTCGATTTTGCGGTTAAAACGCGTTTCCCATGGTTCGGCGTTTTCAGGTGCGGGGATAGAGTGGATCTTTTGCAAGGCGCGCCCCGCCGCGAGGCCATAGATATACTGCTGTGTTTCGGGAAAACGCCCGATCACGTCCTCTGCGTCGTCGCCGTCGATCCAAGCTTGCAGGCTGTATACGCCCTCGGCGCACAGCCCGAATTCCAGCGGCTGCGGCGTGGGCACGCCGAGCGCGAAAACACGGCGCATCAGCTCGAATTCCTGCTGTTTTTCTTCATATTGCGCACGCGGGGAAACACGCAGAAAATACCGTGTGCCGTTTTGCTCCGTCACGCAGTATTTTTTGTCGCCCGACCAGCCCTTTGTAATTTCCGTTCGAGTTGTAAAGGATCTCATACTGCTCCTTTGTGCCCATACAGAGACGAAAAAGCCCTTTGCTTTTGCGCAAAGGGCTTTGATTTGTTATGCGTTTGCGTTCAGATAATCGCACGCGGCAAGGGCGGCAATGCTGCCGTCCGAAGCGGCGGTGGTCAGCTGACGCACAGTCTTTGTGCGGCAGTCGCCTGCGGCGAAAATACCGGGTACGTTTGTTTTGCACGATTCGTCCGCCACAATGAAACCGGCGTCGTCGAGCGTCACTATGTCACGGCAAAAATCGTTTGCGGGAACTTTGCCGATCGAAACGAACACGCCGTTCACGGGAAGCTCCGACTTGTCCCCTGTCTGCGTATCGCGCAAGGTGAGCGACTGCAAAAGCGGTTCGCCGGAGAGCGCCGCTACCGTTTTATTCAAAATGGGTTCGATGTTCGGCTTTGCTTCCATGGCACGGATCACGGCTTCCTCCGCACGGTACTGCATGCGGCGGTGGATCAGATACACCTTTTCGGCGACGTCGGAAAGATAGATCGCGCTTTGCAGTGCGGCGTTGCCGCCGCCCACGACGGCTACGGTGCGGTTTTTGAAAAACGCCCCGTCGCACACCGCGCAATAGGACAGCCCGCGCCCGAGATAGGACGCTTCTTCCGCGAGCCCGAGCCGGCGGTGCTTTACGCCCGTCGCGAGGATAAGCGCCCGCGCCGAATAGCTTTCGCCGCCCGTCTCGACGGTAAACACGCCGTCCTGCACACGCACAGCCTGCGCTTTTTCGAGCTCCACAGATACGCCGAGCACGGTCGCTTGGGTAAAGAGCCGATCCGAAAATTCTGCTCCGCTGATGCTTTCAAAGCCGGGATAATTTTCGACCTGCGGCGAGGTGGCGATCTGCCCGCCGACGGCTTCGTTTTCGAGCACGGTCACGGTCTTTCCCGCGCGCGCCGCATAGATCGCGGCGGTCAAGCCCGCCGTGCCCGCGCCGACGATCAGGATGTCCTGCATAGGTTATGCCCTTTCCGCGAAGGCCTTGATGTTGGAGGCGTTCGCAAAAGTCTCAAAGCTGTCGCCCGCGACCGACACGAGTGTCGGCGCCTGGCGCACACCGTATTTGTCCGTCAGTTCCGTATTCTCTTCCGCATCCACCACCGTGTACGCTACGCCCGCTTTGTCGAGCGCCGCTTTTGCAAGCTTGCAGTTCGGACAGGTCTTGGTGGTGAACAGAAGCAGCTCGCCCGCCTTATCTTCCGCAGCTGCCGGCCGGGCTTCCGCGCTTTCCGCAGAGACGCCGTGACGGCGCAGATGCGAGTTCGCAATGTCATACAGCTTGCGGTGCTTGAATTCTTCCGCCTTGCCGTCGTTCCAGTTCTGCACCGGACGATAGTAGCCGGTAATGCGGCTGTACACTTCGGTTACACCGCCGCACTCGGGGCAGGTGTAATGCTCGCCCGTGATGTAGCCGTGCTCCTTGCAGACGGAGTAGGTCGGCGACATGGTGTAATAGGGCAGCTTGTAGTTCTCGGCGATCTTGCGCACCAGATTCGCCGCAGACTGCCAGCTCGGCAGCTTTTCGCCGAGGAAGGCATGGAACACCGTGCCGGAGGTGTAGAGCGTCTGCAGATCGTCCTGGATGTCCAACGCCTCAAAAATGTCGGCTGTGAAGTCCACCGGCAGGTGCGAAGAGTTCGTGTAGTACGGGGTGCCGCAGTCGCCCGCCGCCGTAATGATGTCGGGATAACGCGCGACGTCGTGCTTTGCAAGGCGGTAGGTCGTAGACTCTGCGGGCGTCGCCTCAAGGTTATACAGGTCGCCGTACTGCTCCTGATAATCGGAAAGGCGCTCGCGCATGTGATTGAGCACATCCTTTGTAAACTGCTGTGCGCGCTCGTGGCCCAAGTCCTCGCCGATCCAGTTGGCGTTCAGGCAGGCTTCGTTCATGCCAATAAGCCCGATGGTCGAGAAATGGTTGTTGAATGTGCCGAGGTAGCGCTTGGTGTACGGATACAGTCCCTCGTCCAAAAGCCGCGAAATGATGTCGCGCTTGACCTTCAAAGAACGCGCGGAAATATCCATCATGCGATCGAGCCGCTTATAGAATTCTTCCTCGGTTTTCGAGAGATATGCGATGCGCGGCATGTTGATCGTGACCACGCCAACGGAGCCGGTGCTTTCGCCGCTGCCGAAGTAACCGCCGGATTTCTTGCGCAGCTCGCGCAGATCGAGCCGCAGGCGGCAGCACATGGAACGGACGTCCGAAGGCTCCATATCGCTGTTGATGTAGTTCGAGAAATACGGCGTGCCGTACTTCGCGGTCATTTCAAACAGGAGCTTGTTGTTTTCGGTCTCGGACCAGTCAAAGTCCTTGGTGATGGAATAGGTCGGGATCGGGTACTGGAAGCCGCGGCCGTTGGCGTCGCCCTCGACCATGATCTCGATGAACGCCTTGTTGACCATGTCCATCTCTTTTTTGCAGTCTTTGTATTTGAAGTCCATTTCCTTGCCGCCGACGATCGCGTTTAATTCGGCAAGGTCCGCGGGGACCGTCCAGTCCAGCGTGATGTTCGTAAACGGCGACTGCGTGCCCCAGCGGCTGGGCGTATTGACGCCGTAGACGAAGGACTGGATGCACTGCTTGACTTCCTTGTATGACAAGTTGTCAACCTTTACAAACGGGGCAAGGTAGGTATCGAAAGAGGAGAACGCCTGCGCGCCCGCCCATTCGTTCTGCATGATGCCGAGGAAGTTGACCATCTGGTTGCACAGCGTCGAAAGGTGCGACGCGGGCGAAGAGGTGATCTTGCCGGGGATGCCGCCCAGACCCTCCTGGATAAGCTGCTTTAACGACCAGCCCGCGCAGTAGCCCGTGAGCATGGACAGGTCATGGATGTGGATGTCCGCGTTGCGGTGCGCCTCGGCGATCTCGTTGTCATAGATCTCCGACAGCCAATAGTTCGCCGTGATCGCACCGGAGTTGCTTAAGATCAGGCCGCCGACGGAATAGGTCACGGTGGAGTTTTCCTTGACGCGCCAGTCTGTCAGATGCACGTAATTGTCCACGATCTCCTTATAATCGAGCACGGTGGACTTCATGTTGCGGATCTTTTCGCGCTGCTTTCTGTAAAGGATATAACCTTTCGCCACGTCGGCATAGTCCGCCGCGATGAGAACCGCCTCGACGCTGTCCTGGATGTCCTCCACGCCGATGAGACCGTCCTTGATCTTCTTCTCAAAATCCGCGGTGACCTTGAGCGCCAGCAGCTCGATGATGTCCATGTTGTACTGCCGTTCCTGCGCTTCAAACGCCTTGCGGATCGCTTCGGTGATCTTGGAGAGGTCAAAATCCACATGTTTGCCGTCTCGCTTGATGACCTGATACATTCCTTTTCCCTCGCTTTTATTAAAAAGTTTTTATGTTTCTAAAATCGTGTTTCTCCGAAACGCCTGTATGATCTATACTATCACAGCCGCTTGGAGCTGTCAAGCCGTTTTCACAATATGTTGTTAAATTTATTCTTTCGAAGCACAATATATTGTTGTTTATACCTCTACGCCGCGCAGTTCCGTCTGCGGCAAGATTGCCTGCACTTTACCGAGCAGTTCGCGCATCTCCTGCGGGGAATAGGCGTGCATGGTGCCGCCCAAGATCTCGCCCGAATCGCGGAAGCCCTGTAAAAAATACCGCTTTGCGCCCTGCAGCCACTCGGCGATCGCCGTAAGGTTGCCGGCGCGGTGCAGCTCGCGGACGACCGTGGTGCGGAATTCATAGTCTACGCCGCAGGACATCAAATACTGCACGCTCTCGAAAATCGGTTCCATGGAAAAATTCGGGATGCCGACCGTTTCGGCATAGCGGCTCGGGTCATTTTTGACGTCCATCGCCACATAATCCACCGTGCCGCTTTCCACGGTTTTACGCAGGCGGTCGGTCAAAAAGCCGTTGGTGTCGAGCTTCGTTGTAAAGCCAAGGTCCTTTACCCTTTGGAAGAACGGGATCAGATCCGTTTGCAGCAGCGGCTCGCCGCCCGTCACGCAAACGCCGTCAAGCACGCCGCTGCGTTTTTTAAGAAAGGCGAAAAATTCGTCCTCGGTCATCTGCGCAGGCTCGTCGGGCTCAAGCACAAGCCCTGCATTATGGCAAAACGGGCAGCGCATGTTGCAGCCGCTCGTGAACACCGTGCAGGCGACCTTGCCCGGAAAATCCAGCAAAGTCAGGGTTTGAAGGCCGCTGATTTTCATAGCGCTCCCCCTCGTTCAAGATAAAATTCTTTCCGCAGCACTCCCGCGCGGCGGAAAGGAAAGCTTTATTATTATAGCACCACTAAATTTAGTGTGCAATCGGAAATGCGGCGAAATTTTGCGCAATATATTGTGCAGTTTGTCTAAGACATAAAAAGCTCCCCCGCAAGCGGGGAAGCTCTGTGCAGTTTGTTGTTTTTGCGTTCACGAACCCAGCTGCACAAGCAGCTCATGCAAAAACTCGGTTTTTTCGGGCGGATATTTTTCGAGGAATGCAGCGATCTGGTCGGCGACCGCCTGTTCGCGTTCGGCATAATACCGCTCGCCCGCCTCCGTCAGGCACAGCATCACGTTGCGGCGGTCACGCCCGGTGCGCACCCGCTCGACATACCCGAAGTCCTCCAGCTCGTTGATGAGCTTGGAAAGCTGCTGCTTGGTCACCTGCAATTCCGTAAGCAGAAAACTTAAAGACAGCCGCTTGTCATGCGCACGAGCAAGCAGATACAGCACATGGAACGCATGGGTGTGGATCTTCGGCCCCTGCGTTACGCGCGGGTGGCGCTGACCTGCGCTGTAAAAGCGGAACAACAACTCGGTAAGCATTTCGGCAGCTTCCTGCCGCGCAGTTTTTGGCATCAAACCGCCCCCTATTTGTCTATAATATATACCTTTCCCTATAATCTGTCAACAAAATCACGACAGTTCACATAATGTTTACAATTTAGGCGTTGACACCCAAGGGCTTTTTCCTTTATGATTAGAATCAGAGAGTAAAGGTATCAAAATCAAGAAGAAAAAGGAGGATGCAAGATGCGAAAGACCAGAGCGGAGATCATGGATTATGCCGCAAAGATGAGTTTAGAGAACACCGCATGCAGCACCATTGATCCCGAGCTATATGAACAATATGCCGTGAAGCGCGGTTTGCGCGACAAAAACGGCGTGGGCGTTTTAGCAGGCTTAACGACGATTTCCAATGTCAAAGCATACGAAGAGACGCCTGAGGGACGCAAGCCCTGTGCCGGCGAGCTTCGCTACCGCGGCATCAATGTTACGGAGCTTGTGCGCGGCTGTATTCGGGAAAAGCGCTTCGGCTTTGAGGAGGCGGCGTACCTGCTTTTGTTCGGGGCGCTGCCGAACGAAGCGCAGCTTTCGGAGTTTTGCGACATACTTTCGACGATGCGCTGTCTGCCGCGCAACTTTGTGCGCGATGTTGTGATGAAAGCGCCGAGCAAGGACATCATGAACAGCCTGACGCGCAGCGTGCTGACGCTTTCTGCATATGACAGCAACCCGACGGAGATGACGCAGGAAAACGTGCTTCGGCAGTGCCTGTCGCTCATCAGCCGTTTCCCGATGCTCGCCGTATACGGATATCAGGCATACAACCACTATATCTGCAACGACAGTTTGTATATCCACCACCCCGACGCCAAGCTCTCGGCAGCGGAAAACATCCTGCGGCTGCTGCGTCCCGACAAAAAACACACCGCGCTCGAAGCACAGGTGCTCGACATCGCGCTGATCTTACATATGGAGCACGGCGGCGGCAACAACTCATCGTTCACGACGCACGTGGTCGCCTCCTCCGGGTCGGACACCTTCTCGGTCATGGCGGCGGCGCTTTGCTCGCTCAAAGGGCCGAAGCACGGCGGCGCAAACATCAAGGTCGTGGAAATGGTCAAGGACATCAAGCGCCATGTGCGGGATGTGCATGACGAGGATGAGGTGCGCGCATATCTTGAAAAGCTGCTTAACCGTGAAGCTTTTGATAAAAAGGGCTTGATTTACGGCATGGGGCACGCGGTATACTCCATTTCCGACCCGCGCGCAGAGATTTTTGAGGGCTTCGTGCAGAAGCTCGCGCAGGAGAAAAAGCGCGGCGAGGATTTTGCGCTGTACAGCATGATTGCGCGCTTAGGCCCGCAGGTCATCGCCGAACGCCGGCGCATTTACAAGGGCGTCAGCCCTAACGTGGACTTTTACAGCGGATTCGTTTACAGCATGCTGGACATTCCGCCAGAGCTTTACACGCCGATCTTTGCGATGGCGCGCATCGTGGGCTGGAGCGCACATATGCTCGAAGAATTGACGAATGTCGACAAGATCATCCGCCCCGCATACAAAAGCGTCTCCGGCGTAAAGCCGTATGTGCCGCTTACAGAGCGATAAGCGCCGGACGATATACAGTAAAACGAAACGGACTTCGGAAAAACCGAAGTCCGTTTTTGCTTTGATATTCTGTATTCTGTCAGAACCCGCGCGAGCTGCCGCCGCCGGAGAAACCGCCGCCTCCGCCCGAGAAGCCGCCTCCGCCGCCGCTGGAGAACCCGCCGCCGCCGGAGAAGCCGCCACCATGGAAACCGCCGCCGTGATAGCCGCCGTAAAAGCCACCGCCGCCTCCGCCCCAATGCCGGCGCGTAGCGACAATAAAGATGAGTACGAGGACCGTGAGTATCGGGAATATCGCACCCGCAAAGCGGGCCAGATCCCCGTCTGTGATCTCATAATCTTCCTCTATAGGGACATACCCGTCGGAAGGCTCCATATCATATTCGATATAGACCTCATTGACAATGGCCTTATACGCCTCCAAAAGCCCGGTGGAAAAATCGTCCGCGCGCAAATACGGTATGGCGTATGTATCGAGTATACGCCCCGTTTTACCGTCGGTCAGCCTGCCTTCAAGGCCGCTGCCGACCTCGATGCGCACCTGCCGGTCGCCGGTGGAAAGCAGCAGCAGAACGCCTGAGTCCGCGCTCTCATCGCCGATGCCCCAACCGTTGGCAAGGTCATAGCCGTAATCCTCAATGGATGCACCGTCCAAGGATTCCACCGTCACCACGACCGCCTGCGCCCCCGTCGCACGGTACAGCGCCTCGCCCAAAGCTTGCATCTCCTGTGCATCCTCGGCGTTTAAGCAGCCCGCGAAGTCGTTGACGAAAAAGCCACTTGTCGGCTCGGGGTATTCCGTTCGCGCCGCCGAAGCGGGCAGCACCAAAAGCGCCGCCGCCAAAAGCCCCAGCACAAGCGCCGAAATTCGTTTCATTCTTCTCCTCCAAGCCCCGGGATCAGTCGAAGCTCACTTCCGGAACGGTTTGTGACTCTTCAGACGCCTCGAAATAATCCACCTGCTCAAAATTACCGATGCTTGCGATCAGCGAGGACGGGAAACGCTGGATCCGTGTATTGTATTCACGCGCCATATCGTTGTACGTATTGCGTGCCTGCACAATGCGGTTTTCGGTGCCCGCCAGCTCATCCTGCAAATTGATGAAATTCTGGCTTGCCTGCAGTTCCGGGTAGTTTTCCACCACCACGAGCAGCCGCGAGAGCGCGGAATCCAGGGCGCTGTTTGCCGCATTGAGCTCGTCGACCGTGCTCGCGCCCGCGAGCGCCGCGCGTGCGTCGGCAAGGGCGGTGTAGACCTCTTCCTCATGCGTGGCGTAAGCCTGCACCGTGCTGACCAGATTCGGGATCAAGTCGGCGCGTCTTTGCAGCTGGCTTTGCACGTTTGCCTGCTGTGCCGTCACCTGCTCACGCGTTTCCACAAGCCCGTTGTAAGTGGACATGATCCAGCCCACCGCGGCGATCACGACGACCGCCACCACGGCAAGCGCGATCCAAAGAGACTTTTTGCTTTTCATATTTTTCCTCCTGCTGCGGCAATGCGCCGCAAAATTATACGGGGGATCGCTTATTCAAATCCGTTGGGATTCTGCTTCTGCCAGCGCCATGAGTCCTCGCACATCTCGGCAAGGCCGCGCTTTGCCTGCCAGCCGAGCACCTCTTTCGCCTTGGTAGGATCGGAGTAGCAGGTGGCGATGTCGCCGGGGCGTCTGCCGACGATCTTATACGGGATCTTTACGCCGTTTGCTTCTTCAAAGGCATGCACGATGTCCAAAACGCTGTACCCGACGCCGGTGCCGAGGTTGAAGATCTGTACACCGCGTTTGCCGGACAAAATGTTGTCGAGCGCCTTGACATGCCCCTCCGCGAGGTCGACCACATGGATGTAATCGCGCACGCCGGTGCCGTCCTTGGTGTCGTAATCGTCGCCGTAGATCGAAAGCTCCGGCAGCTTGCCGACTGCGACCTGCGTGATGTAGGGCATAAGGTTATTCGGGATCCCGTTCGGATTTTCACCGATTCTGCCGCTTTTATGCGCCCCGATCGGGTTAAAATAGCGAAGCAGTGTCACATTCCAGTCATTGTCCGCCTTGTAAATGTCTTCCAAAATGATCTCGATCATGTATTTGGTCGTACCGTAGGGGTTGGTCGTGCCGCCTGCGGGCATGGTTTCCTTGAGCGGAGAGACATTGTGCATGCCGTACACAGTCGCGGATGAGCTGAAAACGATGTTTTTGCAGCCGCAGTCGCGCATGACTTCGCAGAGCGTCAGCGTGCCGCCGATGTTGTTGTCATAATATTCCATCGGCTTTTGGCAGGATTCGCCCACCGCTTTGAGCCCCGCGAAATGGATCACTGCGTCGATCTTGTTTTCCTTGAAAACACGCGTCATTCCCTCGCGGTCGCGGATGTCGCACTCATAGAATTTCAGTTCCTTGCCGCACAGCTCGTTGATGCGTTCGAGCGACTTGGGGCTGGAATTGTAGTAGTTATCCACGATGACGGCGTCATACCCCGCCTCAGTGAGTGCGATGCAGGTGTGCGAGCCGATAAAGCCCGTACCGCCTGTTACCAGAATTGCCATTGTACATTCCTCCCGAAATATATTGATTTTAAGCTGTAAGCTGCGTACCGCTGTAATAGCGGGACAGGATCTCCGTATATTCTGCTCCCGTCGCTGCCATGCGGTCCGCGCCGCGCTGGCTCATGCCGACGCCGTAGCCGATGCCGTAGACCTCGAACAGAAACTCATTGGTTTCGCTTTGGTACATCACCGAGAAACACACGGACGGCAGATTTTTCCCTGCCATGACCACGTCTACGAACTCTCTGCCTGAGATCTCGCGGTCGCCGACGCGGATGGTGTGCACATAGCCCGTACCCGTATCCACCGCACCGTCGTGCTCCGTTACCTCCAGCCAGTCGGCGGTTTCCTCGCCGAGTGTGATGCTCGCGTCATAGGCTTCTACGAGCTCCCGGATCTCGTCAGCCGGGATGATGAGCTGTGTTAAGTACCCGTCCTCCGTGCGGTCGGAAATGCTGTCCGCCGCGCGCAGATACGCATAGCTCGTACCGAACACCGTCTCACAGGCGGCGGTCCTGCCTGCCGAAAGGCGGAAGAACGGCGTGAACGCCGGCGCGCCGTTAAAGCTCAGATATTCCCCGAACACCGCACGCACCGCGTTATAGACCTCGTCGCTGTAATCATCGGCGAGCGTAACACCCGTGATCTTCCAATTCGTATTGCGGTATTTGAGATAGGTGTATATCGCCACCGTCTGCGCCTTGAGCGCTTCGGTATTATAGGTGCTGTCCATTTCCGCCTCGATCATGCGGGCGACTGCCTCTTTGGCGTCGAGCGTCCTGCCGTTGACGATCATTTCCGACGGGATCTCGTCGCCCGTGGCGGTACTGCTGCCGGTCGTGTCAATCGCAACGCCGGCCGCATTGGCGGTGGTCGTTTCGGCGGGCGTTTCCTGCACGCCGTTTTGCATTTCATTGTAAATAAACTCCGAGATCGTCACCGTGTCCGTCACGACCGGCGCAATGGTCGTGTCGGGCTGCTCCGTCACGACAGGCGGCTGCGTGGTATTTTGCGCATCACGCGCGCGGCGTTCGCGCACAAAGAAGACGCAGCCCACCGTGACCGCTGCGACAAGCACCAGCGCGATCACGGACATTGTCACCTTGCCGGCGGGCTTGGAAAGAAACCCGCCGCGGCTTTTCTCATTTCCGGCGTCCGCGACCTCAATGCCGACCATACCCTTGCCCGCCGCTTTTTCACCGATCAGCTCCACGAGCTCCTCGGCGGCGTCGTGCAGGAAGCTGTTCTCGGTCTCATCGTCCTCCTTGTAGAGCTTGCGCACCACGGCGGTCTTGTCATCCGCCACCGTGACACAGACATACGTGCCGCCCTCGGCGTCACACACATCGGAAATGCACGCACCGAACGTCGCGTTTGACAGCTCCTTGGCGGATTTTGCCAGCAGCGCAGCGTAGTCGGTCATGCTGTAATCCCCCTTGTCCTCGACATGGGGTGTAAACAGGAAGAACGTTTCAAAGTCCGGCATATTTACGCCGAGCGAACGGATGATCTGCGCGCTCGGGGTGCTGCTTACAGCGACCGTAGCATTGTTTTCACGCAGCAGATTCACCGTGCGGCGCACAACTTCACTTGCTGTGGCGGACACCGCAGGCGCCTCATGCTTTTCGGGCACAGCGTTCTCCGTCTTGACCAATTTACGCATGAGATACGGCACCAGCCCGTTTTTGAGCACGGGCGTAAGGGCGTCTTCTTCCAGCGGCAAAAACACAATGATCTGTTTGCCCTTTTCCACCGCAAGACCCGTATACAGCCCATCCGTGTTCGGGAACAGCGCCGCATTTTTCGGCACGCGGGCGATCTTTTCGATCTCCTCGAGCGGCAGCCCCGTATTTGCGGACAGGCGTTCATAAAGCGCCCTGTCTTCGACCGTCGCAAGCGACAGCGCCGCACACAGCTTTGCACGGGTGGCATTGTACTTCGCGCCGTCCACGGCAAGCACGATCACACCCTGTTTTTTCAGCGCCTCGGCAAATGCGGGCAGCAGCGTTTTAAGCGTCGGATACGTTGCAAACGCCGTATCCGTATCGCTAAACCCGCTGAGCGTGCCGGAGATGCGCACCAGCAGATGTGCGTGTGCATTGTCCGCCGTCAGCGCGAGCAGTTTCATATCCATGTTCTTTCATCCATTCCTTATCTTCGGATTACGGCATCCATTTTTCGGCGTCCGCATAGGGGTTCGCGATCCCCTGCTTGTCATACCACGCCTGCGGGTAGCGCGGCGAAGCATTTTCCACCGCGAGGCTCGTGTCCACCGTCGTGCTCTCGCCGTCGCGCACCATCCTGCCGATGACGACCAGGCGCGCGTCCGAGAATTCATAGGTGCACGTTTGCAGCGTTATAAGCTTATCGTCGGGCTGAATATCCACGCCGGTCGTATACAGCTTACGCTCATCCACCGCGGCGATATATTCCATGAAGTTTTCCTCCGAGCCGAAGTCCGTCACGGTATAGTTGAAGATATACCCGTTGTCGTCGTCCGCCTGGCTGTTTGTGATGATCACGGCATACACCTTAAAGGTGTAGCTGCGGTACAGCGTGTCGAACTGGATGATCGGCGACTCCTGGAAGCCTTCGATGGTCTTGTACTTGGTGAGATCGGCGAACACCAGCCCGTCGCTCATATGGTGCCCGTAAATAATGGTGTTCTGCCCAAGGTATTTCGGATCGTTGCGGTAGTCCATATACGGGCAGCCGTAGCGGCTGTAATTGCCGTAGAAGTCCTTCTTCAGGTATTCGCCGTTTTCCTCGCTTTGCACCACCTGCACATCAACAATAGAGTTCGGGATCCTGAGCCACCCAACCAGATCCTGGTTGATCGCATACAAGTAAGCGTATTTTGCCATCATGCCTTCGGGGAGCTGGATATTGGGATACTGCGCGAAGAATTCCGCCCAAACGTCGCTCTCGCTGTCAACGGTGTCCTCCGTGATGATCTGCCCGGAGATCTCTGCCTGTTGTGCTTTCGCAGCATGGCTTTGATAGGCGTAAACGCCGAAATAGACGCCGCAGGCAACGAGCGCAAGCACGGACAGGTCGGCGATCACCTTGCGGATCCCCTCGCCGACGGTGTCCTGCTTATTCGGGAAAATTTTGCGCAGCCCGCTTTTGAAGATCTCGTTAAAGGTGCGGTACTGCTTTTCCGCAGCGGGCGCTTCTTCCGTCTCGGTATGCGCTTTTGCTTCGGTTTCCTGTGCCGCTTCTGCCGGCGCCGCAGCAGCGGGTGGGGCGGCTTCGGGCTGCTTTTGCAGATCGGCGAAATCCTCATACCGGTCGGTCACATCGACAAATTGGCTCTCATCTGACAAGAACTTGGCTTTGCGGGTGGTCTTTTCGCTTTCCTGTTCGTTTTGCATCACCGAACGCAGCACGTCGTTATAAATGCTTTTGTAATTCTCCGCTTCGCTCGGCGTTTCTGGCGCTGCCTCGGCGGGGGATTCCTCTTCGGCGGGCGTCTGCACCGGTTCGGGCGGCGGTTCAATATCCCGCAGGGAATCGAGCAGCGCAGCAACCTCAGGGTCGGTCTCATCCGTATCCGGCTGCACTTTATCTTTGAGCTCGTCGAAGGAAAGCATATCCTCCGCATGTTCTTTTTCGTTTTTCGGCATCAACCCTCACCTCTCGGGTACCATTTTTCATCATCCTTGTACGGGTTTTCGATCCCGTATTTGTCATACCAAAGCTGCGGATATTTCGGATTCGGATTCACCGTTGCCTGAGACGTATCCACCGATTCGTCCTCGCCCTCACGCACGAGCCGCGCCATCACGACACAGCGCGCATTTTCCTGTTTGCTGGTGATGTCCATATCCCGCGTGCAGGTGGAAAGCGTCAGGATCTTATCTGTCGGCAGCACCTCCACGCCGGTGTCATACAGGCTGCGCTTGGCGACCTCGTCGATAAACTCTTCAAAGCTCGACTCCGTCATGAACGGGTAAATGTAATTGAATACATAGTTGTTGTCAAGCTCCGGAGACGCCGTCGTCAGGAACACGGCGAACACCTTCCATTTGTGATCGGCGTAGATCGTGTTGAACTCGATCACGGGCGCGGTCTTATAAAACTCGATATCCTTATATTTCTCCAGATCGGAAAACATCGTAGAATCCAGATAGTTATGCCCGTACAAAATGGTGTTCACATTCAGGTTTTCCGGGTCGTTGCGGTAATCCATGAACACCGTGCCGCGGCGCAGATAGTTTTTATAGAAGTCCCGCCGCAGATAATACTCGTTGTCGTCGCTCTGCATCACGGGATGGTTGATCGCGGTATTCGGCACCGTGATCCAGCCGACAAAATCATTATTCTGGTTGTAAAGCTCCCGGTATTTCGGCTGTACCCAGGAAGGTTCGTCCGGATAGTTTTCTTCGGACTCCGTCACGAGCGCGGCAAGCTCCTCGGTCTGATTTTTGTTCTGGTAAAGCTCGACAAAATACTTGACGCACACCGCCCCTGACACGAGCAGGATCAGGACCGCAAGGATCGTGATGACGCGGTTGGCCGTTTTGCCGAAGCGGGACTGTTTTTTTCCTTTTCTCGGGCGCGGGGCTTGTTCGTTTTGTGTGCTCATGCGTCTAAGAACCTCCCCAAAGCTGTAAGCGCATTATCCGCCGAAGCACGGCGGTTATGATCACGGACATGATCTGTAAAATGGTTGCGGTACTCGTGCACTTCCACGCGCGTGCGGTCCGCAACGGCGATATACACAAGCCCCACGGGCTTTCCTGTATTGTCGGAATCGGGACCTGCGATCCCTGTGACCGCGACCGCTACATCCGCTTTTGACACGGCAAGCGCACCGAGCGCCATTTCCCGTGCGGTCTGCTCGCTGACCGCGCCGAATTCGGCAAGCGTTTCCTCGCGCACGCCGAGCAATTCCGTTTTGATGCGGTTGGAATAGCAAACGATGCCGCATTCGAACACCTCGGATGCACCGGCAATATCGGTGATGCGTTTGGCGATCCAACCGCCCGTGCATGACTCCGCCGTGACGAGTGTTTTATGCTGTACTTTTAATTTTTCTACCGCCTGTTCCTCAAGCGTCATGTTATCGACCGTTCCTTATGATCTCAAATTTCGCGTTCTGCGCCGCGCGGGTAACGAGCGCTTCCACATCGAGCTTCTGTTCCGCTGCTTCCACAAGTGAAAGCGACGGGCGCGTGCGCGGGTGGCGCGGTGTAAAGACCGTGCAGCAATCCTCATACGGGCGGATAGAGATGTCAAACGTCTCGATCTGCCGCGCGCGGACGATGATCTCATCTTTGTCCATACCGATGAGCGGACGGAACACGGGCAGTGTTGCCACGGCGTCCGTGCAGCCTAAAGCGAGCACGGTCTGGCTTGCGACCTGCCCCACGCTTTCGCCCGTAATGAGCGCGTCACATTTTTCGCGCCGTGCGATGCGTTCGGCAATGCGCATCATGAACCGCCGCATCACCAGCGTGAACAGCGCTTCGGGACAGTTGTCGCGGATTTGTTCCTGTATTTCCGTAAACGGCACGGTGTAAAGCCCGATGTCCCCGGAATACCGCGCGACCTGTTCGAGCAGGTCGTGCACCTTCATTTCCGACTGCGGCGAAGTGTACGGGGGCGATGCAAAATGCACCGCGTCAAGCACGATGCCGCGCTTGGACATCATCCACCCCGCAACGGGGCTGTCGATGCCGCCGGAGATGAGCAGCATCGCCTTGCCGCCCGTGCCGACGGGCATGCCGCCCGCGCCCTTCAGCTGGTCGCAGTGGATATACGCCGCGTGCTCACGCACCTCGACCGTGACGATCTTTTCGGGATGGTGCACATCCACGTGCAGATGCGGGAAGGCTTCCAGCAGCCTTCCGCCGACTTCACGGCTGATCTCAGGCGAGGTAAGCGCAAAAGTCTTATCCGAACGCTTGGACTCCACCTTGAACGCGGAAATGCCCGCCAGATCTTCCCGGAGATATGTGCTTGCCGTTTCCAGGATCGCATCCATACGCTTTTCCACCGCAGCGGCACGCTGGAATGCAGCAATACCGAACACGCGGCGCAGGCGTTCCACCGCCTCATCCGTATCGAAATCCGATCCCGTCGGTTCTATTGTAATCGTAGATTGTGAACGGTTTATGACGAAATGTCCCAAATCTCGGAGGCGCCGTTTGATATTTTTTACCAAAACACTTTCAAACGTCGCCCGGTTAAGTCCCTTGAGCGCGAGTTCTCCGTTTTTGATGAGTATGATTTCCTGCATGGTCTTATGTTCCTTTTTTTCCGATTGTGTTTAAAACATCCGCCACAGCCGACGCGCAAGCGTCGATCTCGGTTTCTGTCGTCTCGCGCGAAAGGCTGATGCGCAGCGCCGTATCTATGCGCTCCGGAGAAAGCCCCATCGCCGTGAGCACCGCGCTGCGATGCCCGCGCGAGCACGCAGAGCCCGCCGAAACGCAGACCTGCCGTTCGGACAGCGCGTTGACGCCGACCTGCGCAGGCACGCCGCGCAGCGAAACGTTAAGAATATACGGCAGTGCATCGGCCGGGGAATTGATCTGCACCCCCGAAAGCGCCGACAAATGTTGTGTAAGCCTGTCGCGCAGTGCACGCACGTGGGCAAGATACGCGTCGCCGTCGCCGTAAGCGCGCACCGCCGCCGCAAATGCCGCAATGGCGGGCATGGGCTGTGTGCCCGAGCAAAGCCCGTTTTCCTGACCGCCGCCGAGGAGATAAGGCTTGATGCGCACGCCCTTGCGCACATACAGTGCGCCCGCGCCCTTGAGGCCGTGCACCTTATGCGCACTGACGCTCAACAAATCGATGCCGCATTTTTTCGGCACGATGGGCAGCTTCAAAAAGCCCTGTACCGCGTCCACATGCACCAGTGCGGGTGATTTCTTGGCGCGGACGATGCGTCCAAGCTCTGAAAACGGCAAAACGCTGCCCACCTCGTTGTTGACCGCCATAAGGCTTACAAGCACGGTTTGCTCGTCTACCGCTTCGGCGATCTGCTCGGCGGTGATATGCCCGTTTTTATCCGGGTGCAATCGCACGACCGTAAACCCCCGCGTTTCAAGCGCGGACATACACTGCTCGACGCTCGGGTGCTCCATGGCGGAAGTCACGATCTTCCCGCTGCGGTATCGGGCCGTGGCGCCGAAAATCGCCGTATTGTTCGCCGCCGTACCGCTCGGGGTAAAGACGATCTCGCCGCTTTCGGCGCGAAGGCTGTCCGCGATCATTTTTCGCGCGCGTTCGAGCAGCTGCTGTGCCGCCATGCCGTTTTGATGCAAAGATGACGGATTGCCGAAATGCTCGGTCATGGCGTCCACGGCGGCAGCCACCGCCTCTTGGCAGGGCTTTGTGGTCGCGCTGTTGTCCAGATAACATTCCATGCGGCGGCTCCTTTCTGCGGCGTTTTGCGAAACAATACGATTCCGATTTTATATTATACACGAGGAACTCGCTTTTGGCAAACAAAAACCGTGATTTCTGCGGTTTTTTTCGTATATTTTGAGCGAGACTGCAAAACCTATCCACGAGGTGAACGATATGGGGAAACCTAAGTCCAAACGACGCCGGATCCGGCTCTTTTCTTTTGCGGCGGCGGTCGTGCTCACGCTGTCCGTCTTTGCCATAGCCGGTACGGTTCGCGCGAACCGGTATGAGCGGCAGCTGCGCGCTTCGGGCGAACGGGCGCTCGCGGAATTGGACGATTCCTTAAGCAGCATGCAGACGAATCTGCAAAAGGGCGTATATGCCAACACAGCACCGATGCTCGGCACCATGGCGACCGAACTTTGGCGCGAGGCGACATCGGCAAAAAGCAGTCTCGCGATCCTGCCGCTTTCGGACACGCGTCTGGAC